>DATGGY010000167.1:0-20642 GCA_035308285.1 Bradyrhizobium sp. | reverse complement strand
TATGATGCTTGCGAAAATTAGCGTGAGGCGAGTCCGTGCCGGTCTCGGCCAGCAGGCTTTTCAGCATCATGTCCTTGCGCCGGCCTTTCGCGAAGTGTTTGCCATGGGTCCTGCGCAATGTGCCGACGCGCGTGTTGCCGTGCTTTTTTCGATGCGGCCCGTCGTGTCGCGGTGCCGGCCGCCCAAACCCTTCCTGGCCATTATCACTCCACTCCCGGTCGCGTTCGCGTGAGGCTATCACGGTCGCCCCAAAACGTGTAGGGGGCCGCCTTCATTCGCTCTGGTTTGACTTCATATGCCATTGTAGAACTCAGGAAGCCCGCCGGGCCGCGCTACAACGCGCCGCTTTGTCGCCGCCCGTTTCAATTGAAGACCGAGAGAAACATGCATTCCGTGTTTGAGACCGCACAGGCGACGCCGGCCATTCCCATTACGTTTGCGACCAAGGCGACGTGGGATGCGATCTCGGCCGACTTGCCGGCGCAGGCGCGGGAATTTGCACGCGCCAACGACTTTTCGGCCAAACCGGGCGCCTATCTGACGCTGCCCGCCACCAACGGCGGGATCGCGCAGGTCCTGTTCGGGCTGGACAACGAGACCAGCAAATCTCGCGACCCGTTCCGGCCCGGTCAGTTGCCGGGCCTGCTGCCGCCGGGGGTCTATCGCTTCGCCAAAGTGGCGGCGGACGACGCACGCCTTGCTGCGCTTGCCTTCGCGCTCGGCAGCTATCGCTTCGGCCGCTATCGGAAAACCGATGCGCCCGAGGTCAAGCTGGTACCCCCCGATGGCGTTGACGTCGCAGACATCGCGCGGATTGCGGAGGCAGCCGCGCTTGCCCGCGATCTCATCAACACGCCTTCCAATGACATGGGGCCGGAGGAGTTGGCGCTGGCAGCGCGAACGCTCGCGCACCGCTTCGGCGCCGATTTCAACTGCGTGGTCGGTGACGATCTGACGCGACAGAATTTTCCGCTTGTTTATGCCGTCGGCATGGCGTCATCGCGCGCGCCGCGCCTGATCGATTTCATCTGGGGCGATCCTGCCCACCCCAAGGTGACCTTGGTCGGCAAGGGCGTTTGCTTCGATACCGGCGGGCTCGACCTAAAACCTTCCAGCAGCATGCTGATCATGAAGAAGGATATGGGCGGGGCCGCCAACGTGCTGGCGCTGGCGCAAATGGTGATGGATGCCAAGCTTAAGGTGCGGCTGCGGGTTCTGATTCCGGCGGTCGAGAATGCCGTTGCCGGCAACGCCTTTCGTCCGCTCGACGTATTCCCATCGCGCAAGGGCCTGACGGTGGAAATCGGCAATACCGACGCCGAAGGACGGCTGGTGCTGGCGGATGCGCTGGCGTTGGCCTGCGAGGAGAAACCCGATCTGTTGATCGATCTTGGCACGCTAACCGGCGCCGCGCGGGTAGCGCTTGGTCCGGATTTGCCGCCGTTCTATACCGACGACGAGGATTTGGCGCTGGCGCTTTCGGCTTGCGCCAAACGCGAGAACGATCCGCTATGGCGGCTGCCGCTCTGGCCGCCCTACGATAGCTGGCTCGATTCCAAAGTCGCCAATGTCAACAACGCGCCGTCCGGCACCTTCGCAGGCTCGATCGCCTGCGCGCTGTTCCTGCAACGCTTCGTCGAGGCCGCGACAAGCTGGCTGCATGTCGACATCTATGGCTGGACGCCGTCGGCCAAACCAGCTCGGCCGGAGGGCGGCGAATGCCAGGCCGCACGCGCCATCTACAAACTTTTGAGCGACCGCTATGGATGACCCGCGCCTGACGCCGGCACGGGGAGACCTTGCCGCGAAATATCTGGAGGGCAAGGTTCCGGCGAAGCGCTTCGTCGCCGGCGAGGAATTCGAGATCGCCGACGCGATAGCGCCGTTACGCTGCGCGCCGTCGGCGGGCGCCGAGCTCGCCACGCAAGCCCTCAAAGGCGAGCGCGCCATGATCTATGACCGCAACGGCGAAGGCTGGGCCTGGGGGCAATTGACCAGCGATGGCTATGTCGGCTGGCTCCCCGATCGCGCGCTGACCAAGCCCTCAAGTGCGCCGACTCACAAGGTTACCAGCCTGCGGACCTTCGCCTTCCCCGGCCCCTCCATCAAACTTGAGCCGGTCGAGACGCTGGTCATGGGCACGCGGCTCGCGGTATCGCGCGAAGAGGGCGCATTCGCCGTCACGCGCGAGGGCTGGTATCTGCCGCGGCAGCATGTTGGCCTGACCGACAGCTATGCGCCCGATTTCGTGGCGGTCGCCGAGCGCTTTGCAGGCACACCCTATTTATGGGGTGGCAAAACCAGCCTCGGCATCGATTGCTCCGGCCTCGTCCAGGTATCGCTGAACGCCGCGGGCACCGGTTGCCCGCGCGACAGCGACATGCAGCAGGACGGTCTCGGCAGCGAATTGAGCCCGAGCGAGAAGAAGCTCAAACGCGGCGACCTGATCTTCTGGAAGGGCCATGTCGCAATCGTGCGCGATGCCGAAACCATCGTTCACGCCAACGCCCACCACATGGCCACCGTGATCGAAAACACGCGCGAGGCGATCGCGCGGATCAAGGCCTCGGGCAGCGAGATCACCTCGATCAAGCGGATGGGCTAGGCTTACCTAGCGTCGGTAGCAAGCCGACATTACTCCGCGACAGCGCCGCCATTGGCGGTTTCCAGCCGGAACGCGGCGGCGAACAAGGCGCGGGTGTAGTCGGTCTTCGGGTTCTTGAACAAAGCCGAAGCCGGCCCCTCCTCCACCACCTTGCCCTGGCGCATCACGATCAAATGGCTTGCGAGCGAGGCCACGACCCGTAGATCATGCGAGATGAACATGTAGGTCAGGTCACGCTTGCGCTGCAATTCGCGCAACAGATCGACCATCTGCGCCTGAAACAGCATGTCGAGCGCGCTGGTTGGCTCATCGAGCACGACGAAATTGGGCTCCAGCACCGCGGCGCGCGCGATTGAGATGCGCTGGCGCTGGCCGCCGGAGAATTCGTGCGGATAGCGGAAGCGCGTTGCCGGATCCATGCCGACATCGCGCAGCGCCCGGATCACACGCGCCTCGCGATCGGCTTCCGAAAGGGATTTCTGGTGCACGCTGAGGCCTTCGGCCACGATGTCGCCGACCGACATGCGCGGGCTCAAGGATCCGAACGGGTCCTGAAACACGATCTGCATGTCGCGCCGGAAGGGGCGCATCGCCTTGAATCGCAAACCCTGGATCGGCTTGCCCAAGAATACGATGGGGCCATCGGATGAAATCAGCCGCAACAGCGCCAGGCCGAGTGTGGTCTTGCCGGAGCCGGACTCGCCGACAACGCCAAGCGTCTCGCCCTTGCGCACCGAAAGGTTGACACCATCAACCGCCTTGATGTGCCCGACGACGGAACGCAAGAGGCCACGCTTGATCGGAAACCAGACCTTCAGATCGTTCGCCGATATCACCACAGGCGATTCAGGCCGCGGCGGCGCCGGGTCGGGCTTGGGCTCGGCGGCGAGCAGCGCGCGGGTGTAAGGGTGCTTCGGCGCGGTGAAAACCTGCTCCACCGGCCCCTGCTCGACGATCTTGCCGCCATTCATGACGCAGACCACGTCGGCGATGCGTCGCACGATGCCGAGATCGTGGGTGATGAACAACAGGCTCATGCCGAGCCGCTTTCGAATCTCGGCGAGCAGGCTGAGAATTTGCGCCTGCACAGTGACATCGAGCGCGGTGGTCGGTTCATCCGCGATCAACAAATCGGGCTCGTTGGCGAGCGCCATCGCAATCATGACGCGCTGGCGCTGGCCGCCGGATAGTTGATGCGGATAGCTTCCAAGCCGCGTCTTGGGATCGGGGATGCCGACCTGCGTCAGCAGCTCAAGCGTGCGCGCCCTCACCATTTCCCCGCCGGCGCCGCTGTGCAATTGCAGGATTTCGCCGATCTGCGATTCGATCGTGTGCAGCGGATTGAGCGAGGTCATCGGCTCCTGGAAGATGATCGAAATATCGTTGCCGCGAATGCCGCGCATCTCGCGCTCCGACATCGTCAGCAATTCCCGCCCCTTGAATAGAATGCTGCCGGAAGGATGCGATGCGGTCGGATACGGCAACAGCTTGAGGATCGACAGGGCGCTGACGGATTTTCCCGAGCCGGATTCGCCGACCAGCGCCACGCACTGGCCGCGCCGGATCGAAAACGAAACACGATCCACCGCGGTTGAGGTGCCGCTCGGCTGATGAAACGCCACGGACAGGTCGCGAATGTCGAGCAGCGGCTGGTTGATGGCGTCCATGGCCCGCGTCCTATCTGAACGTCTTGCGCGGGTCGAAGGCGTCGCGCACCGCCTCGCCGATGAAAATCAAAAGCGACAGCATGATTGCGACCGCGAAGAAGCCGGTGAAGCCGAGCCAGGGCGCCTGGACGTTGGCCTTGCCCTGCGACAGCAATTCGCCGAGCGAGGGCGAGCCGGGCGGCAACCCAAAGCCGAGGAAATCAAGCGCGGTCAGCGTCATCACCGAGGACGAGACGATGAACGGCAGGAACGTCATGGTCGCCACCATGGCATTCGGCAGAAGATGCCTGAACATGATCACCGCGTTGGAGACGCCGAGCGCGCGCGCCGCCTGAATGTACTCGAAATTACGGCCGCGCAGGAATTCCGCTCGGACCAGACCGACCAGCGACACCCATGAAAACAACAACAGGATGCCGAGCAGCACAAAAAAGCCCGGCACCAGCACCGACGACAGGATCAACAGCAGATAGAGCGAGGGAATGGCGCTCCAGACCTCGATGAAACGCTGAAAGCCGAGATCGAGCCAGCCGCCGAAATAGCCCTGCACGCCGCCGGCGGCGACGCCGATGATCGACGAAACGATGGTGAGGCAGAGGCCGAACAGCACCGAGATACGAAAACCGTAAATCAGGCGCGCAACCACGTCGCGGCCCTGATCGTCGGTGCCGAGCCAATTGTATTCGAGATCGCGGCAGCTATCGAGGTGCTTCCTCACCACCACTTCCCTGCACTCCGCTTCCGTCAGCATCCAGGTCGGCTTCGACGGTGCGGGCGTCGGCAGGTCAAGATTGTGGGTATCGTACGAATAGCGGATCAGCGGCCAGACGATGGTGCCGCGCTTGTCCGCGATCAGCTTCTGCAAGTAGGGATCGCGATAGTCGGCTGCAGTCTCGAAATCGCCGCCGAAGGTGGTCTCCGAATAGCTGACGAAAGCCGGCCAATACAGATGACCGTCGAACTTGATCAGGAACGGGCGATCGTTGGCGATCAACTCGGCGAACAGCGATACGAAGAACAGAATCAGGAAGATCCACAGCGACCAGAAACCTCTGCGGTTCGACTTGAAATTCTGCCAGCGCCGGCGGTTGAGCGGCGAAAGGCGGAACCGGCGGTGCGCGGCGGGAACCGGCTGGTCGGGCGGCGGACGCATAGTGGTCTCGACCGGTGGAGGCGCGATGATCGTCATCAAACCTCCCGCGCCTCGAAATCGATCCGGGGATCGACCCACATATAGGCGAGATCGGAGATCAGATTGACGACAAGACCGACCAGCGAAAAGATGAACAGCGTCCCAAACACGACCGGATAATCGCGGTTCAATACGCTTTCGAAGCCGAGCAGGCCTAGCCCATCGAGCGAGAAGATGGTCTCGATCAAGAGCGAGCCCGAGAAGAAGGCATGAATGAACGCGCCCGGGAATCCGGCGATCACGATCAGCATCGCGTTGCGGAAAATGTGATTGTAAAGTACCTGGTTCTCACTGCATCCCTTGGCGCGCGCGGTCATCACATATTGCTTGCGGATTTCATCGAGGAACGAATTTTTGGTGAGCAGCGTCATGGTGGCGAAGGCACCGAGCGCCATCGAGATCAGCGGCAGGGTGATGTGCCAGAAATAATCGATGATCTTCCAGTACCAGGGAAATTGCGACCAGCCGTCCGAAGTCAGTCCGCGCAGCGGAAAAATGTTGAAGAAGGAGCCGCCGGCGAACAGGATGATCAGCAGGATCGCAAATAGGAAACCCGGTATTGCAAACCCGACGATGATCACCGCCGAGGTCCAGGTGTCGAATCTGGAGCCGTCCATCACTGCCTTGCGGATGCCGAGCGGGATCGAAATCAGATAGGTGAGAAGCGTCATCCAGATTCCGAGCGACATCGAGACCGGCAACTTCTCCTTGATCAGTTGCAGCACACTGACATCGCGAAAATAACTCTTGCCGAAATCAAACCGCGAGAAATTCCACAGCATCAACGCGAAGCGTTCCGGCGCCGGCTTGTCGAAGCCGAATTGCTTCTCCAGGCTCTTGACGAAATCGGGATCGAGCCCTTGGGCGCCGCGATATTTCGAGTTGACTGCATCCGATGACGCGCCGACCTGGCTGCGCGCGCCGAAATCGCCGCCCGACGAGCCCGAAATCCGGGATATGCCGCCGGTGTCGGCGCCGGAGAGCTGCGCGATCACGCGCTCCACCGGCCCGCCCGGCGCGAACTGCACCACGACAAAGGACACGAACAGGATTCCGAGCAGGGTCGGGAACATCAGGAGAATGCGGCGGGCGATGTATGCGGTCATGATCTATTTAGCCTGTCCGGCCTTGGCCGATTTGGCCGGATCGCTCCACCAGATTTCGGGAGCGCCGACGCCTTGCGCGTAACGCGGCGGCTTTTCCGGGTGTGCGAACATATCCCAATAAGCGAGCCGATGCGTGTGGGCATACCATTGCGGCACCCAATAGCGGCCGGCGCGAAATACCCGATCGAAGGCACGGCAGGCGACCGTCAGATCAGCGCGGTTGTCGGCACTGAGTATCTTTTCGATCAGCGCATCGATGACGGGGTCGGCGATCCCGGCAAGGTTATACGATCCCTTGGTTGCGGCAGACTGCGAGGAGAAGAAGGGCCGCATGCCATCGCCAGGCGTCGCCGACATGGAAAAGCGCTCGATCGTCATGTCGAAATCGAAATCCTCCACCCGGGCACGGTATTGCACGGGATCGACCAGCCGCAAGCTTGCTTCGATCCCGAGCGTGCCGAGATTCTTGATGTAGGGCGCATGGTGCGGCTCGAGCGAGGGTTCATCGGCCAGAAATTCGATCCGGAACGCCTCGCCATTGGGCAACAGCCGCTTGCCGTCCTTGATGACCAGTCCCGCCTCCTGCAACAATTGTTGCGCTTTGCGCAACAGCGCGCGGTCCTGTCCCGACCCATCGGACACCGGCGGCACGAACGGCATCCCGAACACCTCGTCGGGCACCTTGCCGCGAAACGGCTCAAGCAGTTTGCGTTCTTCCGGCGAGGGCGGACCGTTCACCATCATGTCGGAGTTCTGGAACGGCGAATGGGTGCGAGCATAGGCGCCATACATGATGGTTTTGTTGGTCCATTCGAAATCGAACGCCTGGATCAGCGCCTCGCGAACGCGCGGGTCTTTGAATTTCTCGCGCCTTGTATTGATGAACCAGCCCTGCGCGCCGGACGGAGTGTCGTCGGGCAGCGTCTCGCGCTTGACGCGACCGTCCCTCAAGGCGGGAAAATCATAGCGTGTCGCCCATACCCGCGAGGTAAATTCCTCGCGGTACAGGTAGTTTCCGGCCGTAAATCCCTGGAACGCGACTTCGCGATCCCGGTAGAATTCGTAGCGCACGACATCGAAATTATAACTGCCGCGCGCGACCGGAAGGCCGGCGGCCCACCAATCCTTGACCCGCTCGAATTCGAGGTAGCGGTTGACCTCGAATTTCCCGACCTTGTAGGGCCCGCAGCCCAGCGGGATATCGAGCGTCGATTCATCGAACGGCCGCGTCGCATAATAGGCTTTCGAGAAAATCGGCAGACCCGCGACATAGAGCGGCACGTCGCGCGCGCGCTTCTCGGCAAAGGTGACGACGAGCGTCGCGTCGTCTTCCGCCTCCGCCTTCACCATGTCGCGCATCTGCTGCAGGATCAGCGGATGGCCTTTGGCCTTGAGTGTGGTCAGTGAGAACGCCGCGTCATGCGCCGTTAGCTTCGAGCCGTCGTGAAAACTCGCCTCCGGCCGCAGCGTGAATCGATAAGTCAGTCTGTCCGGGGAAATCCGCACCGATTTGGCAACGAGGCCGTACATCGCATCGGGCTCGTCATTGGCGCGCACCATCAGGGCTGCGAAGGTCATCTCCATGCCCTGCGCACCTTCGCCTTTGAGTATATAGGCGTTGAACGAATTGAAGGTCTGATAGGACTGATTGTAGGTGCGAGCCGAGGGCACCAGCGAAAATGTTCCGCCCTTCGGCGCGTCGACATTGACGTATTCGAAATGATGAAAGTCGGCCGGATATTTCAGGTCGCCGAACACCGATATCCCGTGAGCTTCGTTGCCGGCATCGGCCGACCGCGCCGGGTGCAGCCAGCAGGCACCCAACGCGCCGACACCGAGACCGAGCGTGTGCCGGCGGGAGAATTGCGCCATGCGAGGAAAATCTATCAAGACCTTTTGCCGATCCTGGCGGCCTTATCGGCATCGAACCACCAGAGTGCCGGAAATGCCGCTTGGCCATACTTCGGTAGTTCGGGAGGTCGACCGAAGCGGTCCCAGCGCGCGGTCCGAACTCTGGGATAGTTCCATTGCGGAACAACGTAGTGATTCCACAATAATACGCGATCCAGCGCTCTCGTTGCGGCGACCAGGTCGTTGCGGTTTTTGGCAAAGATCACCCGGTCGATCAGCGTATCGACCGCCGGATTCTTGATGCCGATGTAATTGCTCGCCCCGGGGACGTCGGCCGTTTGCGAACTCCAGTACTCCCGCTGTTCATTGCCCGGTGAAAGCGATTCTGGCCAGGAGTGGATGATGATGTCGTAATCGAAGCTGCGCAGCCGATTTTCGTACTGCGCGTCATCGACGATGCGGATGGACGTCGTCACACCGATGCGCTCCAACGACGGCTTGTAGAACAGCGCGACGCGTTCGAAGGCAGGTTCCTGAACCAGGATCTCGACGGTAACGGGCTTACCGGCCGGATCCGCCAGCTTGCGATCCTTGATCTCGTAGCCCGCCTCCTTTAGCAACCTCGCGGCCTCCCGCAGATTGGCGCGGACCGCTTCGGGATTGCCACCGATCGGGTTTTCATATGGCTTGGTGAAGACCTCGGCCGGCACCTTGTCGCGTACCGTCTCGAGAATCGCCAATTCCTCGCCCTGTGGCACGCCGGAGCACGCAAGCTCTGTTCCTGCGAAGTAGCTGTTGATGCGGATGTACTGCCCGTAGAATAGCTGCTTGTTCATCTCTTCGAAATCGAAGGCATAGTTGAAGGCCCGGCGCAGCCGCGCGTCTTTGAACTGTTCGCGGCGCAGATTCAGAACGAACGCCTGCATGACGCCGGAGCTACGGTTCGGAAATTCCTCAAGCAACACGCGCTTTTCCGTCACGGCCGGGAAATCGTAGGCCGTGGCCCAATTTTTCGCACTGTTTTCAATACGCCAATCGACCTGATCGCCCTTGAAGGCTTCAAGGGCCACTGTCGAGTCGCGGAAGTATTCGAACCGCAGTTCATCGAAATTGTTGCGCCCAATGTTGACGTTGAGATCGCCGCCCCAATAGGCTTTTGCCTTCTCGAGCACGATCGTGCGGCCGGCGACGAACTCTTTGATGCGGTAAGGGCCCGAACCGAGTGGCGGCTCGATCGTCGTGGCGGAAACATCCCGCTTGCGGCCTTGGTCGTCGGTACCTTCCCACCAATGCTTTGGCAGCACGGTCAATTGCCCCACGATCTGCGGAAGCTCGCGGTTGCCGGGCGCATCGAAACTGAATTTGACATCCCGCTCGCCGGCCTTCTCCACCTTCACGACATGACGGTAGTAGGCGGAATATTGCGGATGGTGCTTCTTGAACGCGTCAAACGAAAAAACCACGTCCTCCGGTGTCACTGGTTTGCCGTCATGCCATCTTGCTTCGGCCCGCAAACGATAGGTAACTGAGGAAAAATCCGCGGGATGACTGACTGCCTCGGCCAAAGCACCGTATTCGGTTGAGACCTCGTCGAGCGACGGTGTCATCAGCGATTCATGGATCAGCGCAACCGCGCCTCCGAGATTGCCTTTCACACCAGAGACCACGAGATTGAAATTGTCGAAGGTGCCGAGCGATATCATGCGGACAATGCCGCCCTTGGGGGCGTCGGGATTGACATAATCGAAGCGCTTGAAGCCGGCCGGATATTTGACGTCGCCAAAAAGCGATAGTCCGTGTCGCCAGGCAGGCTCGCCCGCCGATTTCTGCGCAGTCGCAGGGCCGGTCAATGTGAGGCCAGCGGTGGCGCCAAGCGCTGGGGCGATTGCAGCAAGAGCGCCGCTTTGCAAAAGGTGTCGTCGGTTGAGTGTCAAATGAAGAATCCTTGTCGCTGCGTGCGCCTTTTGGAGGCGCAATATAAGGTATGGTTTTGACCGATTAAGCTGCTTTTTGCTCATGATAGCACGCGTAATGCGGCGAAAAGTCCCGGTCACGAAAGTGCTACCAGTGGGGTGCCTCCTTGTGCCACGTGGTTGGCGGTGAGGACCTGATAGAATGCAAAAACGGCCAGGCAAGAGCCCAGCCGTTCGCAATCAAAACTACGTGGCCTTGCGCGCTGGCAGCTACTTCGCGGCCGTCGGCAACGGAACCGGATTGTCCGAAAGCGTCCGCAGATAAGCAATGACGTCGGCGCGCTCGCTGTCCTTTGGCAGACCTGCAAAGCCCATCGCGGTGCCGGGCACGAAGCCCTTTGGATTGGCGAGGAACTTATTGAGGTCGCCGTAGGTCCAGGTCCCGCCCATGCCTTTCATGGGACCCGAATAGTTGAAGCCGGCCATGCCGGCGCGCGCCCGTCCAACCACCCCGTAGAGGTCCGGGCCGACCTTGTTGGGGCCACCCTTCGTGAAGTCGTGGCAAGCGCCGCATTTCTTCGCCGACGCGGCGCCCTTTTCGACCGAGGCCGTCTGCAGCAGCTTTTCGATCGGCTCAGACGGGGCCGGCGCGGCTTCTTTGGCGCCGCCTTCCGGCGTCTCTTTCGCGGCGATCGCAAACCCCGGCTTTTCGGGCATCTTGGGCGCGAATAGCGCGCTGGCAGTGAAGCTTGTCACCAGCAAAACCAGGCAGGTGCCGAGAATGGCACCGATAATCTTGTTCAGTTCGAAGGAGTCCATTTTCGATCAGGCTCCAGGCCGGAAATGTCGACTTTAGGCCGGAGAGAAACGGCCGCGGGTGAACGCCAGGAATCAGGCTTTCGCACCGCACCCCGAGCCACGTTCAGATATCGGTTTGCCCGTGCTCTGGCAACCCGTATAAATGAGCCGGCTTTCAACCAATCCCCAATATTTCCGGCTTGTTATCGACCGGGTCCAGACCTCTCTCTGATGACCAATCCTCGAATTTTGGTACTGATTCCCGCCCGCATGGCCTCCTCCCGCCTGCCGGGCAAGCCGCTATTGGACATTGCGGGCCTGCCCATGATCGTCCATGTGCTGCGGCGGGCGGAAGCCGCCGGAATCGGCCGGGTGGCGGTCGCCACCGACACGCCGGAGATCGCGGCGGCTGTAACGGCACATGGCGGCAAAGCCGTCATGACCAGCACCGACCATCCGTCTGGATCTGACCGGATCCATGAGGCGCTAGGCAAGCTCGACCCCGAACGCCGCACCGAGATCGTCGTCAACCTGCAGGGCGACTTTCCCACCATCGCGCCCGAAAATATCCGCGACGTGCTGACGCCGCTTGCCGACCCCGCGGTCGATATCGCGACGCTGGCCGCGGAGATCCACACCGAGGAAGAGGCGTTGAACCCGAATGTGGTGAAGGCCGTAGGCTCGCCGATCGGCCCAAGGCGGCTGCGCGCGCTCTATTTCACCCGCGCCACCGCGCCCTATGGCGACGGGCCGCGTTACCACCACATCGGCCTTTACGCATATCGGCGTGCCGCGCTGGAGCGCTTTGTCGGCCTCGCCCCCTCGGCGCTGGAGCGGCAAGAGAAGCTCGAACAGCTCCGCGCGCTGGAGGCCGGTATGCGGATCGACGTCATGATCGTCGACAAAGTACCGCGCGGGGTCGACACCCCGGCCGACCTCGAAACCGCCCGCCGGATACTTTCAAAAAACTGAGCGGCTGATACAAGGCACCATGACCAAACCCAAGAAAATAGCATTCCAGGGCGAGCCGGGCGCCAACTCCCACATCGCCATCGCCGAGGCCTATCCGCACGCGCAGGCGCTGCCCTCCCCGACCTTCGAGGATGCACTTGCCGCGATCGCCTCGGGCGAGGCCGATCTCGGCATGATCCCGATCGAGAATTCGGTCGCCGGCCGCGTCGCCGATATCCATCATCTGTTGCCGCAGTCCGGCCTCTTCATCGTCGGCGAATGGTTCCTGCCGATCCATCATCAGTTGATGGCGTCGCGCGGCGCCAAGATGAACGACATCAAGACCGTCGAGAGCCATGTCCATGCGCTCGGGCAGTGTCGGCGCATCATCCGCAAACTCGGCATCAAGCCGATTGTCGCGGGCGATACCGCGGGAAGCGCCCGAGACGTGGCCGAGCGCGGCGACAAGAGCCGGGCCGCGATTGCCTCGAAGCTCGCGGCCGAAATTTACGGCCTCGATATCCTGGCCGAGGACGTCGAGGACGAAGTCCACAACACCACGCGTTTCGTGGTGCTGGCGCGCGAGGAGCGTTGGGCCAAACAAAAATCGGGACCTTTGGTCACCACTTTTGTTTTTCGGGTGCGCAACCTCCCCGCAGCGCTCTACAAGGCGCTGGGCGGTTTTGCAACCAACGGCGTCAACATGACCAAGCTCGAGAGCTACATGATCGACGGCAACTTCTTCGCCACGCAATTCTACGCCGACGTCGACGGCCACCCCGACGACCGGGGTCTTGCCTTTGCGCTCGAGGAGCTGAAATTTTTCTCCCGCGAATTCCGTATCGTCGGCGTCTACCCGGCCCATCCGTTTCGCGCGACCTTCAGCGAGAAGCGGGAGTGACAGCGGCTTGATTACGCCGCTGCTCGCTTCGCTAGCCCAAACACATCCGCAAGCAGGCTATAGGACCGCTTGCGCGCGTCGTGGTCGTACACCGCGGTAATCACCATCAGCTCGTCGGCTTGGCTTTCGGCGATCATCGGCTGCAGCTTTTGCATCACGGTTGCGGGGCTGCCGACAAACAGCCGCGAGCGGTTGCGCGTGACCGAGGCGCGCTCGGCGTCCGTATAAGGATAGGCCAGCGCCTCCTCGACGCTCGGCAATGGCAGGTATTGCCCGCGGTCCCGGCGCAGGCGGTTGAGATCCATCGAGGAGGCGAGCCGCTCGGCCTCCGCGTCGGTCTCGGCCGCCACCGCCGCAACGGCGAGAATGCCATGCGGCGCCGCGCGCCAGCCGGACGGCTTGAAATGGGCGCGGTAATTCGTCATCGCCGCGATCGCGTCATGGGTGGCAAAATGGTGCGCGAACGCGAAGCCCATGCCGACCTGGGCCGCGAGTTCGGAGCTGTAATCGCTGGAGCCGAGCAGCCAGATCGGCGGCAGCGGCGTATCGTCGGGCATCGCCACCACATTGTTGTAGGGATGGCCGGGCGGGAAATCGCGGGTCTCCCACAGCGTCAGTTCATGCAGCCGCTCGAGAAAATCGTCGCCCTCGCGGCGATCGAGCCGGCTACGCAGCGCAAATGCGGTGGCGCCATCGGTGCCGGGCGCGCGGCCAAGCCCGAGATCGATCCGGCCGGGAAACAGCGCCTCCAGCATCTTGAAACGTTCCGCCACCACCAGCGGCGCATGATTCGGCAACATCACCCCGCCGGAGCCGACGTGGATGTTTTTCGTCACCGCCGCGATTTGCCCAATCATCACATCCGGCGCCGGGCTTGCGACCGAAGCGAGATTATGGTGCTCGGCGAGCCAATAGCGGACATAGCCCAGCCCATCCACGTGACGCGCCAGATCGATGCTGTTGCGCAACGCCGCGGCCGGTTTGGTGCCTGTGGTGACGACGGAGAGGTCGAGGACGGAAAGCGGGATCATGCCGCTAACCTAGTGCGCCAAGGTCGAGGCCACAAAGGCCTCGGCCACGCAGATTAGGCCCCGCGTCGGCCTGCCGCCGACCACCGGTCATTCCCAAGCGGTGGGCAAAATTGTACCTATTTATTAATCCTGTAATATTGCCCACAATTATCCTTCTTAGCCTATTTGGAAATTATATCATATATATTAGATAATTGGTTCACCTCCAGCCACTTCTTCGCGTTGCCCATCGTCTGCAAAAATTACTTCATTTCTGAGTACCTTTTCACAGAATTGGGCAATTTCCCATAACTGATGGGCTGTATGCCCTGATCCCTTTCGCCTATTTTAGCCTGTGTGAGCCAACCGACGCCGTCCACCGTTTGCGGAGTTCGTGAGTGCCATGACTGAGGTTACACCGTCGGTAGCGGATGGACAGCGCGTGCAAAAACACCCCGCGATTTCCTTCGAGTTCTTCCCGCCGAAAACCGAGGAGATGGAGAGGAGCCTGTGGGAGACCATCAAGCGGCTCGCCCCGCTTGCGCCCAGCTTCGTGTCGGTCACCTATGGCGCCGGCGGCTCGACCCGCGAGCGCACCCACGCCACCATCGCCCGCATCCTTAACGAGACCACGCTGCAGCCGGCCGCGCATCTGACCTGCGTGGGCGCCGCACGCGGCGAGATCGACGACATCGTCAGCCGCTATTACGCCATCGGCGTCCGCCACATCGTGGCACTGCGCGGCGATCCGCCCGGCGGCATCGGCACGCCCTTCTCCACCCATCCCGACGGCTACCAGACCTCGGTCGAACTCGTGGCCGGCATCAAGAAGCAGTTCTCCGATATCGAAGTCTCGGTATCGGCCTATCCGGAAAAGCACCCCGAGAGCCGCGACTTCGACGCCGACATCGACATGCTCAAGGCCAAGGTCGATGCCGGGGCCAGCCGCGCCATCACGCAAGTCTTCTTCGATAACGATCTTTATCTTCGCTTTCTCGACCGGGTGCGCGCCGGCGGCGTTTTCATTCCGATCGTGCCCGGCATCATGCCGATGCACAATTTCAAGCAGGCGAGAGCCTTCGTGACCCGCGCCGGCACCACGGTGCCGGATTGGCTCGCGCAGAAATTCGAGGGCCTCGACGACGACGCCGAGACCCGCAAACTGGTAGCCGCTACCGTGGCGGCCGGCCAGGTGCAGAAGCTCGCCAAGCGCGGCGTCGACACCTTTCATTTCTACACCATGAACCGCGCCGACCTCGTGTTCGCGATCTGCCACCTGCTCGGCATCCGCCCCGCCGGCGCACAGAAGGCCGCCTGACCGATGACCGCGCGCGTCTCGCCGAAACGAACCGCTTTGCTCGCCGCCGCCCGCGAGCGCATTCTCGTGCTCGACGGCGCCATGGGCACCATGATCCAGGCGCTGGGATACGACGAAGCGGCGTTTCGGGGCGCGCGTTTTGCCGATTTTCACCGCGACGTCAGGGGCAACAACGACCTCTTGATCCTGACCCAGCCGAAGGCGATCGAGGACATCCACGCCGCCTATTTGCGCGCAGGCGCCGACATCGTCGCCACCAATACCTTTTCCTCGACGGCAATCGCGCAGGCCGATTATGAGATGTCGGACCTCGCCTACGAGCTCAACCGCGAAGGCGCGAAACTCGCCCGCGCGGCCGCGCAACGCGTGAGCGCCGAAGACGGCAAGCCCCGCTTTGTCGCCGGCGCGATCGGCCCGACCAACCGCACCGCCTCGATTTCGCCGGATGTATCCAATCCCGGCTACCGCGCCGTCACCTTCGACGATCTGCGGAAAGCCTATGGCGAGCAGATCAAGGGGCTTCTGGACGGCGGCGCCGATCTCTTGCTGGTCGAAACCATCTTCGACACGCTCAACGCCAAGGCCGCGCTTTACGCCATCGCCGAAATCGCCGAGCAACGCGGCATCGACGTGCCGGTGATGGTGTCGGGCACCATCACCGACAAATCCGGGCGGCTGTTGTCGGGGCAACTCCCGGAAGCGTTCTGGAATTCGGTGCGCCACGCCAAACCCATCACCATCGGCTTCAACTGCGCGCTGGGCGCCGAAGATTTGCGTGCGCATATCGCCGACATCGGCCGCGTCGCCGACACTTTGGTTTGTGCATACCCGAACGCGGGCCTGCCCAACGAATTCGGCCAGTATGACGAGAGCCCGGAATATATGGCGCGTCTGATCGGCGAGTTTGCCTCTAGCGGCCTCGTCAACATCGTCGGCGGCTGTTGCGGCACCACGCCCGAGCACATCGCCGCGATTGCCGCCGCGGTCGCCCCACATCGGCCGCGTGCGATTCCCGCAATCGAACCGTGCCTGCGGCTTTCGGGGCTCGAGCCCTTTGCGCTGACGCCGGCAATTCCCTTCGTCAATGTCGGCGAACGCACCAACGTCACGGGCTCGGCGAGATTCCGCAAGCTGATCACCGCGGGCGACTACACCGCCGCGCTCCAGGTGGCGCGCGACCAGGTCGAGAACGGCGCGCAGATCATCGACGTCAACATGGACGAGGGCTTGCTGGATTCCGAGAAGGCGATGGTGACCTTCCTCAACCTCGCCGCCGCCGAGCCCGACATCGCCCGCGTTCCCGTGATGGTGGATTCCTCGAAATTCAACGTGATCGAAGCCGGGTTGAAATGCGTTCAGGGCAAGCCGGTGGTGAACTCGATCTCGATGAAGGAAGGCGAGGAGAAATTCATCCACGAGGCCAGGATCGCCAAACGGCACGGCGCGGCCGTGGTGGTGATGGCGTTCGACGAGGCGGGACAGGCCGACACCTTCGCGCGCAAGACCGAGATCTGCAAGCGCGCCTACGACATCCTGGTCGACCGGCTCGGCTTCCCGCCTGAGGACATCATCTTCGACCCCAACATTTTCGCCATCGCGACGGGAATCGAGGAACACAATAATTACGGCGTCGACTTCATCGAAGCGACACGCTGGATCCGCCAGAACCTGCCGCACGCCCATGTGTCCGGCGGCGTCTCGAACCTTTCGTTCTCGTTCCGCGGCAACGAGCCGGTGCGCGAGGCCATGCATTCGGTGTTCCTCTATCACGCCATTCATGCCGGCATGGATATGGGCATCGTCAATGCCGGGCAGATGATCGTCTATGACGACATCGACCCCGAACTGCGTCGGACCTGCGAGGACGTCATCCTCAACCGCGATCCCGGCGCGTCCGAACGGCTGCTCGCGCTCGCGGAAAAATTCCGCGGCAAGGAGAAGAAGACGGAAGCCCAGGATCTCGCCTGGCGCGATTGGCCGGTCGACAAGCGGCTTTCGCACGCGCTGGTGCACGGCATCACCGAATATATCGACGCCGACACCGAAGATGCCCGCAAGCTCGCCGCGCGCCCGCTCGACGTCATCGAGGGTCCGCTGATGGCCGGCATGAACATCGTCGGCGACCTCTTTGGCGACGGCAAGATGTTTCTGCCGCAGGTGGTGAAATCCGCCCGCGTGATGAAGCAGGCGGTGGCTTACCTGATGCCGTTCATGGAAGAGGAAAAGGCGCGTAATCTCGCCAACGGCATTTCCGGAAGAGAGCGCAACTCCGCCGGCAAGATCGTGCTCGCCACCGTCAAGGGCGACGTCCACGACATCGGCAAGAACATCGTCGGCATCGTGTTGCAATGTAACAATTTCGAGGTGATCGACCTCGGCGTGATGGTGCCGGCCACCAAGATCATCGAGACCGCCAGGCGCGAAGGCGCCGATATCATCGGACTTTCCGGCCTGATCACGCCCTCGCTCGATGAAATGAGTTTCCTTGCCGCCGAGCTGGAACGCGAAGGCCTCAAGTTGCCGCTGTTGATCGGCGGCGCCACCACGAGCCGCGTCCATACCGCTGTCAAGATCGACCCGAACTACCGCGCCGGCCCCGTGGTGCATGTCAACGACGCGAGCCGCGCCGTCGGCGTTGCTTCTTCGTTGTTGTCGCCCGACAAGCGCGAGGCCTATGCCGCCGAGATACGCGCCGAATACGCCAAGATTTCCGCGGCGCATTTTCGGGCCCAGGCCGACAAAAAGCGCTTGAAGCTTGCCGATGCGCGGGCCAACGCGGTTAGAATCGATTTTGGAAAAGAGCGGCCGAAGAAGCCGGCGTTTCTTGGGATCAAGACATTCCGGGATTATGACCTCGCCGAGCTCGCGCCATACATCGACTGGACGCCGTTTTTCCAGACCTGGGAATTGACCGGGCGCTTTCCGGCCATCCTCGACGATCCTAAGATCGGCGAGGTCGCGCGCTCGCTTTATGACGATGCGCGCAAGATGCTGGAACGGATCATTTCGGAGGAATGGTTCAAGGCGCAGGCGACGATCGGCTTCTGGCCGGCCAATGCGCAAGGCGACGACATCGTGGTCTATGCCGATGAGGCGCGCGGCAAGCAGATCGCCACCTTCCACACGCTGCGCCAGCAGCTCGAAAAACGCGAAGGCCGCTTCAACGCCGCGCTGTCCGACTTCATCGCGCCTCGCTGTTCCGGCGTGGCGGACTATATTGGCGCCTTCGTGGTCACGGCGGGAATCGGCGAGGACATCGTCGCCGAGCGATTCAAGAAGGCCAATGACGATTACTCCTCGATCCTGTGCAAGGCGCTCGCCGACCGTCTCGCGGAGGCGTTTTCCGAGCGCATGCATGCCCGCGTGCGTCGGGAATTCTGGGGTTATGCGCCGGACGAGGCGCTTTCGCCTGACGATCTGATCCTGGAAAAGTATCACGGCATTCGCCCCGCGCCCGGCTATCCAGCGCAGCCCGATCACACCGAGAAAGCGACGCTGTTTGCGCTGCTCGATGCCGAAAAGAACTGCGGCGTGAAGTTGACGGAGAGCTTTGCGATGTGGCCGGGCTCTTCCGTCTCCGGACTTTATTTTGCTAATGCCGAGAGTTTCTATTTCGGCGTCGGCAAGATCGAGCGCGACCAGGTGGAAGATTACGCCGCGCGCAAGGGCTGGAGCGTGGAAGAAGCCGAGCGCTGGCTCGCGCCTGTCTTGAACTACATCCCCGCGCAGGACCAATCGGCGCAGGATCGTCGCTTGCGAGAAGCGATGCCAACTCAACCGCCGTCTTCCGCTGCGCCCGCCAACGACGTCGAAGCAAAAGAATTGGCGTCGCACCCGCCGGGCTGCACCTGCGCGGTGCATCTGGCATATCGCAAGAAGGCGGCGCGGGCGTAGCGTCTCTCTGACTTGGTCGTCTCCGCGAACCTCTCACGTCGCCCCTGCGAACGCAGGGGCCCATACGCCGCGGCTTCTCAGTTTAAGCACCGCAGGCAGATGCCTTCTTTCAACGACCGACACCGGTGGTTATGGGCCCCTGCGTTCGCAGGGGCGACGGCGGAGTTTGCCGCGCACCCCAATCCAAATCTGTCAAACAGTCACGACGTTCCCAACCCGTCATTGCGGTTTCCCGATTCAATTTTCAAACAGCCACGCCTCCGCATCCTCGCGGCGCAAAACGCCCGAGCTGTGCCGGAAACGCGCGCCCGTGAAAACAGAGGGCGCGGGGAATGCCGGGTGCCCGCTGCACCCGCAGCCTCGCGTGCGAAAGTGAAAAGCACACGAGCGAATTCACCACAGGTTCACCGGACCTACCCGGCATTCCCTGCGCAATGGTTTACGGCTTACTCCGCGCTCTCCCTGGTGAGCCGGGCTTTTTTGCCACCATCGCAAGTCACGATGCGAAAGCATCGCGACCTGCTTGACACCAGCGTCGGGGTGTCAGGACCACACGGCTTTGCCGTCCGCATTGGCGCCGCTCGTCTGCGACACTGCTGCGTCCACTGCATCCCGCCCAACGTTCGTGACGATGGCCAACGCCCCTCTCTCAGGCGAGACGGGGCGAGCTTGTAGAGATGATTTGCCCGACGTGAAAAGCGAAATATTTTTTTCGGAGGGGCTGGACAGGAATTTGCGCAAGGCATCCGTCGGGCAAATCAGTTGGGCTAAGTTGGCGGAAACTCTGGAGTTTCGTCATACGCTGCAAGAGCGTGTAGCCCGCAAGAGCGCAGCGAAATGCGGGGCCACAGCGAGGGCGTTCCCGGATATCGCGGAGTTTATCATCGGGCGCGCATTCGCGCGACCCGGTGGCTCATCGGGGCCACGACTGAAAATTTCTCTCTTCACCCTCCCCTGGAGGGGGAGGGTCGGCTCACATGGAGTGAAACGAAATGTGAGACGGGGTGGGGTGATGTCTCAACTCGGGCGCTGTTCGCGCGGAGAGACTGTCACCCCACCCCGCCGCTCCTTTCAGTCGCGTCGACCCTCCCCCTCCAGGGGAGGGTAAGCAAGATCAATCCCGACTCGGCGGCTTCAGCGGCTGCACGATTTCCCTGAACACCGGCAGCGCTTCGCAGCGCGCCGCATGCGCCGCGAGCGCCGGATGGCGCACGTCGTCGAACACGCCGGCATGGGCCTCGCCGGTGAATCGCAGCGCGCAGGCGACCGCAATGTCGGCATGGCCGATTGCGGCGCCGAACCAGAATGGCGATGCGATGGAGCTGCGCGCCTTTTCCAGCGCGTCGAGCACGCCGCCGATCTGCACCCGGCAACGCGAAACCCAGATCTCCGATTGGTGCTCTTTGCGAAGCACGCGCTCATAGAGCAGGCTGACC
>DATGGY010000166.1:0-8444 GCA_035308285.1 Bradyrhizobium sp. | reverse complement strand
GGCGATCGTGATCTGCGCACCGAGCAGGCCGACGGCGACACGCAGAATGCGCTTGGAAGCGAACTCGATGCCAGCGACGCAGCGCCCCTCCTGCGACAAGAAATAAAAGGCCATGCCAAGCAGCAGCGCAAACAGCATCACTGGTCCGCCGTAATGCTCGGACAGGAATGTCGCGGCGATCGCGATGATCAGGCTCGCGAGCACGCCAGAAAAATACGACTGCCCGGCCGCGAACGCGCCGAGGCCGCGGCTCACCATCGTCAACTTGGTTTCGGCGATTTCATTCACGAACGGTCCATTCCTTTAGCCAGCGCATCCAGCAAAATTGTCGGCAGCCATCTTCGCTTCATAGGGTGCAGCGACCGCAGTTCCCGGAACGAGGCTCGGTTTGGCGGAAGCCCAATCCTTCGGGCGCACCTTGACCATCCAACCCTCGCCATAAGGATCGGCGTTAGCGAGCTTGGGCGTCCCGGTCAGCGCGTCGTTAGCTTCGACCACTTCGGCGTTGAATGCGATTTTCGCCGGCCCGACCCATTTGCCGGATTCAACAGTGGCGCACGACTTGCCCGCGTCCACCGAGCGCCCAGCTTTCTTTGCGGTGAAGGCGACAAGCTGGCCCGCCATCGCCGCGGCAACCGCCGTCATGCCGAGCGTCACCGTGCCGTCGGCGTTCTCCCGATACCAGATGTTGTTCTCGACGTCGTAGAGAAGCTCGTCGGGAAGGTTGCAGCCACGGACGGTCGGCATCGAGTCCTCCTTTATCAAACGTTTGCGACAGGCTGCGCCGATGCTTCGTGTTGACGCAGCGGCCGCGACGCGCAGCAGAACTCGCCGAGCCCTGCTACCTCCAGCTTGCCGCCGATGAAAAGCTGCAGATGCCGCGCCACCATGGCGCCGAGCCGCAGCCTGCGGGCGACGTCGGCATCCGCCGGCTCGAGGCTAACGAGATTGTGGTGGTAGACGAGTTCTCGGCAGGTTTCGCGGCAGGCGTTGAAGCTCGGCTCACCCCGCGCGCCCTGGCGGTGCAGCGCCAGCAGACGGAAGCCTTCGACGGCCCGCGTCGTTGGCGTCTCGCCGCGCGCCGCAAGCCAGATTTCGAGGATCGCTTCGCCGAGCACCAACAACTCGTCCGCGCGTTGCGGCGCCGTCGCCACGAGCGCGGCGTCAGGTGCCGCGAGCATCGCGTCGAGACGTGCCGCGATGTCGTCGAGATTTGTGCTGTGGATATTCGCCATCAGCCGAGCCCCCGCGCGCGCAAAAGATCTGAGGAATCGGAGAAATTCTCGGGTACGCCGACCTTGCGTGCAGACAGGCCGAGCGCCATGCCGAGAAGCTGGGTAAAGTACAGAATCTTCACTGTGGTCTTGCGGCCGAACACCTTTTCCGCGCGCACCTGATGCATTTCCAGGCCAGTGTGGCAGGTCGGGCATTCGGTGGCGATCACATCGGCACCGCACGCTTCCGCGGTGGTAAGAAGATTGAGCACAAGCTTAGTCGAAGTGTCGCTGTCCGACAGCGTATGGGCACCGCCGCAGCAAGCGGTCTTGAGCGGATACTCGACGTTCTCGGCGCCCGCAGCCGCCAGCAGATCGTCCATGAAATGCGGCTTCGACGTCGATTCCGAGCCAGGCCCCTTATCTTTTTCCGGGAAGATGTGGCGCGGGCGCGTGTACATGCAGCCATAATAGTTGGCGACCTTGAGGCCCTTGAGCGAATTCCTCACCCGCGCCTTCAGGCCTTCCTCGCCGATCGCTTGTTTGATCCAGTCGAGTGCGTGAATCGTTTCGACCTTGCCCGCCTCGTAGGTCTCGTGCCCAGCCTTGCGCGAGAGCCTCTCGGTGACCTCGCGCGAGGCGGGATCATTGGCGAGATCGTATTCGGCCTTCTTGAGATTGTGGTAACAGCCGTTGCACGGCGCCATCACGGTATCGAAGCCCATAGCTTCGGCGATCGAGAGGTTGCGCGCCGATAAATAGGTCTGCAGCTTTGGGTCGACGTTCTTGACCTCCATGGCACCGCAGCAGTTCCAGTTCTTGAGTTCGACGATGTCGAGGCCCAGCGCCTTGCCAAGCTCCTTGGTGGAGCGGTTATAGGCATGCCCGGTCCCTTCCAGCGCACAGCCCGGATAATAGGCGACTTGTTTGTACTTGGCGCTCATCACTCCGCTCCCTGCACGTCTAACCGAAGCGCCTTGCGGGCGGCCATCTCGCACTCTTCGACATATTCCTCGATCGCGGTGCTGGCGGCGCCCCAGTCGCGGGTGCGCGGCTGGAACAGGGTGGCGAGGCCGAGCTTCATCAGCAAGCCGACCGGCAGCCGGCTGGCCAGGCCGCGCACCAGCGCGACGAGCCAGTCCTGCAAAAGCGGCTGCTTAGTGCGGGCGAAGAACTGCTTCAGCACCCGGCCATCCTCGATCTTGCCGGTGGCGAAGACCTGCTCGGAGAAAACCTCGTCGAAGACTGTGGACGGCTTCTTCTCGGTGTGGCCCTTGAGCTCAAGCCAATGCGCTGTCGCTTTCATCACGCCTTCCGGATTGACGTCGCGCGGACAGGCGTAGGTGCATTTGTTACACGAGACGCACTGCCAGATAATGTCCTTGTCGCGCAGCAGTTCGTCTTCGAACCCCATGCGGATCAGGTAAATCCAGTAACGTGGATTGAAGTCGGGATTAATCGCGTTGACCGTGCAGGCGTTGGTGCAGGAGCCGCATTGCCAGCAGCGGTGGATGAACTCGCCGCCCGGGAGCGCGGCGATCTCCTCCTCCATCTGCTCATTGTAGTCGGTGACGGCACGCGAGGTAATGAACGTGCTCCAGTGCCCGGAAACGTCGACGCCGTCGATCTCCAACTGCTCGTGTGTGACGAGATTCTCGGAGCGGATCAGCGATTTTTCGTGGATCGGCATCGTCGCTCCTTCACGAACTCAGCTGGCGCGGTTCGCCGAGCACGTAGGCTTCGCCGTCGATCAGCTTGAGGCGGGTGCGGCCGGACTCGGTGTCGACGGCGTCGAGCCCGAGCATTCGCCGCGTGTGCGCCATCGCGTCGGCCTTGGCGCCACCGCAAAAATCCGCGTGCAGATATTGGCCGCCCCTGTCGTTGATGTAGCCGGCGTAGATGTGGGCACAGAGCAGGTCGGTATAGAATGTAAGGTCGCGGAAAACGCCGTTCGCCTGCAGAAAACCTTCCAGTTCCTCGCGCAACATCGCGAAGGTGGCAAAGCCATCGCCTACCTCAATCGTTCCCGGCTCGACATTGCCATCGCTGTACCAGATTTCGCGCAGCACACCGGTATTTACCTTGGCGTCCCACATCCAGCGCGTCATCAGAGGATAGCGCTCGGGCGCGGTGAAGTGCAGCACCTCGGCGGCAAGATCGCGCGACCAGCGGTGCTCGCGATCGGCAGGAAAGCTCGCCACAAATGCGCCAATACGTTGATCGGCGGTATTGATATCGGACCAGCCGTCGAGCAACGCGACGAGGCGCGAGCGCATCGCTGCGAAACCGTCGCGGCCGAGCCAGGCGCCGATGCGCCGGCGCACCGGCGTTGTAAAGGCGGCGAGATCGTAGAACTCGGGCTCGGTCAATTCGCTGACCTGACCCTTGCCGAGCACCTCCGCGAACAGCGAGGCTTTGAGTGCCAGCGCGCCGACGTAACGCTCGACACCACCGGTGTCGTCGGCGGCATCGACCAGGTTCTCGAACGCGCGCCGCAGCTTGGGGCCGGACAGATCGAGCACCGGCCGCCGCGCCGGCGCGCTCGTCACCTTGGCTTTATGGCTGCCGATCGCCCACATCACTCGGCCGCCTCCAGCACAGCACTTCGAACCAGCGTCAGCGCTGCCATCGCCGCCGATTGTCCTTGCGCGATAGAGTCGTCGATGGTCTCGGGTCCCGTCGCGGCTCCGGCGACGAAAACGCCGGGCCGCGAGGTCGCCGACATGCTGGAATAGGTAGAGGCCTTCTGGATGTGGCCGTGCTTCTCCAGCTTCACGTCGAACACCGCGGACAGCGTCATGTTGTCAACGTTGGGGTCCATACCGATGGCGTGCACGACCATGTCGAAGGGAATAGTGATCGGGCGCTTCACCAACGTGTCCTCGCCCTTCACGATCAGCCGCTTGCCGTCCGAGGTCACTTCGGCGATGCGCGCCTTGATGTATTTGACCTTGTGCTTTTCCTGGCTCTCCCAGTAGTAGAGGCCTTCATACAGACCGAAGGTGCGGATATCCATGTAGTAGATGTAGACGCTGCACTTCGGCAGCGCCTCGCGGATCTCCATCGCCAAGTTGGACGACACAGTGCAGCAGATTTTCGAACACCATTCGCGGCCGATCTGACGGTCGCGCGAGCCGACGCATAGCAGAATGGCGACCCGCTCGGGCTCGCGCCCGTCGGACGGACAGCGCACGCCCTTGCCAGACGAGAACATCTGCTCGACCTGGGTAGTGGTGACGACGTCGGGATAGGTGCCGAAGCCCCATTCCGGCTTGTTGACCGAATCGAAATGGGTGAAGCCGGTGCACAGGATGGTAGCCCCGGCCTCCACTTGCGAACCGTCGGACAGCGTCGCGCGAAATTCGCCGGGGCCACCGGCGAAGGCTTTGACCGTTGCGTTCTTCCTGACCTCGATAAGCTTATTGCTCTCGACCCGCTGCACCATGCCGCCGATGGCATCCTTGGCCCATTCGCCCGACGGCACCAATTTGGCATAGCCGGAGAGGATCGGCGCACCGCCGAGCCGCTCAGCTTTGTCGACGAGGACGACGCGCTGGCCGGCCAGGGCCAGAGCATGGGCTGCCGAGAGCCCCGACGGACCGCCGCCAACGATGAGAACAGGACGATTCATACCGCACCTCCAGGAAGGGCGGCGACAGGCTGGGGTTTGACGTAACCCGGACCCGACGTGATCGCGCGCTTGGGATCATAGAGTGTCTCGATGCGACCGGCCTTGACCTCCTCGAGGTAGGCCTCGAACTCGACTTTGGCCTTCTGCCAATCGATACCGAGCTTCTCCAATAGCCCCTCGAACGGCGAGGCGTGCCAGTGCAATTGCGCCAGCTTGTAGGGATGCGCGCCCAAAGCGAGCGCGGCGAACTGGCAGTCGGCCATGATCGGCAGTGCATAGACCTTGTCGACCGCCTTGCCGATCCACTGGTTCTTGTCGAGCGTGGTGATGCAGCCGGTATCGTGCCCGACCATCACGTCGGCCCTCGCCTCCTCCACCGCGACCTTGATCTTGCGATCAATCGCAAAGGAGCGGGTGAACTCACGCTCGCCGATGATGTGGCGGAAGCCGAAGCCGCAGCAATCGTACCAGGTGGAGTAGTCGATCACCTGCGCGCCGAGGGTCTGCATCAGGCCGGTGGAGACGGCGACGCGATTACCGTCCATCACCGTTTCGTCATAAATCACGTCCTCGGGCACCATCTTGTAGACGTGGCAGGCCGGATGGACGGTGGCGCGGATGCCGCTGACGTCCACGACCTGGTGCTGCTTGATGCGGTCGCGCATCACGTGCAGCCATTCCGAATAATGCACGACCTCTTCGGGGATCAGCAGCTTGCCGTCGATAAGGCGGCCGAGCTTACCAAGAATCTTCTTCACCTGCTCGCGCAGCTCGCCCGAGTGCATCAGGAAGATGCGCATCTCCTTGTAATTACCGAAGGACGTTCCGCAATGGACGAGCGGATAATAGGTGCCGATCGGCAGGCCCTGCGCCTTGGCCGACACATAGGCCTGGTGGAAGTTCCGCAGAAATACGGCGGCGAGACTGACCACATTGCCGATGCCGGAGCCGTGATAATTCCACGCCGTGCACGAGGTTTGATCAGTCTCGTCGATATAGCGCACGCCGAGCTTGTTCATTAGCCACATCACGCTCGACGGATAGCCCGGGATATTCCCGCACTGACCACAGGACTTGTGGTGCCAGAGGTTCGTGGTCGGGATGCGTTTTTCCCAACCATAAAGGGTGCGCGCCACCACCGGCTCATGCCGCTCGTCGATCCGGTGGACGAGAATCTCGCCCTCCTTCTCCAATTGCCACATGGCATCGCGGATGTCGTGGACACGATCCTTATTGGTGAGCATGGAACGACGGTCGATCTTGGCCTCTACCCAGGAGGTAGCAGCCCGCGCCTCGCTCGGCGTCAGGTTGGACGGGCGCCATTCGGCGCCGAATCCCGTGAACGCCGGCTGACCGTCGTTACGTTTATCGTCCATCGTTTCCTCCATGGATCCTCGGCATTGATCGTCGCCCGCAATTATTTTCTGCTAATCATCCGCGTTCGAATCTTTTTCCTGTTCCTCTAGCCACTCGTTGTACTCTTCGCGCTTCTCGTCCATCACGTCGTTGACGACGTCGAACAGATTCTCATCGATGGTCTCGAGCTGATCGAGCACGCCGGTCGCCTCCCAGATGGTGTAGAGCTCGACCGACGTCTTCAGATTAACTTCCCACGCCGTATCCATGGTGTGCATGGTCGGCACCGGGATCGCCTTGCGCAAAATGTTGAGCGGGGCATCGACCTTGGTCACGTTCGGCCCCCAATCCGGGAAGGCGTCGCGCGTGATCATGTTTGGCGCGAGCTGGTTACCGGTAGAGATCACCTTCAGTAGCACGCGCGAGAACGGCCGCAGGACATCCTTTGCCGACTGCATGCCATGCTTGATCGCGACCTCGCGCATGATCATGACCAGCCCGCCGGGCGAATTCTCGAACGGGCAACGGGCGGCACAGGTGTAGCACTGGGCGCAGGACCAGATCTTTTCCTGCATCGCGTCATAGATACCTTCGAGATTCTCGGTCCACAGGAGCTGGACGATCTCGCGCGGCGAATAGTCGTAATAATGTGCCGATGGACAGGTCGCGGTGCAGATGCCGCAGTTGAGGCAGCCGTGCAGCTCGTGCTCATAAAGCATGTGCGAGCGAATGTCGTCGAACACCTCTTCAAGCTTCTCGTAGGGGACGACCGGACCGGGCGATACCGGGTCGCCAATGGTCGTCCGCTCTGCCGCTGCACTTGCCATCTGTGTGTCGCCCTTAATAAGTCAGCACACGCGCGTCGTCGTTTTCCATCACTTCCTCGATGACCTTGGCGCCACCGACGATACCTTCGCATTCGGGAATGAGATCTTCTTCGGTCATGTCGAACAGATCGAGGTTGGGGGAGCAGCAATAGAATTTCACCCCGGCGCCATGCGCATCCTTGATGAAATCATAGACCGTCTTCGGCGATCCCGGCTTCACCACGAGCTTCTCGGCAACACCCCTCTTCATCAACTGGCCCGCCGTTGCGGTGCAGATGACCTCAACCTCATAGTCCATCGCCGCGGCGACGGTCGCCTGAAAGAACGGCGCGCCTAACTCCTCGCCATTGCGAGGGTCGGTATTGACCATGATGATGATGAGCTTCTTCGCCATTCCTCGGTCCCATTGAAATTATTCTTGTTTTTGATTCTGCGCTGCAGGCGACCCTCAGACAGACCGTCGAAACGCGGGTTATAAAAATACACATATTCTAATATTTGAATATATGCTATAGGGTGGTGGAAAAATATTCGTCGTTCGGGAGAGAGCGGTTCCTAAGGAGACGGCTGCATCAAATGCGTCGCTTGGATCAGACCCACCATGATTTCGCCCAAGCCGGCGGCGATCTTGCCTTGCGCAGCACGCAAATCGGTGAGCGTTTCCGCAGTTCCCGCAGGCACTTCGTCGAATTCCATGATCAGATCCTCGATCATCGCCGACTTGATTCCCGGATGGCCGAGGAACCCGAAGCAGTTGTCGCGAATCTGAAAGAGCACCGGCTTGCCCATAGAATCCACGGCAAGAACGTTGGCGTCGGCGGGAAGCACCGGGCGATCGCGCATGTACACGGCGATCGGGAACGTTTCTGGCAAATGACCGCTCAGCGCCTGCGGCGCGACGCGTCGGGCCGTGTCTACGACAAAACGGAGCGGCGCTTCGTCGGCGCCGCCCCCGGCCTCGGTCGCGAGTATGCAGGCACCAATGCCGATGCCGATGATGGGCAGCCGGCGCGCGAGAAAATCGCGCATCAGCCGCAATTCCGGCCCGAGGCTGGGAATCAGATTACCACTGACCACTCCCAGCGGTCCGGCGCCCAGAATAATGAGCCCGTCATATCCATCGGCCTTGGCCGGGATCGTGCCTCCAGGCGTGAACGGCCGGCAATAGCGGAAACGGATGTTGCGGCCTTCGAACTGGTCCTCCATCAAGCCGAGATAGTCCGATTCAAAATGCTGCAGGACGCAGAGCGTTTTCATGTGCTCGCCAGGCCGGAATCAAAGAAGACCGCATTCGGTGCGGGTGCCGCATCGAGAATATATATGATTTCTTGCATGTGAACGAAGGGAACGCAATGGCGTGGTTTGACAAGTTGCGGGAGATTGAGTCCTTTGATGACTTACCGTTCGATCGCGACC
>DATGGY010000165.1:0-12777 GCA_035308285.1 Bradyrhizobium sp. | reverse complement strand
AGATTCGCAAGTTCCGACATATTGCTGCGTCGCGCGCCTGCCATCATTTCGGCGTCCGCAAGACCGCGTGCGTCCATGCAGGTGGTGCACAAGAGAATCTGTCCCTTGCCGGCAACCACCCCCTTCAGCATGCGCTCGACGTTGTAGTAGCCGTCGGGAGTCTTCTGGCCGCTCTTCGCGGCCACCACCGCGTCGGCCATCAGGAATATGGTGATCGCAGTCGCTGGCTCGCTCTTGATCAGCGCGAGGGCGACGCGCAGGCCATTATAGCATCGCTCGGTGCCATAAGGCGCATCGTTGAGGATGAGCAGAATCTGCATAGGCTTCCTTTCTCACCTGATGAAGTTTATTCACCGAGCACACGGCGGCGTTGCTCAAACTCGTCTTTATCGATTTCGCCTCGGGCAAAGCGCTCCTTGAGAATGTCGAGCGGCGTACGACTCGGCGGTGGCGGCAATTGCTGCCAAGGTCCACCGGCCCAGCGGACGAGAAGGACTACGGCCGCGACGAGCACCGCGAGCGTAAGAAGCATGAACAGCGGACCGAACATCATCCCATACCATCCTCCACCCCACATCATATGCGGCCCATAGGGGTATCGGTCGGCGTCGGCGGGCGCCTGCGCCCACGCCGCGCTTTGCATAAGGGCGAGAGCGGACCCCACCGCAACAATTCTCTCGATCAAGGTTTTTGGCACTGGCTTGCCTCCATCTTGCGGGGCATTTGTCATTTTAATGGCAGAGCGGTTTTGGCATTTGGCGCAAGAGCGGAAGCATTTCCCACACGCTCTCGCATGAGCACCGCAACGATAGCGCCTGAAAGGAAGGTCAGCGCGGCTATCGCCCCGATCGCCCAAGCCATTCCGAAAATGTCAGCGATGATGCCGGCGGAAAGCGCGCCGATGGCATAGCCGAGATCGCGCCAGAAGCGATAGACGCTGAGCGAGCGCGCCCGCCATGTCGGATGCGAGGCATCGGAGACGGCTGCGATCAGGCTTGGGTAGACCATCGCGGTACCGATTCCGAGCAGAAGACTGCCGGCAAGCCACCATTCGAACTGGCGCGTTATGGCGGTAAGGAGCAGGCCGGCTGACTGGACCCACATGCCGGCGACAATCAGGCCCTTGCGACCCCAGCGGTCGCTCAGGGGGCCGGTAGCGACCTGCAGGATTGCCCATGTGGCGGGGTAGATCGCTTTCAAAATGCCGATGCGTTCGACGCCGAGGCCGAACGAAACAAAGAACAGCGGGAAGATGCCCCAGCTCATGCCGTCGTTGAGGTTGTTGACGAGTCCCGCCTGCGACGCGGCGAAGAGATTGCGGTCACCGAACGAGGTGAGCGCGAAAATTTCCCGGAAGCTCATCGCCGTTGACGGCTTCGAAGCCGCAGCCGCTTCGAGCCGAACATGCTCGCGGGTGTCGCGAACCAGCATGATCGAGAGCAGCGCGCCGACGATTGCATAGCCGACCCCGAGATAGATCGGCACAGGTCGAAGACCGTATCGCGAGGCGAGATATCCGGTGAGAAAGGCCGTGACGCCGACCGCGAGGTAACCGGCGAACTCGTTGAGGCCGACCGCGAGGCCGCGCGACTTGGGCCCCACCAGATCGACCTTCATGATCACCGTCATCGACCAGGCGAGACCCTGATTGATACCGAGTAGAACATTGGCCGCTACGATCCAACCCCAGCTCGGCGCCCAAATAATCATGAAGGGGACCGGAAGCCCAACAAGCCAGCCTAGGACAAGAACGCGCTTGCGGCCCCAGGTATCGGCGAGCTGACCGGAGACGAGGTTGGCGAGGGCTTTGATCACGCCGAAGCTCACGATGAAGGATGTGACGACCGTCGCCGAGGCAATGCCGAATTCTTCCGATCCGATCAGCGGCACGACCGTTCGCTCGATCCCAACCATGCCACCGACAAAGGCATTGATCAGGACGAGCAGCGTGAACTGCCGCCAGTTTTCCTTGAGCCCGAGCCTGACATTCGAGCTTGTCGGTTGTGGAATGGTCGCCGCTTCGCTCACGGCTCAGGCCGCCGCAGCGGTGGCGCCGGAATTTACAGCCCGCAGCGCGGCCGCCTCTGGTGGGGCCGGCGGAATCTCGGCGAGCATGAAGCGGATAAACTCGTTCTCGTCTGAAATCCCAAGCGCCGCGTTGTGTCGCTTCTCGAAACCAATGGTAGACGACGGCTTGCCGCTTAGACTGCGGCCGCAGACCGAGCCCGCATAGGCTCCCGGCAACACCTCCACATAGTCCGGCAGGGTCTTGAGCCGGCGCACGCTCTGGAATAGGTCCTTTGCTCCTTGCTCGGCGCTGACGGCAAGCTCCGTGCGTCCGAGGTCGCCGACCATTAAAGTATGACCGGTCAATACGAACCAGGGCTCGTCGGCCCGGGTGCGATCGGTCACGAGGATGCAGATGTGCTCCGGAGTATGGCCCGGCGTGTGCAGCACCTTCGCAGCGACGTTGCCAAGAGGAAGCACCTCCTCGTCGCGTGCTGCTCTGAAAGGAAACGAAACGTCCGCGCGCGCGCCTAGCACATATTCGGCACCCGTCGCCTTCGCGAGCTGCCGTCCCGCGGAGAGGTGGTCGGCATGAACGTGAGTGTCGATGACAAAATGAATGCGCATGCCGGCAGCGTCCGCCGCGCGCAGGTAAGGCTCGATTTCACCGACCGGATCGACGACGGCGCCGGTCGCGCGCCCCCCGCAGCCGAATAGGTATGAGATGCCAACGGGGTCCTGATGCAGGAATTGACGTATGATCATGGCTTGCGCTCCTGGGATTCGCGCGATAAGAACATTCAATCATTCTGCTGAATGTTCCACTGAGGGAAGGCCGTGTCAAGCACCGGACCGAAACAAAAGATCTTTACCAGTCTGGCTCAAGTGGCTCAGGCGCTCGGCCACGCCCACCGATTGGAGCTGCTTGAACACATCGCCCAAGGCAGATGCAGCGTCGAGGAACTTTCGGCGCGGACCAATCTGAGCTTCGCCAACACGTCGCGCCACTTGCAGATTCTTCGCCGCGCGCGGCTCGTGGATACTGAGCGCCGGGGAAAATACGTCCTGTATCGTCTCGCCGGCGATGCCGAAGTCGTTGAATTGATGCGGGCGCTCGGACGTGTGGGCGAACGGAACTCGGCCGAGGTCGTTCGGATCATGACCGACTACTTCCATGCTCGCGACGCATTGGAGCCTGTGACACGAGAAGACATGACCTCCAGGCTGCGTGACGGGCTCGTCACGGTTCTCGATGTGCGACCCGAGGACGAATTTGCTCTCGGGCATCTTCCGGGCGCGCTGAATATCCCGCTTGGGAAGCTGGAACGCCGCTTGAGCGAGCTTCCGGCGTGCCGAGAGATCGTGGCCTATTGCCGCGGTCCTTACTGCGTTCTCTCGTTCGAGGCGGTCGCAACCCTTCGCTCGCGTGGGTATCTCGTCCGCCGGCTCGAGGATGGGTATCCCGAATGGAAGGCTGCCGGATTGCCGATCGAAGCGATGGCCTGAACAGGGCGGCGCGAACGGGCATCAGGAGCCGCTTCCATCATTCACCAACCATGTCCCTCAATCATACAAGCGCCGGGCCGGACGGAGATGGCGATGCCTCCCATACTTGAGAACAAACATACCTCGTCTCCCTCGGTGTTTTTGCCCTCCGCGCTGTTGCGTGAGGCGAGGCGCCAAAAGAATCTTCCGGCGATCCAAGTGCCGGCAGTATGCATCCTCGATCCCGACGGCGATATCGTGCGCAGGCTTCGCGAAAGGGGAACAGCCAACCGCTTTGCAGGTTGGCCGTGTTACCACACGGAACTGGATACATTCGCGCTTGCCGGGCGAGAGGTCGGCATCATAGGTCGGGTCGTGGGTGCGGCTTTTGCAGTCCTCGTGGCGGAGGAATTGTTCGCGAGCGGCTGCCGACTGCTCGTCAGCCTGACGTCGGCCGGTCAGATCGTAGCTTCGGGACCGCCGCCCTATTTTGTCATCATCGATCGGGCGTTGCGTGACGAAGGGACGAGCTATCATTACGCGGCTCCCGCGGAATTCGCCGAGGCTGATCCCCGGCTGGTCGTACTCGCAGAAAAGACCATCGGAAAAGAAGGGCCACGGGTGGTCGTCGGAGCTACCTGGACGACGGACGCGCCGTTTCGCGAGACGGCCGAAGCGATCGAGGCCGCCCGAAACAAGGGGATTCTTGGCGTCGAGATGGAGGCGGCCGCGCTCTATACCTTCGCACGATCCGTCGGCATGCCGGTTCTTTGTCTTGCCCATATCACCAATACGATGGGCCAGGGTGGCGTGGATTTCGAAAAGGGACACGACGACGGCACGGCGGACGCGCTGCGCGTTCTCGAAAGCGTGGTCGAGGGGCTTTACCCTGAGATTGCCAACCCAAAGGTTGTCCCGGCTGACGAAAGAAGTGCCCCCCTCACATGACTATCTTCCGCGCCGATCTCGCGCGCCGGTCACCGTCGATCAACAGCCGCCCGAACGTCGCCGCAAATCCCAAAAAGGCGATCGCCCAGGCGAACGCCGCGAGGTGCAGCAACGCCTCGCTGTAAGCCGGTTCCAGCGCCGCGCAAATGCGCGCAACCGCGGCCACGACGATCGCGGCATAGATCGCCTGCGTGGCAAGCGATGCAGTGAGCGGCTGGCCGGTGTGTCCGAGTGTCGCGCGGCTCATCACCGCAAGCGTCATGATGCCGGCGGCCCCCACCATCCAGGCGTGAGTGCCGGCGCTCGGTGGAACCAGTCCGAAGGCCGCCGCCGCATTCAATAGAAAGCCGATGGGAATGAAGGCGTAGCCGACATGAAGGATCGTCAACAGCCGCTCGCGTGTGGTCCGATCTCCGGCCCAGCGTCCGAGCCGCACCAGATGCAGCAATCCGGCCAAGGCAAGCGCTCCGCCCGTGAGGTGGCCTGCCGGACTGACAACCCAGGCCAATAGCGCGAGCGCGCCCGCGGCAACCGCGATGACGTCGAAGCGGCCGAACGGCACCGGCAGCCGGCCGGGATTTTCGCGCACCAGCCAGTTGCGGGTGAAGCTCGGAACGATGCGTCCGCCGATCAGCGAGATCAGCATGATGACCACCGCGATGCCGACGCGGATGCTGATGTCGGCCGCACCTTCAAGATGCGCTTCGAGATGGAAGGCGACGTTGCCGGCAAACAGCAACAACAGCAGGATCACCACGTTCATGTTCCGCCAGTTGCGCCCGGCGAGAATCTCGCGGCTCGCGGCCGCTGCCACCAGCAGCAGGAAACTCGTATCGACCAGCAAGGCGGCCAACCATCCGGTATCCGCCGAGAACGTCACGCATAATCGCCCCGCCAGCCAGACCGCGACCAGGCCCATCAGCGGTCTGCCTTGAATGGGCAACCGCCCGGTCCAGTTCGGGATCGCCGTCAACAGGAACCCGGTAATCACCGCCGGCAGATAGCCAAACAGCATTTCATGCACATGCAAGTCGCGCGGTGCAAAGGCCGAGCTCAGCGCGATCTCGCCGTAGAACAGCGGCAGCCAGACCAGGATCGCCAGGCCGGCATAGATGGAACCCAACAGGAAGAACGGCCGGAAGCCGTATGAGAACAGTGGCAACGCGGCAGGGACGTTTCTCGACGAATAGGCGGTCATGGCGATTTCTGCCTGATCATAATTAACCGGCATATATTCTGGGGCCAATTGCGATGACCCTCATTGCGCTAGCGCAAACTTCCGCTCGATCGGGCTGGTCAGCTTGACACGCGCAAGGAAACGGCCCCGGCGTGGCGTGCCGAGGCCGCTTGTGTCGGAACTTTCGGCTGGGGGGGCACCTCGGGGGAAGGTTGGCCAGTCGAACGTTCTTGCACTCGGATTTGGATTAGGCGCCGCGGTCTCTATTATCCTGCGGCGGGCGAATGGGCTCGGGCTGCGTATTGCGGACAGCTTGGGCCAGCATCTCGTACAACTCAGCCTTGGTCTTCTTTGGTTCGCGCGTATAGGGTTTTGTCATTAACTAGATATGGGATGCCGAAACGAGATTTAAACCCCCGTATGCACTGCCTTTACGTCCGTTTTTGCTCTACCGGCCCAATCGGCCGATGCAACATAGGCGTTAAATCTCCCCGCTGGAGCCGAAGGCCGGCGGCTAACTTGGCGGCGTTTCGAACAAGTTTGCGGATGCACACATGGCACGCAACGCTGAGGACGAGCCTGATTATCTGAGGGAATTGCTCACTCAGGCTGGTATCGACGCGCAAGCTTCCAGCGTAGCCGCCAAGCTACAGCAAATCGTCATCGGTGAACTCCATCATCGGGTGAAGAACATACTGGCGATTGTTTCAGCTATTACGTCCCAAAGCCTCAAGACCGCGAACAGCCTCGAAGAAGCCACTGCAACGATTGCAAATCGCCTTCACGCGTTAGGCGTAGCGCAAGACCTTTTGGTTCGCGAACGATGGACTGCCGCAGGGGTGCCGGACCTTGATCGAAGGTGCCGTCAAGGCGTTTCAATCCAATGGCCTTGATCAGTTTGAAATCGCCGGTGACAACATCGCGGTTTCTTCCGGACCTGCCATCGCCCTCTCAATGGTCATTCACGAACTCTGCACGAATGCCGTTAAACACGGCGCGCTGTCTACACCTGGCGGTCACGTTTCAATTTCATGGGCTGTCGTCTCAAGCGATAACTTGAAGCGCTTTAAGCTGCATTGGAAAGAAACTGGTGGGCCGCGGGTCCGCGAACCCTCTCGAAAGAGCTTCGGATCCCGGCTTATCGAACAAGCACTCCCTGGCCAATTGCAGGGGGAGGCTCGACTTAGGTTTGAACCCGATGGCGTGAGCTGCGAGGTAAACATTCCACTGAGTGTTATGCAGGAACGGCCTCTGGCGCCCGTAGCACCCCCAAGCCCGTCCTAGCGTCGTAGGCTCTCGCCTGTCTTCAGGTTCGAGCCTGCTTCGCCAGGTCCTTTCATCGGCGCAAGCAGGCATGGCTGGCGAAGGTTCCAAGAGCTACGTGGCCGCGCTTGTCATCGCCATCAGTGGGGGTGCGATAACTCTAGCCAGCGGCGTTTCACTCCTTTGCTGGAGAGTAATAGCTTCGCAAGAGCCTGTAGTGGCCGTGGGAGGAAACATAGATTTGATGCAGGCAACCAGACGGATTGCAAAAGGCGCCGTCTGAATCGCAGTGAAGATGTTCAAAGTGCAACTCGATCCTCAGGAGATTTTCGGTATAGCTGGCGAAGTGATGATGAGCCTTGGGCCCATGGCACTGGCGGATAATCGCAGCGCGAATCTCGGGAGGAAGGCTTTCAATGTGCTCGGGGTTATCGGGATTCTCCGTCGTGAGGCTGCCGCCCTTCGCGAACGATTGACTGCCGCACAACGACATGAGGATGACTGCGCCGAACAAGCGTGAAGCCATGGAAGCTCTCATGGCGCTACCCTCCGATGTTTGGGCCTCCCAAATCATTCCCTCACGATACATCTTGAGCCGATCGGGACACGAGAGAAATATCGCCCAGCCGTGGGTCAAAACCTGACGGCTCCTAGGTCAGACTTGCGCTAAACTCCTGAAAGCGGACCCAACTCGGACATCGCCTCAGGCAATGGATTAACGCGCTCTGCCGCAATCGGCTTCTCAGGGGCGGTTGATGGACTTTCGGCCCATTTCACCGCGGGATCGTCACAACTTATGCATTGGAGGTCGGTGCGGCCGGAGAGAGTGACAACCGGGACCATCCGTTTTCCACACTTCGGGCAGCGCGTGATCTGATTCATGACGTCCTCCCGACTTTTTAATCCTTAACGCGGAAGAGGAACTTTTGTTCCATTCCAACGGTCGTGTGCCGCACCTGCCGCCCCTGCAGCGGCCATCGGGCAAGCATCTCGGCCGCCCCATTTCTCGAAGCCCGAAGCCGCCCGGGTTGCGCCATTACTGTTTCCCGGCCGCCTTTTTGGGCCCCGATTTCAAATCCTCGGCCATTTGTATGCAGGTGAGGAGATCGAGGTAGCACGTCACACCCAGCGAGCGGGCCTCACTTTCACATCGATTGCGTATGGGGGCCGAAGTTGATGCCCAGAGGGTGCTGAGCTGCTGTTTTGCGGCTTCCTCGTCACGCACACATTCCGCGGTGCTCTGGTCGGGGGGAGATTGCAACATTTTAGCGTCAGCCAATCTGGCCTTGCAAACCGCCTTGACGTTGAGCTCCGGCACCCCGGCCAATGCAGGCGGCGTGAGCAGGAGCTGCAATACTGCGAACAACGTCAGGGTACGCTTCATTCGAACCCCTCATGCCATGAGGCTCAAGCCAAGAGAACCTATCGGCGGGTATCGCAGTTCCCCGCGCTTTGAAAAAAGAGCGCGGCTCACTGTTTCGCTTGCAGCCCGGGATCGGCTTCGCCGCGCGGCTCGGCGAACGTCGAACGGTATACGTCCTATACCGCCCGGCTGTGAAGCTGCTTCGAGCCGTCGAGATGCGCGTCGAAGGCGGCCGCCACACTGCGCACCAGGAAGCGCGAATCCTCCCTGACAGCAAGCCAGGCGCCGTCGCATTCGACGACGCCAGAGGCAATCAGCTCCTTCAGGCGGGGCGATTTCAGCAGCGCTTCGGGGGCCGATCCGTAGCGTACGCAGATCGGCGCGAGGTTGACGCCGAAGTCGCACATGATGCGCTCGATGATCTCAGCCCGCAGCCGATCGTCGTCGGTCAACGCGTAGCCCTTGACGGTCGCAAATTTGCCGCGGGCGATCGTTTCGCAATAGGCACGGGTGTTGACTTCGTTCTGAACATAACCTTGCGGGAGGTGCCCGATGGCGCTGGCGCCGAACCCGAGCAGGACGTTGCTGACATCGGTGGTGTAACCCTGAAAATTCCGGTGAAGCCTGCCCTCGCGCTGGGCCACGGCCATCGCGTCGCCCGGCAGCGCGAAATGATCGAGCCCGATCTGCCGATATCCGGCCGCCTTTAGCGCGTGCGCAATCGCATCAGACTGGTCAAGCCGCTCCAGGCTGTCGGGCAGCGAGGCTTCCGCGATCTTGCGCTGGTGCTTCTTGAACGACGGGACGTGGGCGTAGCCGAACACGGAGAAACGGTCCGGGCGAAGCGCGACGCAGCGCTCCACGGTATCGAGGCAGGAGGCGACGGTCTGATGCGGCAATCCGTAGATCAGGTCGAAATTGGTGCCGGCGATGCCCGCCTGCCGCAGCCTCGCCATCGCCCGCGCGGTCTCCTCAAAGCTCTGCACGCGGTTGATGGCGCGCTGCACGAGAGGATCGAAGCTCTGTACGCCGAGGCTCGCCCGGGTGACGCCGCCAAGCCTGAGCGCCTCGACCGTGTCGCCGTTAAGGACGCGCGGATCGATCTCAACGGCGATCTCGGCCAGGGGAAGCACAAGGAAGCAGTGTCTGATCGCGCCGATCAGGTCCACGAACAGGTCCGGCGCCATGATCGTCGGCGTTCCGCCGCCAAAGTGGATATGGTCGACCTTGACGCGCCGTTCGATTTGCCGCGCAACGAGATCGAGTTCGCAGCGCAGTGCCGCGGCATAGACCGAAACCGGCTGGTCGCGCCGGGCAATCTGGGTGTGGCAGCCGCAATACCAGCACATCTCCCGGCAGAACGGGACATGAAGATAAAGCGACGCGCTGGCGTGCCGCGGGATCGCCTTCAGCCACTCGGCGTAGGTTTGCCGGCCGATCGCCGTCGAGAAATGGGGGGCGGTGGGATAGCTGGTATATCTCGGCAATCGCTCCTGTCCGTAGCAAGCCGCAAGATCAAGCCGCATTTCGTGTCGTCTTTTCCAAAAAGGGCGCCGATGAAGGCCCGCCAGCCGCAAGGATCGGTTTTCAATAGACCGGAAAAAAGATAACGGCTTTGCGCTCGGTCAAAGAGCGGCGCCCGTTTTGCGGCGAAAATTCACGATCAACCGACAAACGGAGCCGTGGCCATGGGCCTGTTCCTTCTGGACGTCATCTTTCGGGCATTCGAGATCCGTGGTCATGTCCCCGGACACGATGATTTCCCGGAGCGGCCGGTCAGATCGTCGTCGCTCTCCGATGGGTGGAGCGGCCGCCTGATGTGGATTCTGGCGATCGGGGCTGCGATTACTTTCGTTCTGTCGCTGGTTCTGTGGGCGTCGGCCTGAGCGGCGATCAAATCGCAACAAGTCAGGATCGACCCCGCAACCCAAGCTTTAAGGACGTGGGTCTTAGCTTGCGACGGACGGCTCGGTCAGGAAATCCCAGATCGCGTCAAGAAATACCGCGGGCGCCTGCAATTGAGGAACGTGCGCGCAGCCCGCGATGATCTTCAGACGCGCATTCGGAAGTAGCGCCGCCAGTTCACGGGACATCGGCGGCGGCGTCGCCTCGTCATGCTCGCCGACCAGGACCAGCACGGGCACGTTGACTTTTGAGAGCTCGCCGCGCAGATCGAATTCGGCCAGCGCCGCGCAGGCTTGCTGAAACACTTCGGGGCCGGTCTTCAGAAATGCTTCGCGGCGATCGCGCATCAGATCGGGATGCTGCGCCTGAAACTCGGGCGCAAACAGCCGGCGCATCGCCACATCGGCGATCGCAACGAGCCCCCTGGCCTTTGAGGCCGCCGCCATGTTGCGAAAAGCTTCGCGCCCGGTTTGCGAAAACGCAGCGCCGCAATCGGCGAGAATGAGCCGGCTCGCGATGCCGGGATGGCGGATCGCCATCTGTAGCGCCACGAACCCGCCATAGCCATTGCCGAGCACGATCGTCTCGGAGCCTTCGGCCGCGTCCTTCACGGCTTCCGCCATCCGGTCGGCGACGGCGGCAAGGCCGCCGCCGACCGCCTTCGACCCGCCGAAGCCGGGCAATTCGGGCACGATGACCCGATGCAACCGCGAAAGCTCAGGGACGATGGCGTCGAAGCTCGCCCGGTCCGACAATAGCGAGTGAAACAGAAACAGCACCGGCGCGCTGGGCGATCCCGGGCACAACTCGGCTGCGTTGACCGTGTCATTGGCGAAAAGTCGGTCCATCCCGGTCTCTCTTTTCATTATCCGATGTTGAGGGATGAAATCGCCCCATACACGGCGTGATTGATAAATCAAAATCCGCATCTTTCAAGGCTTTCGCGCTTGACCTGCTATTTCACAAATTGCAAGTCTTGCCCGGCGTTTTCGAGAAGATGATGCGCAGACCAAGAAGAATCAGCTCATGGTGGCGGCCCGGCGGCGGCTGAACTGAACCAATAACGGACTTGCGCCGTTCCAGCGTATAAGGGGAAACTTCACATGGCTCTTGCAGTAAACGCCGGCGCGCGGCTCGACCGGCTCAAGGTCTCGCCGTTTCACTACCGGATTTTCTGGCTGGTCGGCGCGGGCATGTTCTTCGACGGCTACGATCTCTACGTCGCAGGCGGCGTGCTGGCGTCGACGATCCAGAGCAAATTTTCGACGTTTCCGCAAAATCAGCAATTCCTTTCGCTGACCTTTGTCGGCATGACGCTGGGCGCGCTGATCACCGGGTTTGTCGGCGACAAATACGGTCGGCGATTCACCTACCAGATCAATTTGCTGATTTTCGGGCTTGCCTCGCTCGCCGCCGCGTTCTCGCAGGACATGACCCAGCTCATCGCCTGCCGCTTCGTGCAGGGCCTTGGGCTCGGGGCCGAAATCGTGGTCGGCTATTCTACGTTGACCGAATTCGTGCCGCCACATTCGCGCGGGCGGTGGCTGTCGATGATGGCGTTCCTGGTGGTGGCGGGATTTCCGGCGACCGCGCTGCTCGGCTATCTCATCATTCCCGCCTTCGGCTGGCGGCCGATGTTCATTATCGCAGGGTTGGGCTCGCTGGTCGTGTGGTATTTGCGCAAGAACCTGCCCGAATCGCCGCGCTGGCTTGAATCGGAGGGCCGCACCGACGAGGCGGAAGCCTTGATGAAGGTGATCGAACAGGAGGCGTCCCTCGGCAAGCCGCTGCCGCCGGTGGTGGTTCCCCCCAAGGTCGCCCACGTCCATGCGCTCGACATGCTCAAGCCGCCGCTGTTGCAGCGGATGATCGTCGGTTCCTGGGTGCTGATCACCATCAACACGCTGATCTTCGGCTTTGTGATCTTCCTGCCGCAATTCTTCCTGCGCCAGGGACTGACCATCGCCAATTCGCTGGCCTATACGCTGGTGTTGTCGGCGGCGTCCCTGGTCGGCTGCGCGTGCGGTGCGTATTTATCCGACGCCATCGGACGGCGCGCGAGCATCATCGGCGCCTCGGTCGTCACCATCGTCGCCGGCTACATCTATGCGCGCTTCGACGCGGCATCCGATCCCGCGATCGTCTTGAGCGTCGGATTCGTGCTGATCGTCGCGATCTATGTGCAGACCGCGATCCTGTTCGGGGTCTATACGCCGGAATTGTTCCCGACCGAGATCAGGCTGCGTGCCAACGGCATCTGCAATACGCTCGGACGCGGCGCCACCGTGGTCTCGCCGTTCATGGTGGGCGCGCTGATGGCGTCCTACAAACTGCCGGGCGTGATCTGGTTGATGATCGGACTCGTCGTGGTCCAGATCTTGGTGGTGTGGGCCTGGGGCGTCGAGCCGCGCCATCGCGGACTGGAGGATGTCGCGACCGCGAAGGTGTGAGGGCGCCTAGTAAGACAAATCTTCGTCGTCCCGGCCAAGCGAAAGCGCGAGCCGGGACCCATACGCCGTGTCGTCCGTTTTGAGTGACGCTGTTCGACGGCTTTCGCGCAACAACTAGGGCCGGTGGTTATGGGTCCCTGCCTTCGCAGGGACGAGGATTACTAATCGCTCACGCGTTC
>DATGGY010000164.1:0-4052 GCA_035308285.1 Bradyrhizobium sp. | reverse complement strand
GTCGGCCTCGACGCCCTTGGCGTTCTTCTTGGTCGAGGAGATTTCCTTCATCATCTCCTTGGCGATTTCTTCGGTCGCCTTCGACCAGGCGTCGACCACCTTGTTGTACTTCTCGCCATGGGTGATCAGGCCGTCATTGTACTGCTGCTCGAAATCCTTCGCCAGCGTACGCGTGGTCTCGACGATCTTCCACTTGCCGTGCGGCACCACCATGTCGTCCTTGCCGAACGAAATGCCGGCCTTGAACGCGTTGTAGAAGCCGAGCGCCATGATGCGATCGCAGAAGATCACCGTCTCCTTCTGGCCGCAATGACGATAGACCTGATCGATCACGCTGGAGATTTCGCGCTTGGTCATCAGCTTGTTGATGATGTCGAACGAAATCTTGGCCGATTTCGGCAGCACGTTGCCGAGCATGACGCGGCCGGCCGTGGTCTCGATCCAGCGCTTGACCGGCTTGCCGCCCTCGTCGGCGCCCTCCCAGCGATACTTGATCTTGGTGTGGAGGTGGATGACCTTCGAATGCAGGGCATGCTCGATCTCGGCCATCTCGCCATAGAGCTTGCCCTCGCCGGGCAACCCCTCGCGCATGATCGAGAGATAATACAGGCCAAGCACGATATCCTGCGACGGCACGATGATCGGCTGACCATTGGCCGGGTGCAGGATGTTGTTGGTCGACATCATCAGCACACGCGCCTCGAGCTGGGCTTCCAGCGACAGCGGAACGTGCACGGCCATCTGGTCGCCGTCGAAGTCGGCGTTGAAGGCCGCGCAAACCAGCGGATGAAGCTGGATCGCCTTGCCTTCGATCAGCACCGGCTCGAACGCCTGAATGCCGAGGCGATGCAGCGTCGGCGCGCGGTTCAGCAGCACCGGATGCTCGCGGATCACCTCATCGAGAATGTCCCAGACCTCGGGGCGCTCCTTTTCCACGAGCTTCTTGGCCTGCTTCACGGTGGTGGAGAGGCCCTTGGCGTCGAGCCGCGAATAGATGAACGGCTTGAACAGCTCGAGCGCCATCTTCTTCGGCAGACCGCATTGGTGCAGCCGCAATTCGGGACCGACCACGATCACCGAACGGCCGGAATAGTCGACGCGTTTGCCGAGCAGGTTCTGCCGGAAACGGCCCTGCTTGCCCTTGAGCATGTCGGCCAGCGACTTCAGCGGGCGTTTGTTGGCGCCGGTGATGACGCGGCCGCGGCGGCCGTTGTCGAACAGGGCGTCGACCGCCTCCTGCAACATGCGCTTTTCGTTGCGGATGATGATGTCGGGCGCGCGAAGCTCCATCAACCGCTTCAGGCGGTTGTTGCGGTTGATGACGCGGCGATAGAGATCATTGAGGTCGGAGGTCGCAAAGCGGCCGCCGTCGAGCGGCACCAGCGGCCGCAGGTCCGGCGGAATCACCGGCACCACCGTAAGGATCATCCATTCCGGCTTGTTGCCGGAATAGCGGAAGGCCTCGACGATCTTCAACCGCTTGGCGAGCTTCTTGTGCTTGATGTCGGACTCGGTCTCCTGCATCTCCGCGCGCAAGGAGGCCTCGAGCTTTTCGAGATCGAGCCCCTTCAGCAGCTCGCGGATCGCTTCCGCGCCGATCATGGCGGTGAAAGAGTCCTGGCCGTATTCGTCCTGCGCCTTCAGATACTCGTCTTCCGACAGGAGCTGACGGTCCTTGAGCGCGGTCAGGCCGGGTTCGAGCACGACGTAATATTCGAAATAAAGAATCCGCTCGAGATCCTTCAGCGTCATGTCGAGCAGAAGACCGATGCGCGACGGCAGCGACTTCAGGAACCAGATATGGGCGACGGGTGCGGCCAGTTCGATATGGCCCATGCGCTCGCGCCGGACGCGCGACAGCGTGACTTCGACCGAGCATTTCTCGCAGATGATGCCCTTGTACTTCATCCGCTTGTACTTGCCGCACAGGCACTCATAGTCCTTGATCGGCCCGAAGATGCGCGCGCAGAACAGGCCGTCACGCTCCGGCTTGAAGGTGCGGTAGTTGATGGTCTCCGGCTTCTTGATTTCGCCGTAGGACCACGACAGAATCTTTTCAGGAGACGCGATCGAAATCCGAATCTGGTCGAAGACCTGAGCCGGCGTCGTCGGATTGAACAGATTCATAATCTCTTGGTTCATGGTCTTCTCCTCGCGTGCCGGCCGTCACCGGCAGCAAATTCGAAATTCTTCTTTAAGCCCACGCGCCGCACCCGATATGCGAGCGCAAACCGCAGATGCCCGGCGCTCGCCGCGCCGGGCTTGATGCCCATCTTTACTCGGCCGCCTCGGATGTCGGCGTACCGCCCATCTTGGAATTGTGCAGGTCGACGTTGAGACCCAGCGAACGCATTTCCTTGACCAGCACGTTGAACGATTCCGGAATACCCGCTTCGAACGTGTCGTCACCGCGCACGATCGCCTCATACACCTTGGTACGGCCGGCAACGTCGTCCGACTTCACGGTAAGCATTTCCTGGAGCGTGTACGCCGCGCCATAGGCCTCCAGCGCCCACACTTCCATTTCGCCGAAACGCTGGCCGCCGAACTGCGCCTTGCCGCCCAGCGGCTGCTGGGTAACGAGCGAGTACGGACCGATCGAACGCGCGTGGATCTTGTCGTCCACCAGATGATGCAGCTTGAGCATATAGATGTACCCAACCGTCACCTTGCGATCGAAGGGATCGCCGGTCCGTCCGTCATAGACGGTGGACTGGCCGGAAGCATCGAGACCGGCAAGCTTGAGCATTTCCTCGATGTCGGTTTCCTTGGCGCCGTCGAACACCGGCGTTGCGATCGGCACGCCGTGGCTCAAATTGCGGCCGAGCTCGATCAGTTCGCTGTCGTTGAGCGATTTGATCGTCTCCTCGTCGCCATATATCTTCTTCAACGTCTCCTTCAGCGGCTTGACGTCCTGCTTGCTGTAGTAAGCATCGATGGTCTGGCCGATGCGCTTGCCCAGCCCTGCGCATGCCCAGCCGAGATGGGTCTCCAGAATCTGCCCGACATTCATGCGCGAAGGCACGCCGAGCGGATTGAGAACGATATCGGCATGCGTGCCGTCTTCGAGGAACGGCATGTCCTCGACCGGAACGATCTTGGAGACGACGCCCTTGTTGCCGTGACGGCCGGCCATTTTGTCGCCCGGCTGAATCTTGCGCTTCACCGCGACGAAGACCTTGACCATCTTCATCACGCCGGGCGGCAGTTCGTCGCCACGCTGCAGTTTCTCGACCTTGTCGAGGAAGCGCTGTTCAAGCCCCTTCTTCGATTCGTCGTACTGCTTCCGCATCGCCTCGATTTCGGCCATCAGCTTGTCGTTGGGGGATGCAAACATCCACCATTGCGAACGCGGATGCTCCTCGAGGACCGAGCGCGTGATCTTGGTGTCCTTCTTGAAGCCCTTGGGACCGGCGATGCCCTGGCGGTTTTCCAGGAGCTCGGCGAGGCGGCTATAGACGTTGCGGTCCAAGATCGCCTGTTCGTCGTCGCGGTCCTTGGCAAGGCGCTCGATCTCTTCCCGCTCGATCGCCAGCGCCCGCTCGTCCTTGTCGACGCCGTGCCGGTTGAAGACGCGGACTTCGACGATCGTGCCCTGCACGCCCGGCGGCACGCGGAGCGAGGTGTCGCGGACGTCGGAAGCCTTTTCGCCGAAGATGGCGCGCAACAGCTTCTCTTCCGGCGTCATCGGGCTTTCGCCCTTCGGCGTGATCTTGCCGACCAGGATGTCGCCGGCGCGCACTTCCGCGCCGATATAGACGATGCCGGCTTCGTCGAGGTTCTTCAGCGCCTCTTCCGAAACGTTCGGAATGTCGCGGGTGATTTCCTCAGGACCGAGCTTGGTGTCGCGGGCCATCACCTCGAATTCCTCGATGTGGATCGAGGTGAAGACGTCGTCCTTCACGATTCTCTCGGAGAGCAGGATCGAGTCTTCGAAGTTGTAGCCGTTCCACGGCATGAACGCGACCAGCACGTTGCGGCCGAGCGCGAGTTCGCCGAGATCGGTCGAGGGACCGTCGGCAATGATGTCGCCCTTCTTGACGACGTCGCCG
>DATGGY010000163.1:0-3693 GCA_035308285.1 Bradyrhizobium sp. | reverse complement strand
CAATCCGCGGCTGAGAGCGTGAAATGACCGACGCCGCGCTCCCCGCTCTGCCCGCTTCCCTCCCCGACGAGTTCGAAAGTCCGGCGCGGCGCGCCCTGCGCCGCCTGATTGCGCGCAAGGGCGCGATGGCCGGCCTGCTCGTGATCGCGACTTTCATCCTGCTTGCGGTGTTTGCGCCCTGGATCGTGCCCTACGATCCCATCGCGACCAGCTGGACGCTGGTACGCAAGCCGGCGTCAGCACTGCATTGGTTCGGCACTGACGATCTCGGCCGCGACGTTCTCAGCCGTGTGATCTATGGCGCGCGGGCTTCGCTGGTGGCGGGCGCGATCTCGGTTGGGATCGCACTCGGCATCGGCGTGCCGCTTGGGTTGCTGTCGGGTTACCGCGGCGGCTTCATCGACGCCCTGATCAGCCGGATTACGGATGCGATGCTGGCCTGTCCGTTCCTGATCCTCGCCATTGCGCTCGCCGCATTTCTCGGACCGAGCCTCGGCAACGCCATGATCGCGATCGGCATCTCGACGACACCGATCTTCGTGCGGCTGACCCGCGGCCAGACCATGAGCGTCAAGGTCGAGGACTATGTCGAAGCCGCGCGCGCCATGGGCAATCCGCGCTGGCGGATCGCGCTGTTCCACATCCTGCCGAACATCATGCCGGCACTCTTGGTCCAGGCGACGCTGTCGATCGCGGCTGCCATTATCGCGGAAGCCGCGCTGTCGTTTCTTGGGTTAGGGCAACAGCCGCCTGCGCCTTCCTGGGGCAGCATGCTCAACGCCGCTCAGCGCTTTCTGACCAACGCGCCGTGGATGGCGCTGTGGCCGGGACTTGCGATCTTTCTGGTGGTGCTGTCGTTCAATCTGGTCGGCGACGGCCTGCGCGACGCGCTCGATCCGAGGCAGCGGTAGCCAACCGTCATTGCGAGCCAACGGGTCGGCGCTTTGCGCCGCCCGATGGCAGGCTCTGCGAAGCAAGGACGTGAAGAATCAAATCACCACTTCCCGCATCACCCGCCGGCAATCCATTTCGAATTCGAGATCGATCACGGGCGGCCGGGCAAAGTGCCAAGTCAGGCCCGAGCGCGCGGCGCCGCGGCGGACCAGTTCGTCGGCCATCACAAGGTGGAAGTCATGGACCGTGTAAGCCTGCGCCGCCGTCGTTTCCTTCCAACCGAACCCGAACGCGGCAAGGCGACTTTCCATTTCGGAAACCGTAAACCGAACCTTCTTCTTCAGCCCCTCCGGGCTTACATCGCGGTAACGCACAATGCGCTCGGGATAGCTTCCCGGGCCGCCGCGCGCCTCCGCGCCGCCGGCGATGACAAAATCCGGCGTCGAGCCAAACCTCTGCCCCTGGAGCGGACGCGTGAAAGAGAAGGCGTAGAAAGACGGCTCCGTCGGCGGATCGATTTCCGGGCAGACATTGCTGCGCGCCACCGGATTGGTGGTGCCGTCGAAGATGCCCCACTCGGCCAGCGTCTTGACGTAATGTTGGTTGAACGCGAGGAAGCCTGCCTCCGTGAACGCCGCGGGCGAACGCAGTTCGCAGGCGCAGAGCGAGGTCAGCGGACGCCCCGCGGCTTGAATGTATCTGGCCGCCAGCACAAATCCTTCAGCCAGCGGGACCAGTCTTTCGAAGCGCACGCGCTCGATCTCAAAACCGGAAGACGCGACGGCACCGCTCGAATATTGAAACACCGCCGGAATGAAACGATAATTTCCGGCGACAAAATCGTTCGTCATCTCAGGCATGCCGCACCTCGCGTCATTCAACCTGCATCCGAACTCCCTTGGCGCCGTTGAGCAGCCTTCTTAAGTGAAAACCGGCAAGCGGATCATCGGCATATTGCCCGACCAGCGCCGCGAAGGCCGGCATCGCCCCGACATTACCGGCCTCCAGCTTGGCAAAAGCCTCGGCGTATTGCGACGTCACCGGACTCTTGAACTTTTCCGGCGGCAACGGTTCATAAGCCCGCAAAGGCTCGCTGCGCCCGCGCAACATCAGATCGCCGATCGGCCGCCCTTGAAATCCCTTTGCCGCTTCCGCAACCGCGGCGCTCGCAGAGATACGCGTGCCGAGAAACTTGTTGGCGGATTCCAGCCGCGCCGTGATGTTGATGGTGTCGCCATAGGCGGTGTAATCGAAGAACCGCGCGCCGCCGAAATTTCCCACCAGCGCAGGTCCGGCGTGAACGCCGATGCGGGTGACGCCGAAATTGATGCCCTTGGATTTCCACCGCTCGCGAAATTGTTCCGACCAGGCGTCGAGAGCGTGGGCACAGGTGATCGCGCGTGTCGCGAAATCCGGCTGGTCGCCGGGCGCGTTGAAGAGAATCTGGATCGCATCGCCGATGATCTTGGCGACCGTTCCCTCATGCGCAAAGACCACGTCGGTCATGCCGCCGACATATTCGTTGAGCAGCGCGCCGAGCACTTCGGGCGCTGCCGTTTCCACCAGCGACGTGAAGCTTGCGATGTCGGTGAAGATGGCGGCAACATCGCGCCAGTGCACCTCCATGCCGTTGCTTTCAGTGGCTGCGGCGAGCCTTAAGGCGATCTGCGGCGAAAAATAGCGTGAAAGCGATGCATGCGCGCGCTCAGCCTCGGCCTGGCGGCGTCGGGCTTCGCGCAACGCCTCGACGTGACGCATGGTCTTTTCGATGGTGGTTTCGAGATCGCCGAAGTCGATCGGCTTGGTCAGGAAATCGAACGCGCCGCGATTCATCGCAGTGCGGATATTGCTCATGTCGCCATAGGCCGAAACGATGATGGTCGATTTCTTGTCCTCGGCCTCCTGCAACTTCTGCAACAGGGAAAGGCCGTCCATCCGCGGCATGTTGATGTCGGACACTACCATGTCGACATGCGGATGCTGCTCGATGGAGGCCAACGCCTCCAATCCGTCATGGGCAAACATGAAGGTCACCGCGCCATCGCGAATTTGCTTGCGGAATTTCTGCAAGACAAGAGCCTCTAGATCGGGCTCATCATCGACGACGAGGATAGTTGCGGTCATGCGGCCTGCCCGACCCGTGTATCGATCTCATGGCGCAGCAGCCCGAAATCGATCGGTTTGGTCAATAATCCCACCGCGCCGCGCTCGATCGCCTTGCGGCGGGTTTCGGCATCGCCATAGGCGGTGATCATGATGACGGGAACATCGGGGCGTTCGGCGCGCACCTTTGGCAGCATTTCAAGCCCGCTCATGCCGGGCATATTGATGTCGGACAGTATCAGGATCAGCGACGGGTCCTTGATCTCGGCGGCGCGGACCAGGGCTTCCGGGGCCGACGAAGCAAATGCCATCGTGAATCGCTCGGATTTCAGGTCGCGCCGAAACTGTTGGCGGAACAGGACCTCGATATCCGGCTCGTCGTCGACGACGAGAATGTAAACGCTCAATTTGCCCCTCCAGACTGCCCTTGCGCCGCCGCCGTCCGCGGCAGTGTGATGATAAATTCGGTAAATGCGCCGGGCTCGGTTTCGACGTCAATCTTGCCGGCGTGCTGTTTCACGATGATGTCGTGGCTCATCGATAGGCCCAGCCCAGTACCCTCGCCCGCAGGCTTGGTGGTGAAGAAGGGGTTGAACATCTTCTCCTTCACTTCGGGCGGGATGCCGGTGCCATTGTCGCGAATCCGGATTTCGACCTTGCTGCCGAGGTTTTTCGTGGTCGCGCTGAGCGTCGGCT
>DATGGY010000162.1:0-5834 GCA_035308285.1 Bradyrhizobium sp. | reverse complement strand
AGCGTCATGAGGCTTCCTTCCCCGTCTCGGGGCGGATTCAGGCGGGCGCCTCGGCGCCAGCGCCGGTCAAGCCGGGCCATGCCGTGCGGATTTTTACCGGCGCACCGATGCCGGAAGGCGCCGACACGGTTTTCATGCAGGAAGACGTACGCGTCGAGGAGACCGGCAAAGTCATTCTTCCGGCAGGTCTGAGGGCCGGCGCCAATGTACGCCCCATGGGCGAAGATATCCCGCAAGGCTCTGCCGCGCTCGCCGGGGGCTCGCGGCTGCGGCCGCAAGACATCGCGTTAGCGGCAGCATTCGGCCTGACGCAATTGCAGGTTCGCCGGCGCATCAGGGTCGCGGTGTTCTCGACCGGCAATGAGCTGGTTTCGCCGGGAAGCGAGCGCAAATCGGCGCAGCTGTTTGACTCCAACCGCTTCATGTTGATGGCGATGCTGGCGCGGCTCGGCGCTGAGGTCAGCGATCTCGGCATCTTGCGCGACGATCGCGCGGCACTGACGCGGGGTCTGAAGAAAGTAGCCGGCGCCCATGATTTGATTCTCACGAGCGGCGGCGTTTCCACCGGCGAGGAGGATCACGTCAAGGCCGCCGTCGAAGAGGCCGGCAAGCTCGTGCTGTGGCGGATGGCGATCAAGCCCGGGCGTCCCGTCGCCATGGGCATCATCGGCGGCACGCCATTGATCGGCTTGCCGGGAAATCCGGTGGCGAGCTTTGTCACCTTCGTCCATGTGGTGCGGCCGACCGTGCTGGCGTTGTCGGGCGCAAGGCCGCAGGCCTTGTTGGCGATACCGGTGCGCGCGGCGTTCACCTACAAGAAGAAGATCGGCCGCCGCGAATATGTGCGGGTCAATCTGCGCAAGACCGGCGACGGCAGTCTGGAGGCGGTAAAGTTTCCGCGGGAGGGCGCCGGGCTTTTGTCCTCGCTGGTCGATACCGACGGGCTGGTCGAGCTCGGCGAGCAAATCACGCAGGTGGCGGCGGGCCAGACGGTCGGATTTCTCAGCTACGCAAGCCTGATGTGAGACCGGCTCTCGGCCTTCGATGTTCGTTGACGATGCGGAATGCTTTCGCCATGGATGGACCATGACCACGACCATCCTCGACCTCACCGGCCTCAAATGTCCGTTGCCGGCGTTGAAGACGCGAAAGGCGCTCAAGGCGCTGTCGCCGGGCGATCGCCTGGAAGTCCATTGCACCGATCCATTGTCGGTCATCGATATCCCGGCGCTGATCCTGGAGACCGGTGACAAGGTCGAGATCGCCGAGCGCGGCGAGCAGCGGATCGTGTTTCTGATCGAGAAACAGATGGTCTGATTGGAAATTCAAATGATGCTTCGCCGATCGCGCGCAGGTAGCCGGGCCTCTATGAAACCGGGCCGATATCAGTAGCTCTCCTGAACCGCCGAACCGGCTATCGCTACCTTTTTCCTATCGACACCAGCGCTGGCTTCTGCCCCAATTCATCTTCTTGGTAAGGCCCGGGGCGTAGAATCGCGGCCGTCGTCCGGGAATTGTGCAGAGCAGCAAGGCGAGGGTTGGCGCGTCGCAGGGAATTTAGGGTATAGGGCAACAGGGATCGCGGACGGCAGACATGCCCGGCAGGGGCAGTCTGCAGGGGAGGAATGAATGACGACAATCAGTAGCGCGGGGACCATGACTGGTGCCGGACAGGGAATCCTCGATCGCGAACACACGATCGCAAAGGCCGGCTTCAATCGTTGGCTGGTGCCGCCGGCCGCGCTTTGCATTCACCTGTGCATCGGCATGGCCTATGGATTTTCGGTGTTCTGGCTGCCGCTGTCGCGCGCGATCGGCCTGACCTCGCCCAAGGCCTGCCCGGATATCTCGCTGGTGCAGGAGCTGTTCACCACCACCTGCGACTGGAAGGTGGCCAGTCTCGGCTGGATGTACACCCTGTTCTTCGTGCTGCTCGGCGTCTCGGCCGCGATCTGGGGCGGTTGGCTCGAGCGCGTCGGCCCGCGCAAGGCCGGCGTCGTCGCGGCGTGCTGCTGGGGTGGCGGCCTTCTGCTTGGCGCCATCGGCGTCTACATCCACCAGCTTTGGCTGCTTTGGCTTGGCTCTGGCGTGATTGGCGGTGTCGGCCTCGGCCTCGGTTATATCTCTCCGGTGTCGACGCTCGTGAAATGGTTTCCGGACCGTCGCGGCATGGCGACCGGCATGGCGATCATGGGTTTCGGCGGCGGCGCAATGATCGGCGCTCCCTTGGCGAATATCCTGATCAACTACTACAGGACTCCGACCTCGGTCGGTGTCTGGGAGACCTTCACCACCATGGGCGTGATCTATTTCGTGTTCATGATGATCGGCGCCTTCTCCTATCGCGTGTCGCCGGTTGGCTGGCAGCCGGAAGGCTGGACCCCTCCAGCCAAAGCCAATGCGATGATCTCGACCAACAATGTCCATCTCGACAACGCGCACAAGACGCCGCAGTTCTGGTTGATCTGGTGGGTGCTGTGTTTGAACGTTTCGGCCGGCATCGGCGTGATCGGCATGGCCTCACCGATGTTGCAGGAGATCTTCGCCGGCAAACTGATCGGAATGCCCAACCTGAACTTTGGCGCGCTTTCGGTCGAGCAGAGGACGATGATCGCGGGGATCGCGGCCGGCTTTGCCGGCTTGCTGTCACTGTTCAACATCGGCGGCCGTTTCTTCTGGGCGTCGCTGTCGGACTATATCGGCCGCAAGAACACCTACTATACGTTCTTCGTGCTGGGCATCGCGCTTTACGCGCTGGCGCCGACCTTCGCGGCGATGGGCTCGAAGCTGCTGTTCGTCAGTGCGTTCTGCATCATCCTGTCGATGTATGGCGGCGGCTTCGCCACGGTGCCGGCCTATCTCGCCGACATGTTCGGAACGCAGTTCGTGGGCGCCATTCACGGGCGCTTGCTGACGGCGTGGTCGACCGCGGGCATCATCGGCCCGGTCGTGGTCAACTATCTCCGGGAGTTCCAGCTCGCAGCCGGCGTGCCGCGCAATCAACTTTACAACACGACGATGTATATCCTTTGTGCGATGTTGATCGCTGGCCTGATCTGCAACTACCTGATCAAGCCGGTCGACCACAAATGGCACATGAGCGCTGACGAGGTCGCGAAGCTACAGGCGGCGAGCGCGAAAAGCGACGCCGCTATTCAACACGGCTCGTTCGGCATCGGCCTTGGCGGCCTTGATGTAAGGTCTGCGTTGTTCTGGGCCTTTGTCGGCATACCGCTCGCATGGGGTGTGTGGAAGACCTTGGAAAGCGCGGCCAAGATCCTCTGATCGCCGCTCCATCAACATCGCGGGACGCCCGGATTTGCGTCCCGCTCAATTGCTCTGCAATCATCAAAGAAACTACCTTGAGGGGATTCCCATGCTTCGCACGCTTACCTGTTTTTCCGCCGTGCTGCTCGTCGCAGGCAGCCTCCATGGCGCGTCGGCCCAGTCGTCGAAACCGGAACCCTCCGCCAAGTCTTCGAGAATGAAGCTGACCGCCGAGAAGCTGAGGGAGATGAAGGCCAAGTGGCAGGCGAACAAAGGCAAGCTCAGGGCCTGTCGCAAAGAGGTGAAGGCAAAGGGTCTGGCCGGCGACGACCGCTGGTTCTATATCGAAGACTGCATGGGAAAGACCTGAATACCTGCGGATTGCGGTAGCGGCCAATAAAGGGGCATGACAGCTTGGGCTGCGTGCCCCTTAAATGCTTATGAGGGTTGTGCAATTAGCCTTGGCATCTGGCATGCCACCGATTAGGATTACACCGCTGAGGCCAGTGACTAGACCCGGCAGAAACGAGACGTTTCGATGAGTCATGACGCGCAAAAAGTCCGCTCGTTCGAACATCCGGGCGAGGGACGCAGGCGGGCCAAATCGACGCCCAAGGGACGCCAGATCGATCCGACCGCCGCGCACGAGATTGAGCTCTTGCTCGGCGACCGGCCGCGGCGGCGCGATCTCCTCATCGAGTACCTGCATCTCATCCAGGACAAGTACCATCAGATTTCCGCGGGCCACCTCGCAGCGCTTGCCGACGAGATGAAGCTTGCCTTTGCCGAAGTGTTCGAGACCGCGACCTTCTACGCCCATTTCGACGTGGTGAAGGAAGGCGAGCCCGATATCGCGCCGCTGACCATCCGCGTCTGCGACTCGCTCACCTGCGCGATGATGGGCGGCGAAAAACTGCTGCTTGATTTGCAAAGCACCGCCGGCCCCGGCATTCGCGTGGTGCGCGCGCCCTGTGTCGGCCGCTGCGACACGGCGCCCGCGGCCGAGGTCGGACATCACTTTGTCGACCACGCCAGCGTCAAGAGCGTGCTCGCGGCGGCCAAGGGCGGCGATACGCATGCGCGCCTGCCTGACTATGTCGGCTACGACGCCTATGTCGCCGGTGGCGGCTACAAGCTGCTCAACCGCCTGCGTTCGGGTGAATTGAAAAGGGAAGATCTGCTCAAGGCGCTCGACGATGCTTCCTTGCGCGGCCTCGGCGGCGCGGGCTTCCCGACGGGGCGCAAATGGCGCGCGGTGTTGGGCGAGCCAGGCCCCCGGCTGATGGCCGTCAACGGCGATGAGGGCGAACCCGGAACGTTCAAGGACCGTTATTATCTCGAGACCGATCCGCATCGCTTTCTCGAGGGTACGCTGATCGGCGCCCATGTCGTCGAGGCGAGCGAGGTCTACATCTACATCCGCGACGAATATCCGGCCTCGCGCGAAATCCTGACGCGCGAGATCGCGAAATTGCCGCCGGGCGGGCCGCGGCTGCATATGCGGCGCGGCGCCGGCGCCTATATCTGCGGCGAGGAATCCTCGTTGCTCGAAAGCATCGAGGGCAAGCGTGGATTGCCGCGGCACAAGCCGCCATATCCGTTCCAGGTCGGGTTGTTCGGATTGCCGACGCTGATCAACAATATCGAGACGCTGTGGTGGGTGCGCGACATCGTCGAGCAGGGCGCGAGCTGGTGGAAGAGCCACGGCCGCAATGAGCGCTTTGGTCTGCGCAGTTACTCGGTTTCGGGGCGGGTCAAAAATCCCGGCATGAAGCTGGCGCCGGCGGGCGTCACCGTGCGGGAATTGATCGACGAGTTTTGCGGCGGCATGGCCGACGGGCATAAATTCCGCGCCTACCTGCCGGGTGGCGCCTCCGGCGGCATCCTGCCGGCGTCGATGGACGACATCCCGCTCGACTTCGGTACGCTGGAAAAATATGGCTGCTTCATCGGCTCAGCCGCGATCGTGATCCTGTCCGATCGGGACAGCGTGAAAGGCGCGGCGCTGAACCTGATGCGGTTCTTCGAGGACGAGAGTTGCGGCCAGTGCACGCCCTGCCGCGTCGGCACGCAAAAGGCGGCGATCCTGATGGAAAAGCCGGTCTGGAACCGCGAATTGCTCGACGAATTGAGTCAGGCGATGCGCGACGCATCGATCTGCGGATTGGGCCAGGCGGCCTCGAATCCGTTAACATCCGTGATTAAATACTTCCCAGACGAGTTCAAGGACGCTGCCGAATGACGAAGATCCAGTTCGAACTCGACGGTCAGCAAGTCGAAGCCGTCAACGGCGAAACCATCTGGCAAGTTGCCAAACGCCAGGGACGCGAAATTCCGCATCTGTGTTACTCGCCGGAGCCGGACTACCGGCCCGACGGCAATTGCCGCGCCTGCATGGTGGAGGTCGAGGGCGAGCGCGTGCTGGCGGCCTCCTGCAAGCGCACGCCAAGCGTCGGCATGAAGGTGAAATCGGCAAGCGCGCGCGCGATCGCGGCGCAGAAGATGGTGATGGAACTTCTGGTCGCCGATCAGCCGGCGCGCGAAACTTCGCACGACCCGGATTCAAA
>DATGGY010000161.1:0-24684 GCA_035308285.1 Bradyrhizobium sp. | reverse complement strand
GCAGGCCAGCAGCAACGCGCGGGCGTTGTCGTCTACGCAATAGCCGTGCGAGCGATCGGGCACCGAATGCACCGCGTGCTGGAACAGGCCGATATCGTCGCACATTGTCAGGAAATGGCCGATTTGCATGTCAGGCGCCGCGGGGCTGCGAGGTTCGGGCAAGTCAGCGTCGGAGCGGGCGACGACCTTGAGCCAGTGGCCCTGCCGGGCATGCTCGAAGACGGACATGTAATGGTCGGCGGTGCGTTGCCATGTCATGGTTCGGCTGACCGTGTAAGCGCGCCGACACATTGCCTGTCGGCGAGCATCATCGGTGAGCAATTCCGCGATTTCACTGCCGATCGCAGCCGCGTCGCCGAAAGGCACCAGAACGCCGCGTCCGTCGGCCAATAGCTCTTGCGCGTGCCAGTAGGGCGTCGAGACGACCGGCTTCCCCAGTCCGAAGCTGTAGGCCAACGTTCCTGACGTCATCTGCGCTTCTTTTAGATAAGGCGTAACATAGACGTCGCACATCGAGATGAATTCGAGCAGGGTAGCCTGATCGACGAACCGATCGAGGAACACCACGTGGTCTTCGACGCCAGTTTCGCGCACCCGCGCCATCAGGCTCTCGCGATAGGCCTCGCCCTGGTCTCGCACCAGATTTGGATGGGTTGCGCCGAGGACGACGTATACTGCATCTGCGCGGCGCTTCAGAATCGACGGCATGGCATCGATCATGACCTCGATGCCCTTGTTGGGCGACAGCAGGCCGAATGTCAGAATGACCGGCCTTCCGGCAAATCCTAGCTTGGCCTTCGCTGCGTCGGGCCCGGAAAATGCGACGTCGGGAATGCCGTGGGCAATGACCTCGATCTTGTCATCCGACACACGATATACGCTTCGGAGCAAGTCACGGGCCTTTTCGGCCATCACCACGATCTTCGAAGATGCCTCGATGATGCCGGTCATCACCGCGCACTGGACCGCAGTAGGTTTGGCTAGTACGGTGTGCAGCGTTGTTACCACCGGAACGGTGAGGCGCGACAACAGCGCGAGAATATTGGCGCCGGCTTCGCCGCCGAAGATTCCGAATTCGTGCTGGAGACAGACGATGTCGAAGCGGCCGGCGTTGAGGAAATCTGCCGCACGCGCATACTCCTCGACGTTGTTGTCCTTGATCTGCAAAGCGACCGAAGAGGGATAGTCGTAGGTTTGACCATGGTCGGTCATCGCAACGATGTGGGTGTCGAGGTCGTGGCGCGATGTCGATATCGCCTGTCGCAGATCCGTGGTGAAGGTGGCGATTCCGCAACGGCGAGGAAGCGAATTTCCGATGAAGGCGAGACGGCGGAGCGGCGTCATATCTGCACCCCGACGATCTCTTCTGGATTCGACGAGCGCGCAGCGGGCGTGCCAGCGGATTTAGTCATGTGTTCTCCACTTTCCTCCAGTAACGCAACGACTGGATCTGGTCCTGGGTAGGCTAGCAAAGCGCTCATTCGATCGGACTCGACGTCGATCCCGACGCGATCGGTTTCGGCAAATACGGCGTCGCCGACGGTCATGTTCGTCAGTCCGACCCGCGCGTGCCCTTCGATCGCGAGGATCCAGGTTTCCTGCGTCGCATTGAGGGACCAGGTCGAATTCGCCGGAAGATCGATCCGCTCAAGGATAAAATGTGGGCTTGCGACGAGGGCTGTCCGGGTCGCAGTGAGGCGTCGAGGGTCGGCTTGAGCTTGAATCGGTCCGGCATCGGAAACGGCGACGGCGCTGTCCTCGTGCAACTCGCGCCGCCGGCCATAGTCGAACAGACGGAAAGTCGCCTCGCTGTGCTGTTGGATCTCGGCGAGCACGATTCCAGCGCCTATGGCGTGGATTGTGCCGGCAGGGACGAAAATAACGTCGCCTTTCTTGACCGAACGCCAATCAACGAGGCTGGCAATCGAGCCGTTCCTGATGGCTGCGCGTAATTCCGGTGACGCAAGGTGCCGCTTCAAGCCAAGGCCAACCCTTGCGTCCGGAGCTGCCGAGAGGATGTACCATGCTTCAGTCTTGCCGTTCGGCAATCCGATCGCGCGGGCGAAGGCATCGTCTGGATGAACCTGAATCGACAATGGCTCCCTCGTGAACAGCAGCTTGACCAACAAGGCCGGAGTCGTCGCGTTCCGATCGGCGCGCTGAAACCACAGCTCTCCGACCGGATCATTGGAACCGTCAATGCGGCTCCAGGGATGAAGATCAGCGACCCCCCACGGCTTGCGCACGACCTGCACGGTGGCATGTTCGATGGCCATTGGTGTCCTGACCCGTCACGCGCACATCGAGGTGATATGCCGTTGGTCGAAATCGTCTGTCGGATTTGGCGTGGCTAATACATTGCGTTCGGGGGCGCCGCAATTGAAGCGATCCGATTACGCTATCCCGTCAAATGGCTATTCCGGCCCCCGATAACAAGCTGCAGCGCCGGCGAAAGCGTACGGTTAGGCCCGCGCGCCGGGCACCAAGGGGTGCCAAAAAGCGCTGACAAGGTCATGGGTATCGGGCTATCGTTGCTCTGTGGGCTCAAACGATAGCCGTAAACCGCCCGTCCTCGGGTACATGCGACCATGTCAAAACCGCCCTTCTCGCGTCACCGCGCGCAAGGTACGGTTGCCGCCTCATCCGCCGGGGTTCTTGATTGAAGGGCCGTTCCTTGAATCTCATCCGCTGACATGGCTTTGACGCTCAACGAGATCTGTCATTGGATCGACCACACGGTGCTGAGCCAGTCGATCCGGACCGCCGGCTGGGTCGTGCCGGCGGTGCAGACGATCCACATTCTGGCGATCGCGGTGGTGGCAAGTTCGGCGCTGATGATCGACCTTCGCCTGATCGGCGTGTTCTGGGCGAGCCGGCCGATCGAGGCGGTCACCGCGCGGTTCTTGCCGCTGGTCTGGTGGCCGTTGCTGGTCCTGCTTGCCACCGGCATCATCATGATCACCGCGGAGCCGGCGCGCTCGCTGAAGAATCCGGCCTTTCAGCTCAAGATGGCGCTGCTGATCGCGGCGCTGACCGTCACCTGGCTGTTTCAAGCCTTCCAGCGTCGCAATGCCGCATTCGGCGACCTGCATTCAAGCCCGCGCGCGGCTGCGACGACGCTTGCGGTCGTCTCGATGCTGCTGTGGTCCTCGATCATCTTCGCGGGCCGCTGGATTGCCTATTACGCCTAGGCGGCTCGAAACATCGGCCGGCATAAAACACGGAGATTGTTTTGGTTGAGATTGACCGCGCGCTGGGGTGGCTCCAGGCAACGCCTATCGCCAGCGCGATCGGCGAAAATGAAATCCTGTTTCCGTGGATCGAGTCGATTCACGTTCTGGCCATCGTGCTCGTGGTCGGCACGATCTCGATCGTCGATCTGCGCCTGCTCGGCGTTGCCTCGCTCGATCTCACCATCCGCCGCGTGATGCGCGACGTGACACCTTACACCTGGGGCGCGTTTGCGGTTGCCGCGATCACCGGCTCGCTGATGTTTTCCTCGGACGCCGTGCATTACGCCCACAATCGCCTGTTCCAGAGCAAGCTCGTGCTGCTCGCGCTGGCCGGTCTCAACATGGCGGCCTTTCACCTGTTCAGCGTTCGTGACATCGAGCGTTGGGACACGGGAAGTGGAACCACGCCGATGGCGGTCAAGACCGCCGCCGCCATCTCGCTTGCGGTATGGATCGGCGTGGTTGCGCTCGGCCGCGGGATCGGCTTCACCATGCACTGACTTCACAATGAAACAAGTAATCGCTACGTATAATCGGCCCGTCGGCCTACTGCCTTTCGGAGAATTGCGCGTGAAATCTGCTCACCTCAACATCGTCCTTGCCGGTCTCATCGCTTCGCTTGTGGCGCCGTCCATCGCTTTCGCGCAAGCCCCCAACTCGCAACCGTCCAAGAAGCCGCCAACCGTCATCAATCCGCCGCCGACGGCTCAGGATTGGGCCAATCTTGCCAAATTGCCGGATTGGACCGGCGTGTGGAATCCGAAGATCACCGATCAGGACGCCCAAGTCAAAACCAATCCGCCACCGTGGAACGAAGCGGCCGCCAAGAAGGCCGCGCAGTTGTTTGCCGAGGAAAAGGCTGGCCGCCCCTTCCTCGTCTTCTCCCATTGTCTTCCGGAGGCGCATCCATCGTGGATGCTCGTCACCCATAACGCCATGGAAATCCTGTTTACGCCTGGCCGCGTCACCATGCTCGGCGAGTCCGACGGCAACCGCCTCCGCCGCATCTATACCGACGGCCGCGGTCATCCGGAGACTTCCGATCCGACCTTCCACGGCCATTCGATCGGGCATTGGGACGGCGATACGCTCGTCGTCGATACTGTCGACATTCTGCCCGAGGCGCCGCTCGCGATCAGCGAGGCCGTCGGCCTGCCCAACAACGGCGACATGCACGTGATCGAGCGCATTCACCTTGCCGACAAGGACATCCTGCACGATGACCTCGAAATCATCGCGCCGAAGATACTGACCAAGCCCTGGAAGACGACGCGCATCTTCTTCCGCCAGCGCGCGCGCAAGTTCGACATTGTCGAGGGCGTCTGCGCCACCGGCGATCTGGTCGAGCGGGTCAATGCGGACGGCGACCACATCTTCGTGCCCGTCGAAAAATCCGAATGGGGCAACACGACAGCAGTTCCGGCGAAATAGCCGGCAAGAACAAACAGGAGCTATCCATGCGACAACTCATGAAATCGATCGGCGCGCTTGCCGCCTTTGCGGTGCTGGCTGCGGGAATATCCGAAGTCGCCGCGCACCATTCAGCCGCCATGTTCGATTTCTCCAAGACCGTGACGATGAAGGGAACCGTGGTGGAACTGCGCTGGGTCAACCCGCACGTCACCTTGACCCTTACCGGTTCGGCCAACCCGGGCGAGGCCCCCGCCGAGTGGCTGATGGAGACGACCAGCCCCGGAAATCTGGTGCGGGTCGGCGGCTGGCGCCGCGACGTGGTGAAGCCTGGCGATCAGGTCGAGGTCGTGTTCTATCCGTTGCGTGACGCCGACAAGAAGAGTGGCCTCATGAGACAGCTCACGGTGCTTGCGACCGGCGAAGTGTTCGCCGCCAATATCCGCGACCAGGAAAGGCCCGGACTGGAATAGAGTTCGGGCAAGAAGGCTTGGTCCGATGCGCTTTGCTCTCCGATTGGAAGCTGCGTGCGCCGTCACAGTCGCGGCGATAACCATCGCCGTGCCGGCGGCGCCTGCGTCGGCACAAGTGCAATCCGCACCGCAAGATCGGCCGGCGCCCAAGGACACGATCTTTGCCCGCAAGATCCTGATGGGCGCCATCGACATGAACATGGACGAGATCGAGACCATGCTGGCGCCGGAGGGCAAGCTCGTGCTTTCGGATGCACGGGAGCATGCGGAGACCATCTCGACCATGCTGATGGCGTTCCCGCATTTGTTTCCACCAGACACAAATCAGTGGAAACCCGGCGTCGATCGCGATCCGGCCACCGATACATTCGCCAATCCGGATCTGTGGTCCAATTTTGCCGACTTCTACCGGCGCGCGACCGAAGCTTCGAAGATCGCCTGGAACGCCAGCCGCGCCAAACGGGCGGAAGAGTTCAGGCCGCTGATCGGACAATTGCGCCAGCGCTGCAACGCCTGTCACGCGCTGAATCTCAAGACGGAGTGAGGGGCGCGGCTCCGCTTCGAGAGGCCCGCCCTGCGGCTTAAGCGTGCATTTTGGATTCAGGTGCCGGTGCTGCCTCGTTGGCGCGCGAGCGGAAATATTCCAGCACAAAGAGACGAATGGCGGACGAGAGATTGCCCTGCTGGCGGTTGCCGTCGATCTCGCCCACCAGTTCGGACAAGGTCATATTCCGCAATCCGGAAATCTCTTTCATGCCGTTCCAGAATGCCTCCTCGAGGCTGACGCTGGTCTTGTGGCCGGCGACGACGATCGATCGCTTGACGACTGGCGATTTCATGATGCGTCCTCGCCATCGATACGATGCTGATCCAGCAAATCGCTGGCGCGGCTTGCGCGGCGCTGGTCGAGAACCCGTTCGGATTTCGTGCGGCCAAACCGCGCCCGATTGGCCGCGGCCTCCTTCTCCGACCGATCCCGCGCGGCGCGCTTCCCAAATTGCCTCAGATTGACCAAATCCCCCATGCCGGCCCCCCTCACGCAATCCGCCCGCAACACTTGTGGTTGCCATGCTGGTTGCCGGTCATTTGGGGCAGTCCGGTTAGCCGTGTAAAATCGCAAGTTCGGGGCGCAACCCTCGCATCCAATTTCCGAGGACATGGGCTAGTAAGCTCGGTCGTCATTTAAGAAATTCCCCATTATGTCGCCTGGTAGCTTCAAAAAATGTGCTGCGGTCTTCGAAATATTTTTGCTCTACCACGAGCCTGCGCCGTGGCGAAGTGAATCTTACGTTATTCTTTAGGCGATATGATGGACAACTTGCAATTACGCAATCTTGCGGCCGGCGGCAGCCATGCGCCGTTCATCCGGGGCGGGTCATCCTCTCCGGCCTCACCAGGCGGTCGAATTCATCAGCGGAAACAAAGCCCAGCCGCACCGCCTCTTCTTTCAGCGTAGTGCCCCGGGAGTGAGCCGATTTGGCTACTTTCGCGGCATTGTCGTAGCCGATCTTCGGGGCGAGCGCGGTCACCAGCATCAATGAACGCTCCATCAGTTCATGGATGCGTTTTTCGTCGGCCCGTATGCCCTCGATGCAATGCTCTTGGAACGAGCGGCTGACGTCGGCCATCAGTTGTATTGAATTCATCATGCAATATGCCAAAACCGGCTTGTAGACGTTCAACTCAAAGTGGCCCTGGCTGCCGGCGACCGTGATGGCCGTCTGATTGCCGAACACCTGGCAGCAGACCATGGTGACGGCCTCGCACTGGGTCGGGTTGACCTTCCCCGGCATGATCGAGGAGCCCGGTTCGTTCTCGGGCAGGATCAGCTCCCCAAGGCCCGACCGCGGACCCGAACCGAGCAGGCGGATATCGTTGGCGATCTTGAACAGGCCGGTGGCCGCCGCGTTGACGGCGCCGTGTGCGAACACATAGGCGTCGTTGGACGCGAGCGCCTCGAACTTGTTGGCGGCGCTGGTGAACGGCAGTTTGGTGATCCCAGCGACGTTTCTCGCAAACATGCGAGCGAATTTCGGCTTCGAATTGAGGCCGGTTCCGACCGCGGTGCCGCCTTGCGCCAACGGGTAAAGATCCTTCACCGTCACGCGCAGCCGCGCGATGGCGCTCGCAAGCTGTGCGGCGTAGCCTGAAAATTCCTGGCCGAGCGTCAGCGGCGTCGCATCCTGGGTATGGGTGCGACCGATCTTGACGATACGTCCGAACGCCTTCTCCTTGCCGCGCAGCGCGCGGTGCAGCGCCTCCAGCGCCGGAATGAGCTCGTGGGTGATGGCGGCAGCGGCGGCGATGTGCATCGCAGTCGGGAACGAGTCGTTCGACGACTGGCTCATATTGACGTGGTCGTTGGGATGCACCGGCGCCTTGGCGCCGAGCTTGCCGCCCAGCAATTCGTTGGCGCGATTGGCGATCACCTCGTTGAGGTTCATGTTGGTCTGGGTGCCCGAACCGGTCTGCCAGACCACCAGCGGAAAATGATCGGAGAGCTTGCCCTCGATCACCTCGCGCGCGGCGCGGATAATGACGCGGGCGCGGCGCTGGTCGATCAGCCCAAGCTCGCGGTTGGTCTCGGCGGCCGCAAGTTTGACGATGCCGAGCGCGCGAATGATGGCGATCGGCATCCGATCCTGCCCGATGCGAAAGTTCTGCCGGGATCGTTCGGTCTGCGCGCCCCAATAGCGGTCGGCGGGCACCTCGATTGGGCCGAAGCTGTCGGTTTCGGTGCGCGTGGAAACGGAACCAGGGGATGATCGGGCCATGAACGACATCCGGTTACCCGTGAGCGGGAACGGCCATCCTACAGCGCCGCCGAATTTCCTGCGGATTATTTCTTGCGGAAACGATCGATCCGCACCACGGTGGCGCCTTCGTTCTCCTTCGGCGGCTCCTCGGCCGCCGGCAAGGCCGGGGCGGGCGGCGTGGCGGGCAGGTTGGCCGACGCGGGCGCTTCGCTTGCCGCCTCCTGCGGGTCGAATTGCAGACCGAACTGCACCGAGGGGTCGAAGAAGCTCTTGATCGCGCTGAACGGAACCACGAGCCGCTCGGGAACCCCGCCGAACGACAGGCCGACCTCGAAACGATCCTCGCTCACCGCCAGATCCCAGAACTGGTGCTGCAGGATCACCGTCATCTCTTCCGGATATTGCGCCAACAGCCGCGGCGACAATTTCACGCCCTCGGCGGTGGACAGGAAGGTGATGAAGAAGTGATGCTCGCCGGGCAGGCCGTGCTCTGCGGCATCCGCCAAGACATGGCGCAGCACCCCGCGCAGTGCGTCGCGCGCCAGTACGTCGTATCGGATGTGATCGGTCGCCATGATCAGTCCTGTCGCGTTCAAATGCCGCTGCGTGAGTAAGCAACGTTGCCGGTGGTCCGACTCGGCTTTGCGTCCATCGTACTCCGTCGGCGGGCGGAGGTCAGCAGGCGTTGCAGGGACGGGGGAAATTCCGCCCGACTTGCCGAAAGCGAGGCAAAAATGAAGTGGAGGCTTCTGTTGCCAGGTGCCTCCGAACCCCGCCTAGCGGAGCTTAACCCACTAGGACTTTAGACTTGGTCTTTCAAACCGCTTAAGCGGCCTGAGCAACCGTAGCATAGTTGTCGTTTGCAACTATTGCATGGCCCGATATCGGCGGAACCATACCGAGAAAAAACGCGCCCTTTACGCCCTCGTCGATCCTGTTTCGCCCCCGCCGAAGCCCGCCCAGTACGGCTGATTTCGGGTTTTGGTGGAGGCGCCGGGTACTGCCCCCGGGTCCGAATGGTTTATTGCGACGGTAATTTATTTCCATAGCCGGCGAACCGGCACCTTCAATATAGGGTGCAAAAGTTGAGAAAAATAGTGCCCGAAAACCTCCTTTGCGGGGCGGAAGGGCCGTTAAGGGGTGGAATACCCGCTTTATCGGTTGGCCCCGAGCGGTCCCCATTCTAATTTTTAGCCATGCCTCCGGATTCGTCGCCGGCCGCCGTTCCGGCGCCGGACCTACCGAAATCGCCACCGCCAAGCCTGGTCGCGCTGTTTGTCGCATTCGCCAAAATGTCGCTGGCTGGGTTCGGCGGCGTCTTGGTCTGGGCGCGGCGTGGCATCGTCGATCAGCACCGCTGGATGACCGCGGAGGAATTCAACGAAACCTTCGCGCTATGTCATTTCCTGCCGGGCCCGAATATCGTCAACCTCACCTTTGTGTTCGGATCGCGCTTTCGCGGGCTTTTGGGCGGCATCGCGGCGTTTACAGGCCTTGTCGGTCCACCGGCCGTGATCGTCACAGTGCTGGCGGCGCTGTACCAGCGCTACGGCGAGATCGACGCGTTGCGCCGCATTCTGGCGGGCGTCTCCTGCGCGGCGATCGGCCTGCTGCTTGCGACTGTTTTCCGGATGATGCGGCCTCTGATCAAGCGGCGCGACCTGGTCGGACTTGTGACCATGATGGCGGTCTTTGTCATGATCGGGCTGCTGCGGCTGCCGTTGCCGGTCGTGTTGCTGGTGGCCATCCCGGTCAGCATCGCCATCACCTTTGCCATGCGAAGGAGCGAAGCATGAATTCGGACAACAACCCGATTCTCGCGCTGGGGCTGACCTTCGCCGTGATGTCGCTGTTTGCGGTCGGCGGCGCCAGTTCCGCCATTCCGGAAATGCACCGGGTCGCCGTCGAGGTTCGGCACTGGATGAGCGACAGGCAGTTTGCGGATGTCTACGCGATATCGCAGCTCTCGCCCGGGCCGAACGTTCTGATTGTCACCCTGATCGGCTACTCCGTCGCGGGCCTTGCCGGCGCGCTGGTCGCCACACTTGCGATGTGTGTGCCCACGGCGCTGCTCGCCCTGTTTGTGAGCCGTTTCCTGGCGCGTTCGAGCCAAGCGCGCTGGCCTGCCATCATCCAGGCGGCGCTGGTTCCGCTTTCGATCGGGTTGATGGGCGCGAGCGGGTTCATCTTGGCGCGGACCTCCGACCGGACCGTGGTCGCCGTGCTCGTCACCGCCGCGGCGACTGTGTTGGCTTCCGTCACGCGGCTCAATCCGGGCTGGATGCTGCTCGCCGGGGCAGTTCTCGGTTTTGCCGGCCTGATCGGGTGAAAAATCGCTTGCTTTGCCGTCCCGAACGGGTCGGGCGCGCCCTTGCCGTGGCCGGGCCGGATGCTCATTTTTCAGGGTATAATCAACGGCCAGCCGAATCGCGACTGTCGAAGGGTGGGGGCGACCGCTAAAACTTGCCTCTGGTCAGCTTTGCTTTAGGCCAAACACGACGCCATGAATCAGTATCACGACCTGCTTGAACGTATCTTGAGCGACGGCGCGAAGAAGTCCGACCGCACCGGCACCGGGACGCTGTCGATCTTTGGCCACCAGATGCGGTTCAATCTGGCTGCCGGGTTTCCGATGCTGACCACCAAGAAGCTGCCGCTGAAATCGATCGTCTACGAATTGCTCTGGTTCCTCAAAGGCGACACCAACATCAAATATCTGAACGACCACGGCGTCACGATCTGGGACGAATGGGCCGACGCCAATGGCAATTTGGGTCCGGTCTATGGTTCGCAGTGGCGCTCCTGGCCGGCGCCGGACGGCCGAAAGCTCGACCAGATCGCAAACGTGATCGACATGATACGCCGCAATCCGGATTCGCGCCGCTTGATCGTGAGCGCGTGGAATCCGGCCGAGGTCGACAAGATGGCGCTGCCGCCCTGTCATTGCCTGTTCCAATTCTATGTGGCGGGCGGCAAATTATCCTGCCAGCTCTATCAGCGCTCGGCGGACGTGTTTCTCGGCGTGCCCTTCAATATCGCCTCCTATGCGCTTCTGACCATGATGGTCGCCCAGGTCACGGGCTTGAAGGCGGGCGACTTCGTCCACTCCTTCGGCGATGTGCACCTTTATCTGAACCACCTCGATCAGGCGCGGTTGCAGCTAACGCGCCCGCCACGGAAGCTGCCGGCGATGAAGATCAATCCGCAGGTGAAGGATATCTTTGCGTTTCGCTATGAAGACTTCGTGCTCGAGGGCTACGACCCGCACCCGCATATCCGGGCCGAGGTCGCGGTATAGCATGGCGCTCAATATCCGTCGCGCGCGTCCCGATGAGGCCGGGCTGGTCCTGTCGCTGGTCCGCGAGCTCGCCGAATACGAGAAACTACTGCACGAGGTCGAAGCCACCGAGCAGATGATCGCCGACGCGCTGTTCGAAGCCAATCCTCGCCTGTTCTGCGACATCGCGGAATGGAATGGCGAGGCGGCGGGCTTTGCGGTCTGGTTCATCAATTTCTCGACCTTCAGCGGCCGCTCGGGCCTCTATCTGGAGGATTTGTTCGTGCGTCCGGCGCTGCGCGGCAAGGGTATCGGCAAGGCGCTGCTGTCGCATCTGGCAAAGCAGTGCGTAGCGAACGGCTGGTCGCGCTTGCAATGGTCGGTGCTCGACTGGAACGCGCCCTCGATCGAATTCTACAAATCGCTCGGCGCGGTGATGCTCGACGAATGGACCGTGTGCAAGGTCGCCGGTCCCGCGCTCATAGCGCTTGCGGAAGGGGGCGGCTAGTGGAAATCGTCCTCATCGTAGCCGTCGCCGACAATGGCGTGATCGGCGCGGGAGACGCGATACCCTGGCGGCTGAAGAGCGACATGCAGCGCTTCAAGACGATGACGATGGGAAAGCCGGTGGTGATGGGCCGCAAGACTTTCCTCTCGCTGCGCCGCCCGCTGCCGGGCCGAACCAATATCGTCATGACTCGGGACCGCGGTTTTCGTAAGGCCGGCGCCATCGTGACGACCTCGCTGGAAGCCGCGAGGGCGGTTGCGACCGGCGATGCGCTGCGGCGGTTCGTCTCCGAAATCGCGGTGATCGGCGGCGCGGAAATCTATGCGCAATGGATGGGTCTCGCCGATCGTCTGGAAGTCACCGAGGTTCATGCTCGCCCCAAGGGCGATACGCGATTTGCCCCGATTGACAAGGCCGTCTGGGAAGAGGTCGCGCGGGTCAGGAACCCGGCCGGGGTGGACGACAGCGCCGACTTTTCCTTTGTCGGCTATCGCCGACGAAGGCCGCATTAACCGCACCCCGTAATGTTTACATTGACAATTATGGGCGCAGACATAGCTCCTTTGGGCCATAAGCTTGCGTTGTAAGGGTAGCGGCCGTCCCCTATAAAGCCGGGCGGAAGTCGCGGGCAGGGCATCCTTGCCCCCAATACCCCGCCAAGGAGAGTGTTGATGCCGTGGAAGAATCAGGGCGGTGGCCCATGGGGTTCGGGTCCGAAAGGGCCGTGGGGCTCCGGCCCGCAGCCGGTTGGGCCGAGGCCGCCCGATCTGGAAGACCTTCTCCGCCGCGCCCAGGACCGCCTGCAGCAATTGCTGCCGGGCGGCTATTTCTCCGGCCTCGGCATCGCGCTGCTTTTGCTCGCCGTTGTCGCGATCTGGGCCATGTCGGGCTTCTACCGCGTGCAGTCCGAAGAGCTCGGCGTGGTGCTGCGCTTCGGCAAATATGTCCGCGATGCGCAGCCCGGCTTGAACTATCATCTGCCCTATCCGATCGAGACCGTGCTGTTGCCGAAGGCGCTGCGCGTTTCCACGCTCTCGATCGGCATGACGCTGACCGAAGATCCGACTCGCCGCGGCCGTACCATGCGCGACGTGCCGGAAGAGAGCCTGATGCTGACCGGCGACGAGAACATCGTCGATGTCGATTTCACCGTGCTGTGGCGCATCAAGCCGAAGGGCGTCGCCGACTTTCTCTTCAACATCCAGAATCCCGAAGGCACCGTGAAGGCGGTGGCCGAAAGCGCGATGCGCGAGGTCGTCGGCAAGTCCAACATCCAGCCGATCCTCACCGGCGCGCGCACCTCGACCGAACTCGCCGTGCAGGAGCTGATGCAGAAGATCCTCGACAATTACGGCTCCGGCATTTTGGTGCAACAGGTGCAGATGCAGAAGGTCGATCCGCCGGCGCAGGTGATCGACTCCTTCCGCGACGTCCAGGCCGCACGCGCCGACCTCGAACGGTTGCAGAACGAGGCGCAGACCTATGCCAACCGCGTCGTTCCCGACGCCAAAGGCCGCGCCGCTCAGATCATCCAGGTCGCCGAGGGTTACAAGCAGCAGGCGGTCGCCGAGGCCAAGGGCCAGAGCGCGCGCTTCCTCAAAGTCTACGACGAGTACAAGAAGGCGCCCGACGTCACGCGCCAGCGCATCTATCTGGAGACCATGGAGCGCATCCTCGGCGGTTCCGAGAAGCTCGTCTATGACGGCGGCGGATCGTCATCCGGACAGAGCATCGTGCCCTATCTGCCTCTGAGCGAGCTGACGCCGCGTCGTCCCGCGCCGCCGGCGTCAAGTCAGCCGCAGCAGGGAAGCGGAGGCACGCGATGAGATCCCCCGTCACAGGCATTGTCACGCTGTTCCTGCTGTTTGTGCTGATCATCATCGGCTACGGCTCGGTGTTCACGGTCACCCAGACCGAACAGGCATTGGTGGTGCGGCTCGGCAAGCCCGTCGATGTCGTCACCGATCCCGGCCTGCACTTCAAGGCGCCGTTCATCGACACCGTGATCGACATCGACAAGCGTATCCTCGATCTGGAAAATCCGTCGCAGGAAGTGATCGCCTCGGACCAGAAGCGGCTGGTGGTGGATGCTTTCGCCCGCTATCGCATCAAGAATGCGCTGCAATTCTATCAGAGCGTCGGCACGATCCAGGCCGCCAACCTCCAGCTCACCACGCTTCTCAATGCGTCGCTCCGCCGCGTGCTCGGCGAGGTCACCTTCATCCAGGTGGTGCGCGACGAGCGCGAAGCCCTGATGGGCCGGATCCGCGAGCAGCTCGATCATGAAGCCGCCGGCTATGGCATCCAGGTGGTCGACGTCCGAATCAGGCGCGCCGATCTGCCGGAGCAGAACAGCCAGGCGGTCTATCAGCGCATGCAGACCGAGCGGCAGCGCGAGGCGGCCGAGTTCCGCGCCCAGGGCGGCCAGAAGGCGCAGGAGACCAGGGCCAACGCCGATCGCGAAGCGACCGTGATCGTCGCCGAGGCCAATTCGACCGCCGAACAGGTGCGCGGCGAAGGCGACGCCGAGCGCAACCGGCTGTTTGCCGAGGCCTATGGCAAGGATCCCGATTTCTTCGCGTTTTACCGTTCGATGACGGCCTACGAAACCGGGCTCAAGAGCAACGACACGCGCTTCCTGCTGCGGCCCGACTCCGACTTCTTCAAGTTCTTCAGCAACTCATCCGGCAAACCGCCTGCCGCGGCACCATCGGCCGCGTCGCCAAAGCCCTAAATTTGGGGGCGCGGCCAAGACGAGGGCCGGCGCGTACGCCGCTTTGGCCCCGGCTAAACAAAGATTTAAACGGGAGGTTCCTGTCCGATGAGGTCCATTGCGTTTGCCGACTTCCTCATCGGTTTAGGGATATTGTTCGTACTCGAAGGCCTGATGTTCGCGGCGAGCCCGGCGTGGATGCGGCGGGCGATGAAAAACGCGATGGCGACCCCGGATAATATCCTGAGGGCGGTTGGAATCGGTTCCGCGGTGGTGGGCCTGATCCTGATCTGGGTGGTGCGAAGGTAGGCGGAAGCCGTCATTCCGGGATGGCGCGCAAGCACCAGACCCGGAATCTCGAGATTCCGGGTTCGATGCTAACGCATCGCCTCGGAATGACGAGGTAAATGTGGTCTGCGAATCACTCGCCCTATCCACGCCATCGTGAGCGGCGCGGTCCCGTTTTTCGCCGAAATGCCGGGCTCAAACGCTTGCACGGTCACCCCGTTCGGGCGCACTGTGGACGCCAGATTTTGCCCGTTTTCAAGAAGAGAGAACCAAGATGACTGTTGCAACAAGAGCCCTGAGCCACCGCCTGCGCCCATTGATGGCCGCGGTCTGCCTCAGCGCGAGCCTTGGTGTGGGCTTTGGCGTCGCTGGTATCCTGACCTCTACGCCGGCCATGGCGCGCGGTCCGGAAGGGATCGCCGACGTTGCCGAGAAGGTGATTGACGCGGTGGTCAATATTTCGACCTCGCAAACCGTCGAAGCCAAGGGTGGCCCCGGCGAGGGCAGGGGCGCGACGCCGCAATTGCCGCCGGGCTCGCCGTTCGAGGAATTCTTCGACGATTTCTTCAAGAACCGCCGCGGTCCGGGCGGTCCGCGGGGCGGCGACATGCAGCCGCACAAGACCAACTCGCTCGGCTCCGGCTTCATCGTCGACACGTCGGGGATCGTGGTGACCAATAATCACGTCATTGCCGATGCCGACGAGATCAACGTCATCCTGAACGACGGCACCAAGATCAAGGCGGAGCTGGTCGGCGTGGACAAGAAGACCGACCTTGCGGTGCTGAAGTTCAAGCCGGTGAAGCCGCTGACCGCGGTGAAGTTCGGCGATTCCGACAAGCTGCGCCTCGGCGAATGGGTGATCGCAATCGGCAACCCGTTCAGTCTCGGCGGCACGGTGACGGCGGGCATTGTCTCGGCGCGCAACCGCGATATCGCCTCAGGCCCCTATGACAATTACATCCAGACCGACGCCGCCATCAATCGCGGCAATTCCGGTGGACCCTTGTTCAATCTCGACGGCGAAGTGATCGGCGTCAACACGCTGATCATCTCGCCGACCGGCGGCTCGATCGGCATCGGCTTTGCGGTGCCTTCCAAGACCGTGGCCGGCGTGGTCGATCAGCTCCGCCAGTTCGGCGAGCTGCGCCGCGGCTGGCTCGGCGTCCGCATTCAGCAGGTGACCGACGAGATCGCCGAAAGCCTCAGCATCAAGCCCGCACGCGGCGCGCTGATCGCCGGCGTCGAGGACAAGGGCCCGGCGAAACCCGCCGGCATCGAGCCCGGCGACGTCGTCATCAAGTTCGACGGCAAGGACATCAAGGAGCCAAAGGATCTGTCGCGCGTCGTTGCCGACACCGCCGTCGGCAAGGAGGTCGATGTCGTCATCATCCGCAAGGGCGAGGAGAAAACCAAGCGGGTCACGCTTGGGCGCCTGGAAGATAACGACAAGCCGGTGCCGGCGTCGGTCAAGACGCCCGAGCCCACCGAAAAGCTGGTGACGCAAAAGGCGCTCGGCCTCGACCTTGCCAATCTGAGCAAGGATCTGCGTAACCGCTACAAGATCAAGGACAGCGTCAAGGGCGTCGTCATCACCAGTGTCGACGGCACTTCGGATGCTGCCGAAAAGCGGCTTGCCCCGGGCGAGGTCATCGTCGAGGTCGCGCAGGAGGCGGTAAGCAACGCCGCCGACGTCAAGAAGCGCATCGACCAGATCAAGAAGGACGGCAAGAAATCCGTGCTGCTTCTGGTGTCGAACGCCGACGGCGAGTTGCGCTTCGTGGCGCTGAGCGTGCAGTGACGGCTTAGGCCGACGAACGTCAATGGTTTGGTCGTCCCTGCTTTTCGCAGGGACGACGAGCATATGATACTCGCGCGCGCTCAACCCGCCGGTCGGCCGCGCAGCATCCCGGCAATCCCGAGGTCTTCATCAAGTTCCGGCCAGTGGATGCCCATCGGCATTAACTCAAAATGCCCGCGCGCCGCGGAACTGGCGTCGCGGAGCCGCGGATACCATCTGAGCGGGGTCGCGATCCTGCGGCCGTCGGCCAGCGTCACCACGAGCTCATCGGCAGTGAAGGCGACCGAGACCGGCCTGATATCGCCGACATCAATTTCCAAAGTGCTCATGCCATTTATCCCCCCACAAACTCATCCCGCCGATACCCTTGCGCGTACAGCAACGCGGTGAGGTCGCCGTGGTCGATCCGCGCCGAGGCGGCGGCGGCGAGTGCGGGTTTGGCGTGATAGGCGACGCCAAGGCCGGCGTGCTGAATCATGCCGAGGTCGTTGGCGCCGTCGCCGACGACCAGCGCATCGATGTCGTCGAGGTCGAAGGATTCGAGCAATTCGATCAGCGTTGCCAGTTTCGCGGCGCGGCCGAGAATAGGCTCGGCGACGTCGCCGGTCAGTTTGCCGTCGTGAATGACCAGTTCATTGGCGCGGTTTTCGTTAAACCCGATCATCTCGGCGACGGCCTTGGTAAACAGCGTAAAGCCGCCCGAGATCAGGCAGGTCCAGGCGCCATGCGCGCGCATGGTCGCGACCAGTTCGCGGCCGCCCGGCGTCAGCGTGATGCGTGCCTTCAGCACCTCGTCGACCACGCCGGCGGAAAGCCCCTTGAGCAGGGCCACGCGCTCGCGCAGCGCCGGTTCGAACGCGATTTCGCCGCGCATCGCGCGTTCGGTGATGGCGGCTACATGCGCCTTGAGGCCGGCGAAATCGGCCAGCTCGTCGACGCATTCCTGGCCGATCATGGTGGAATCCATGTCCGCCAAAAAAAGCTTCTTGCGCCGGGCCGCGCGAGGCTGCACGACAATGTCGATGGGCAGATCGCCGCGCGCCTCGCGCAGGCGGTGTTCGATCATGCCGACGTCCTCGCCGCCTTCGAAGGGGATGTCGGCGGCGACCTCATTGAACAGCCATTGCGCGGGGCCAGGCGAGGGAAGCAAAGCGCGCGCGCCGTCGATCACAGTGCTATCGAGCGCGGGATTGGCGGGATCGCAGATGAGCGTGACGACGAAAGACATGGCGTGAATTCGCAGATCCAAAGCAGCAATGCCGTGCTTATCGCAGGGCCGACCGCCAGCGGCAAGTCGGCCCTGGCGTTGGCGCTCGCGCAAAAAACCGGCGGCACGATCATCAATGCCGATTCCATGCAGGTTTATCGCGATCTGCGGATCCTTACCGCGCGGCCGACGCGGGACGAGGAGGCGCTGGTTCCGCACCGGCTCTACGGCCATGTCGATGTCGCCGTGAATTTTTCCGCCGGCGCGTGGGTCGCGGACGCCGCCAAGGCGCTGGCTGAAGCGCGCGGGAAACATCGCCCGCCAATATTCGTCGGCGGCTCCGGGCTTTACTTCAAGGCGCTGACGCGCGGCCTGTCGGCGGTGCCGCCGATCCCGCCGCAGATACGGCAGAGCGTGCGCGCGCGCCTTGAACGCGACGGTGTCGAAGCGTTGCACGCGGAACTCGCGCGGCGCGATTCCGTTACCGCTGGGCGGCTGAAGCCGCGCGACCGCACCCGGATCGCGCGCGCGCTCGAAGTAATCGAGGCGACCTCGCGTTCTCTCTCTGACTGGCACCGCGACGGCCTGCCGCCGCTGTTGCCGGCGGGAGCATTCACCGCGCTGTTTCTTGCGCCCGACCGCGAGCAACTCTATGCGCGGATCGATGCGCGCTTCGCTGCCATGCTGCAAGCCGGCGCGCTCGACGAGGTGAAGCGGCTTGCCGCGCGAAAGCTCGATCCCTTGCTGCCGGCGATGAAGGCCCATGGCGTGCCGCCGCTGATTGCGCATCTCAACGGCGAGATCACGCTGGAAGAAGCGGCGGCAAAAGGCCGCGCCGACACCCGCCACTACGCCAAGCGGCAGTTCACCTGGTTCCGGCATCAACTGCCGGAGTTTGCCTGGGTGAAGCCGGAGGAGGCGGGGGAGTGGCTGGAAACACGAACTTCATCCTGAGTTTCGTAGCCCGGATGAGCGCAGCGACATCCGGGAATGGGTTAGTCTGGCCCCGGATATCGCTGCGCTCATCCAGGCTACGGAACCGTGGCATGGCTGCAAACCCAAAATTCACCCTCGCCGAAGGCTGTGAAGCCCGCTAAGCTCTAAATCGAGCGCGAGGTCTGCCCGTGGCTTGACTTTCGGGGTTTGGGCAGTATGTTCGCGCAACCTTTGGGAAGCTTGAGCGGCCTTATGCGTAATAAAATTACCAAACTCCTTATCGTCGTCGTACCCAGGCGCACCGCCGGGGATGGCTAGATGCCATCCCACATTCGGACGGTGCGCATGGGCCTCTTCGGGCCCTTTTTTATTGCCGAGAAATCGAGTCGCTAACCTGCAAACCAAGAAGCCGCGCGAAAAACAGTGCATCCGGAGCCAGCCATGAGTAGCAAGAGCCACGATCCGAACCAGATGACCGGAGCCGCGATGATCGTGCGTGCGCTGATCGATCATGGCGTCAAGCACATTTTCGGCTATCCGGGCGGCGCGGTGCTTCCGATCTATGACGAGATTTTCCAGCAGAGCGAGGTCGAGCACATTTTGGTCCGGCACGAACAGGGCGCCGGCCACGCCGCCGAGGGCTATGCGCGCTCGACCGGCAATCCCGGCGTGGTGCTGGTGACCTCGGGGCCGGGCGCCACCAACATGGTGACGCCGCTGACCGATGCGCTGATGGATTCCATTCCGCTGGTCTGCATCACCGGGCAGGTGCCGACCCATCTGATCGGCAACGACGCGTTCCAGGAATGCGACACCGTCGGCATCACCCGGCCCTGCACCAAGCACAACTGGCTGGTGCGCAACGTGAACGATCTGGCCAAGGTGCTGCATGAAGCGTTCTACGTCGCCAGCACAGGCCGTCCCGGCCCCGTGGTGGTCGACGTGCCGAAGGACGTGCAATTTGCGACCGGCACCTATCACCCGCCGCGCAAATCGGATGTGCACGTGTCCTACGCACCTCGCGTCAAGGGCGATGCGTCGCAGATCCGCAAAGCGGTGGCGATGCTGGCTTCCGCCAAGCGGCCGGTGATCTATTCGGGCGGCGGCATCATCAATTCCGGCCGTCAGGCCTCAAAACTGCTGCGCGAGCTGGCCGATGTGACAGGCTTTCCGATCACCTCGACCCTGATGGGCTTGGGCGCCTATCCGGCGTCGGGCAAGAACTGGCTCGGCATGCTCGGCATGCATGGTACCTACGAGGCCAACATGGCGATGCATGATTGCGACGTCATGCTGTGCGTCGGCGCGCGTTTCGACGACCGTATCACCGGGCGTACGGATGCGTTTTCGCCGGGCTCGAAGAAAATCCATGTCGACATCGATCCGTCGTCGATCAACAAGAACATCCGCGTCGACGTCCCGATCATTGGCGATGCCGCCAATGTGCTCGGCGACCTCCTGCAGGTGTTCAAGGCGGAAGCGAAGAAACCGGACATCAAGGCCTGGTGGCAGGAGATCGCGAAGTGGCGCGCGCGCAATTCGCTGTCCTACAAGAAGAACAACGATATCATCCTGCCGCAATTCGCGATCCAGCGGTTGTTCGAGGCCACGCGCGGGCGCGACGTCTACATCACCACCGAAGTCGGCCAGCACCAGATGTGGGCGGCCCAGTTCTTCGGCTTCGAGGAGCCGCATCGCTGGATGACCTCGGGTGGGCTGGGCACCATGGGCTATGGCCTGCCGGCGGCGCTCGGCGTGCAGGTGGCGCATCCCGACAGCCTCGTGATCGATATCGCCGGCGACGCCTCGGTGCAGATGACGATGCAGGAGATGTCGACCGCGATTCAATATGAATTGCCAGTCAAGATATTCATCCTGAACAACCAGTATATGGGCATGGTGCGGCAGTGGCAGCAACTCCTGCACGGCAACCGGCTGTCGCATTCCTATTCCGAGGCGCTGCCGGATTTCGTCAAGCTCGCGGAGGCTTTCGGTTGCGTCGGACTTCAGGCGATCAAGCCCGGCGATCTCGACGGCGCGATCAAGGAGATGATCAGCGTCAAGCGCCCGGTGCTGTTCGATTGCCGGGTGGCGGCGCTGGAAAATTGCTTCCCGATGATCCCTTCCGGCAAGGCGCATAATGAAATGCTGCTGCCGGTCGAGGCCAATGACGAAGCTACCGCCGCGGCCTTCGCCGCCGGCAAGGCGCTGGTGTGAGGATGAGTATCGTGTTCGCGAGGCCGACCACGAATACAGCTGTCATCGTCCGGCTTGACCGGACGATCCAGTACGCTGTGGCGTTTGCGATCAAGCCGAGGCGCCTGCGATTACTGGATCCCCGCTTTCGCGGGGATGACGACCATTGGTGCGCCCATGTTTGACCTCGCCCAACTCGAACACGCCCACCGCATCGTCGGCGCGGCGGTGCCGCCGACGCCGGCGCATCGCTGGCCGCTGCTCGCCGAGCGGCTTGGCACCGAAGTCGTCGTCAAGCACGAGAACCACACGCCGACCGGCGCGTTCAAGGTGCGCGGCGGGCTCATCTATCTCGAACGTCTCACGCGCGAGCGGCCCGGCACCGCCGGCATCATCTCGGCGACGACGGGCAATCACGGCCAGAGCCTTGCTTTCGCCGCGCGCCGCTACGGCGTGCCGCTCACGATCTACGTGCCGCACGGTAATTCGGTCGAGAAGAACCGCGCGATGCGGGCCTTCGGCGCCAGGCTAGTCGAACATGGCGCTGATTTTCAGATTGCCCGCGAGGAGGCCGGACGCGTCGCGATGCGTGACGGGCTCGAAATGGTGCCGTCGTTTCACCCCGATCTGGTGCTGGGAGTTGCGACCTATGCGCTGGAATTGTTGCGCGCGGCGCCCGACCTTGACGTGCTCTACGTGCCGATCGGGCAGGGTTCCGGGATTTGCGGCTGCATCGCGGCGCGCGACCTGCTGGGATTAAAAACGGAAATCATCGGCGTGCAGTCGACCGAAGCGCCGTCTTACGCGCTGTCGTTTGCGGCCGGCACGATCGTGCGGACGAACAGCAGCAACACGCTCGCCGACGGCGTGGCGACGCGCGTTCCCGATGCGGACGCGCTTGCGATCATTCGCAAGGGCGCCTCGCGCATCGCGCAGGTCACCGATGCCGAGATCGCCGCCGCGGTCCGCGCCTACTGGACCGATACCCATAACCTTGCCGAGGGTGCCGGCGCCGCCGCGCTCGCCGCCGCCCTCCAGGACAAGGCAAAACTGCGCGGCAGGCGCGTCGGCCTGGTGCTCAGCGGCGGCAATATCGATTTCGATTTGTTCAACCGATGGGTGATGAACGCTACGAGCCCGCCATCATCGTCCGGCTCGACCGGACGATCCAGTACTCCAAGGCCGCAGGACCCATCACCGGCGTCTGCGACTACTGGATGCCCGCCTTCGCGGGCATGACAAGGAACGAATGACGAGGGGAAGAAAATGAACCAGCCCGCATCCGCCTATTTCATGGAAGAGCGCCACGATCCGAACGAGTCGCACACGCTCTCGGTGCTGGTGCAGAACGAGCCCGGCGTGCTCGCCCGCGTGATCGGGCTGTTCTCGGGGCGCGGCTACAACATCGAAAGCCTCACCGTCTCTGAGACCGAGAGCCAGAAGCATCTCTCCCGCATCACCATCGTCACGACCGGGACGCCGATGGTGATCGAGCAGATCAAGCACCAGCTCGATCGCATGGTGCCGGTGTATCGCGTCGTCGACATGACGCTGACCGGGCGCTCGATCGAGCGGGAACTCGCGATGGTGAAACTGCGCGGCACCGGCGAGCACCGGGTCGAGGCACTGCGGCTGGCGGAAGCCTTCCGCGCCCGGGTGATCGACGCCACCATGGAAAGCTTCGTGTTCGAGATCACCGGCAATTCGGCCAAGATCAATCAGTTCATCGACCTGATGCGTCCGCTCGGCCTTGTCGAGGTCTCTCGCACAGGCGTTGCCGCGATCGGCCGCGGACCCGAGGGGATGTGATTCGTGGGGGACGTGATTCATGCTGGCGCGCGACTGGTACTATAACGAGCGGCGGCGGCTCGGGCTCGATTCCGCCGTCGCCTCGATCTACGACCGCCATGACGACAGCGACCTGCGCGCCCGCGCCGCGTTGACCATGCTCGGCGTCAAGCCGGGCTGGCGCGTCGCCGACATCGGCTGCGGCAACGGCGTGCTCGCCTGCGAGGCCGCGCTGATGGGGGCCGAGGTCGATGCGATCGATATTTCGCCGGCGATGCTGGCGCTCGCGGAAATCCAGGCCAGGGATCGCAAGGTCGCGATCCGCACCCAGCCCGCGGGACTCTTAAGTTTTGCTTATCAGCCGAATTCGTATGATTTGATCGTCAGCGAATTCACGCTGCACCATCTGCCGGATTTCTGGAAAGCGGTGGCGCTGTCGCGGATCTTTGCCGCGTTGAAGCCCGGCGCGGATTTCTATCTGCGCGACATCGTGTTCGTCTCTACGCCGGATGGCGTGGACCGCGATGTCGAAGCCTGGGCCGATTTCAGCATCAAGAATCACGAATTCGACCGCGGCAGCGTCGTCACCCATATGCGCGACGAATACTCGACCTTCGGCTGGGTGATCGAGCGCATGCTCGTCGATGCCGGCTTCACGCCGATCTCGGTCGATTATCACGCGCCGCTGCACGGTACTTATCTGTTGCGGAAACCGAAACACGGCGAGCAGGGCTAGAAAAACCGGAATGAAACCCGCCGATGTCTGCCTTGCCGTTCTGGTGGCGGTGATCTGGGGGCTTGCCTTTGTCGCGAGCCGGATCGCGCTCGACGAATTCTCGCCCGCGCTGATGACGACGCTGCGCTTTGCGATCGCGGCGCTGCCGTGCCTGTTCGTGCGCCGGCCTGACGTCGCGTGGCCGACCTTGATCGCCATCAGCTTCACGCTGTTTCTCGGTCAGTTTCTGTCGCAGGCCTATGGCATCGCCCACGGCGTTCCCGTGGGACTGACCAGCGTTGTCGTGCAGAGCCAGGCGCTGTTCACGATCGGGTTTGCCGCGATCGCCTTCAGCGAGCGGCCGACGCGGATGCAGACGGCCGGCATCGGCATCGCCGCCGCCGGTCTTTTGATGATCTGCGGAACCGTCGGCTATGATTTCAGCGTCGCTGCCTTTGCGGTGCTGATGATCTCCCCGGTCAGTTTCGCGATCGGCAATCTCCTGCTGCGGCGCGCGCAGGGCGCGCCGATGTTCGACCTGTTCGCGTGGCTGTGCCTCGTGGCCGCGGTGCCGCTGTTTGCGCTGACGCTGGTCGGCGATGGCGCGGAGCCGACATGGCACGCGCTGTCGCACATGTCGCTGACGGGCTTCTTCTGCATGCTCGGCCTCGGCGGCGTCTCCACTTCCATCGCCTATTGGCTGTGGGGCCGGCTGCTGCGCGATTATGCTGCGGCGCAGGTGGTGCCGTTCGCGCTGCTAGTGCCGTTCGTGGGCTCGGCCGCCTCCAGCGTCGCGTTCGGCGAAACCTTCGGACCGTTGCGCCTCGCCGGCATGATCACGGCGGTCGGCGGCATCGCCGTGATGCTGCTGTCGAAGCGCGCGCAAGCCCTGCCGAAGATCGCGTGAGGCAAACCATGTCGCAGCCGCTCTTGATCGCCTTCGTCGTCTTCGCCGCCGTGATGTATTTCACGCCGGGGCCGAACAACATCATTGTGCTGTCGTCGGGACTGACCTACGGCTTCCGCCCGACGATCCCGGCGATTGCGGGGATTACCTTTGGCTGCGCCTTCATGGTCGCCGTGGTAGGCATCGGCTTCGGGGCGATCTTCGTCACCTATCCAATCCTGCAGACGATCCTCAAATATGCCGGCACGGCCTATCTCGTCTATCTCGCCGCCCAGATCGCGATGTCCGAACCGGTCACGCCGGGGCAGGACAGCGGGCGGCCCCCGATGAGCTTTTGGGGCGCGGTGTTGTTCCAGTGGGTCAACGTCAAGGGCTGGGTCATGGTGATCGGCACCATCACCGCCTATGCCGGCATTGCGAGCTTCCCCTGGAACATCGCCACGCAAGTGGTGATTTGCCTTCTGCTCGGCGTCGCC
>DATGGY010000160.1:0-10754 GCA_035308285.1 Bradyrhizobium sp. | reverse complement strand
CCAAGCCCGGTGCTTCCCTGCTGGTTTCGATCGCGCCGCCAGAAGCGCTGGAAGATCAGCTCCCTCTCCTCGCCGGGAATTCCGGGACCGCGGTCCTGCACCGTCACCGTGCCGTTCTCCTCGACGACGAACTCGACCACCGTATCCTTTGGCGTGTGCCTGATCGCGTTCTCGGCGAGATTGCGGATCGCGCGTTTCATCATCTCGGCATTGCCCTTGACCCAGACCGGAGCGGTCGCGCCCAGCAATGCGATTTCCCGGTCTTGTTCCAGCGCGAGCGGCGCGATGAACTCGGCGACTTCCGCGCAAGCGGCTTGCAGGTCGGCCACTTCGGCAGGATCGACGGTGAAGGCCTCGAGTTCGGCAATGTCGAGCAGTTGGCCAACCACCCGGCTCATCGCCTCGATGTCCATGTGCAGCGCCTTGGCGACGCGCGGATCGTCGAGCGTCTCCACGCGTGTACGCAAGATGCTCAGCGGCGTGCGCAGCTCGTGCGCCGCATCAGCCGTGAACTCGCGCTGGACCCGAAAGCCCTCGTCCAAACGGTCGAGCGCTTTGTTGACCGCGGCGACCAGCGGCCTGACTTCGCCCGGAATTTCGTCGAGCGGCAAGCGGATGTCGGTTCGCGCGGGCCCGATATGCTGGGCGATTTCCGAAGCCTGCCGCAGCGGCAGCAGCGCGCGGCGGAAGATCGCGATATCCGTGACCAAAAGCACCAGCAGGATCGGCAACGTGATCCAGCCGACATGTTTGTAGAAATCATCGACGATGTCGTCGATCAGGACATCGCGGTTGGCGAGGTCTTCCGCCGCCTGCACCCACACCGTCTTGTCGCCGATGGTCCGGCGAATGCTTGCGCCGGAGATGGCGGCCTCGCCGATATGGGTCTCCAGAAACTGGACCGCTGAGGTGCGCGGATCGGTTGGAAATACCGGTGCCTTGTCCTTCAGCGAGGAGAACAGGGTTTTTCCCTGATCGTCGATTACCGCATAGACATATCGCCCGTAGGGCTGGGAGTAGAGGCCCTGAAGGTTCGGCGGCAGCTCCAGCGAAAGGCTGCCGTCGGCCTGCGCGACCAAATGCTGGGCAAGCGAGGAGGCCTGATCCTCCATCGCCTCGTTGTGGATGTTATTGGTCGCCACGTTGAGCAGCCACGACAGCGCGACCGACATCAAGACCGAGGTGATCGCCACCGCGATCACGTGCAGGATCACGATGCGCGAGATGATCGATTTAAACCTGATCACGCTTTTCCTCGGCGATGAGGTATCCGACGCCGCGGATGGTATGGATTTGTACCTTGGCGCCTTTGTCGGAAAGCTGCTTGCGCAGGCGATGAACGTAGACCTCGACGGCGTTGGAGGCGACGTCGCCGGAGAGCCCGAAGATATGGTCCTCGACCTGTTTCTTCGAGACCACGCGTCCCTTGCTGCGCATCAGAAGTTCGAGCACCGCCGTCTCGCGAGACGACAGCACCTGTGGCTGATCGTCGATCGTCGCCTGCCGGCTGCGCAAATCAAAGCCGAGATTGGCGATATGAAGCGAACTGCCGAGCTGCTGGCCCGGCCGGCGCAACTGGGCTTCGAGGCGTGCGACCAGCTCTTCCAGCGCGAACGGCTTGACCATGTAATCGTCGGCGCCGCTGCGCAAGCCGCTGACGCGGTCCTGCAGGCCGCCCCGCGCGGTGAGCACCAGCACCGGCGTCGGATCCTTCCGGTGCCGCAGTTCTCGCAAGATCGACAGCCCGTCGCCGTCGGGCAATCCGAGATCGAGGATCAACGCCGCATAGGTCGTCGTCATCAGCGCGGCGCGGGCTTCCGCGGCCGTCGCGAGCAGGTCGACCTCATAACCAGCCGTCCGCAGGCCCTTGGCGAGCAGTTCGGACAGCAGCGCATTGTCTTCGACGACCAGCAAACGCATGGACAGGCCAACCCGCGATAATTCGGATTTGTCCTAACCAGCTTTGAAGCCTTTTGATGCGCTCGACAAGTTCTCGCAAGCTTTGGAGGTTAACGAAAACACCCGTTGTAAGGCTGCCGTAAGCCGCGCCTTGCTCGAGACGGCGCGGCTTACGAGGAACCCCGCCGCCTCTTCACGCCGTACGGGGTTCCAGACCCGCCAGTTTCGCGGGCGCCAGCGAATAGGCGCCGTCGCCGAGCAGGAACTGCACGACGCTGACGACGATCAGGAACGCGGGATATTCCCAGCCGCCGTTCGGTGCGGTGAAGACCCAGCCATTGCCGGCATGGACCCAGATGATGGCGCCGAACAGCGCCGGCGACAACGCGAGCACGACCCAGCGGGTTTGGACGCCCAAAATCAAAAGCACCCCGCCAACCGCCTCGGCCGCGAAGGTAAGGTAGGCGAGCCAGCCCGGCAGGCCGACGCCGACGAAGAAGCTGGCAGTGCCGGCAAGGGTATAGGTCGATAGCTTCAGGACCAGGCTGTGCGCCAGGTACATGATGCCAAGGGTGATACGAAGCAGGAAGGCCGCGAGATCGTTGAGTTGACGTTGGGTCATGGGGTTTTCCAGTTAGATGCACATACATATAATTTAATGCAGTCGCATCTATCTGTCAAACTCCATGCATCGGCATTGATTGGGGCGAGCGCTACTTCGCGAGATATTTGCGCAAGATCTCCGTCAACCGGTCGGGATTGGTCTGCGGCGGCATGAAGCCGAGATATTCGCCCTTGCGGCCCATCAGATAGATCGCGCCCATGTGGTCGATCGAATACTCGCCTTCGTGTTCGCCCGGCACTTTTGCATAATACGCCTTGTAGGCATTGGCGACCTGTCGGATCTCCTCCGGTGAACCCGTCAAACCAACAAAGCCGTGATGGAAGGCGGCAACATAGTCACCGAGCACCTTGGTGTCGCGCTCCGGATCGATCGTGATGAAAATCGGCTGGATGCCTTCGGCCGCCGGACCCAATGCGTCGAGCGCTTGCGTGATCGCGATCAGATCGGCCGGGCATACGTCGGGACAGAAGGTGTAACCGAAGTACACGATCATCAGCTTGCCGCGGAATTCGCTGTCGCTGCGCGTGCGTCCGGTCTGGTCGGTCAGGGTGAACGGCCCGCCGACCGTGCCGCGACCAAACATCAGATCGTCCATCATTTGCGCGGCGGATGGCTGCTCTTCGGCGGCGGCAGCGCCGCAAGAGCACAAGGACGCGATCACAAGCAGCGCACGCGCCCAGGAAGTCGGCATCGCCTGGTCAGATGCCGAAGCTGATGCGGGTGCCTGTCGTAGTGGTCAGCACCTTGCCCGGCATCTGCCGTTGCGCTTCCTGGGTGAAATTGAGCCCGCTGCAATGCATCGGTATCAGAACATCCGGATTGAGCTTGCCGATTTCGGCGACGATTTGGGTCAGGTAATCGGCCGGCGCGGGGCCGAGGTGGAAGCCGCCCATGATGGCGTGCACCTTCGAGACACCGGAGACTTCCATCGCCTGCCGTACCGAATTGACGATGCCGACATGGCCGCAACTGCTGATGACGATCAGGCCCTTGTCCCTGAGGTTAAAGCAGGTCGCGTGCTCGTGAATGTGCTCATCGGGCACAATCTTGCCTTCCATTTCGGCCGGCAGATAGTGGCTCCAGTTACAGCCGGCGCCGTCCTTGAGCTTGAACTCGACCAGGGTGTTCGGCAGCACCTTTTCGATGCTGTTGCGCTTGATCTTGCCGGTCGTGAACGCCGCGTCTCCGATCACGACGGGAGACTCGCACAGCATGACCTTGACGTCCCGCTTGGCGAGGTCGCGGCGGTCGAGCATGCCGAAGTCGGCCAGATCGCCGCCTTGGCCGGCGCGGACGTAACGCTGGCAGAAATTGTCCTCGCCACCGGCATACATCGCGAGGTCGGCCGGCAACGCCTTGCGGTGCTTGTCGAGAAACCCCATCAGGCCGCCCCAATGGTCGAAATGACCGTGGCTCACGATCAGGGCCTCGATCTTCGACGGATCGATCTTCAGGAGCTCGATGTTGCTGTTGATCGCTTCGGGCGTCCAACCGAAATCGAGCAGGAAGGTGCGTTTCGTATCGCCGCGCTGCGGCTCGAGCAGCAGCGCCAATCCAAATTCGCTATGCAGCGGGCGCAGCGAATTCGCGGAGCGGCCGGGCTCGATCTTCACGCCACTCATTTCCGGCGGCTTGAAGAAGATGTCGGTGGTGTTGTCGACGAGAACGCGGACGCTGAGTTTGTCGATGGTCGGAACCTCGATCCCGCCCGCTTTGGCGAACTCCGCGCAAGAATATCCGCCGGCCGCCGCCGCAGCGGCAAAGCCGGCCGACATTTTCAAGGCATCGCGTCGATTGAAATTCGGCATGATGGTTTTCCTGGTTTTAGCCGGGGTCACGGCCGTGCTCGGCTAAATACAAGGCCGATTCACCGGCGTGTCAACCGATATGGCCGGGGCACGCCCGCCCGCCCTTCAAGTGCACACATATTGCCCCATCATGCCGGCGTCTTCGTGTTCGAGGATGTGACAGTGGTACATGAAGGGATGCTCCGGCGTGGCGGGACGGCTGAACTTCACGAGAAGCTCGGCCTCGTCTTCGACCAGAACCACGTCATCCTGCGTCCCTCCTATTCGAATCTCGAGCTCGACAGTTATTGAATTCGTTATCGAAATAAGATAATGAGTTGTGTCGAAAGTCTATGATGAGGATGATCTCGACTTGGAACATCACGACCTCTTGAGCGGTTTCATTCGTCTCCACATTCTGCATCACGCGGTAGAGGGTGAGCTATATGGCCAATGGATGATCGATGAACTGGCGCGTCATGGCTACAAGATAAGCCCCGGTACGCTCTACCCGATGCTCCGGCGGCTTGAGACCGTGGGTTACCTGGTATCGCGAGAAGAACGCGATGGCAGGACGGTACGCAAATTCTATCGGGCGACCCCGGCCGGAAGCAAAGCGCTTTCCATCGCGCGAAGTAAGGCTAAGGAACTGTTCGGCGAAATCGTATCACATCGATCCCAAAACCGCAGGAAACCAGGTAAGTAGCATGGGGAATGATTCTATCTCGCCTGACACGACGACTGCGGGCCCGGATCGCGGTCCACTTTCCGCCGAAGCTCCTTCGAAAGGAACGGTCGGCGAGGTTTTTGTGGCCTTCCTCAAATTGGGCCTGACCTCCTTCGGCGGTCCGATCGCTCATCTCGGCTATTATCGGGACGAATTGGTCGTGCGGCGCAAATGGCTCGACGAGACGACATTTGCGGACCTCGTCGCGCTCTGTCAGTTCCTGCCGGGACCGGCTTCGAGCCAGGTCGGCTTTTCCCTTGGCGTTCTGCGCGGCAACGGGCTTCTTGGGGGACTAGCGGCGTGGTTCGCCTTCACCATGCCGTCGGCCATTGTCATGTTCGCCTTCGCGTTGGGCTCGGCCGCCTTCGAAGGGCCGATTGCGGGGGGCTTCCTGCACGGGCTGAAGCTGGTCGCGGTCGCGGTCGTGGCGCAAGCCGTCTGGGGCATGGCGAAAAGCCTCACGCCGGATCGCCCACGCGCGGCCATCGCGCTGGCTGCGGTCGCGATCGTGGCTCTGTTCGCCGGATCGCTCGCACAAATCGCCGCGATCGCGCTCGGCGCCTGCGCGGGGCTATGGTTGTGCCGCGGAGAGGCTCAGCCTTTTTCCGGACATCTGAATTTTCCGGTCAGCAGGCTCAGCGGCGGCATCGCGCTCGGCCTGTTCACCGTGCTCCTCTTGTTATCTCCGGTCGTGACCGCCGCCACCGGATCGCATGCGCTCGCCTTGTTCGACGCCTTCTACCGCTCCGGCGCGCTGGTGTTCGGCGGCGGTCACGTCGTGCTGCCCTTGTTGCAGGCGCAGGTCGTGACGCCGGGATGGGTCGGCAACGAGGCATTTCTCGCCGGATACGGACTGGCGCAGGCCGTGCCGGGCCCGCTCTTTACCTTCGCCGCCTATCTCGGCGCCGTCATGAACACCTCGCCGAACGGGCTTGCCGGCGCAGCCATTGCACTTGTCGCGCTGCTGCTTCCGGGCATGCTGCTCGCCTACGGCATGTTGCCGTTCTGGGATGCGATGCGCACGCGCCCCAGCGCGCAAGCCGCCATGCGCGGCACCAACGCCGCCGTGGTCGGCATTCTTGGCACGGCGCTCTATCACCCGGTCTGGACCAGCGCGGTTTTAACTCCACGCGATTTTGCGCTGGCGCTCGCGGGCTTCCTGCTCCTGGCCGTGTGGAAACTGCCGCCGTGGATCGTGGTGGTGCTGTTGGCAGGCGGTGGCACCTTGTCGCAACTTTTCTAAAGGGGGAGCTCGAAAATGACCTTGAACGACACCATGCGCACCGCCGAATCCGGTTGGACCATCCTGGTGCGGCTTCTGGTCGGGCTCGTGGCTTTCCTGCCCGAAGGCATCCAGAAACTGATCCACGCCGATGCGCTTGGCGCCGGGCGTTTCGCCAAAATCGGCATTCCCTTTCCCGATATCATGGGCCCGTTCGTGGGCGTGGTCGAGATCGTCTGCGGATCGCTGATCATCCTCGGGCTGTTCACGCGGCTCGCCGCGGTGCCGCTCATCATCATCATGATCGTGGCGCTGGTCTCGACCAAGCTACCGATTCTCTTGGGCCACGATGTCGGCATGTTTCACCTCGGAGCCGACGTCAAGCGCACCGGCTTTTGGACCACGATGCATGAATCGCGCGCCGACCTCACGATGCTGCTCGGCAACATCTATCTTTTGATCGTCGGCGCGGGAAAATGGTCGCTCGACGCTCGCCTGCCGCGATAGGCGCGCGCCGGCAACAATAATGGATGGCTTGTGAGATTTCCCGATCGCGCCCGATGGTGTCCGTTTCCCGTGCTGGCTTTCCCCGTGCTGTCGTTTCGCATGCTGTCTTGCGCGGTGCTCGCTTGCGCGCTTGCCGCGCTCGCGTCGCACGCCCGCGCGGAAGGCGACTATCCGAACCGCGCCGTTCGCATCGTGGTGCCGTTCGCCGCCGGCGGCGTCGCCGACACCACCGCGCGCATTGTCGCCGAAAAACTCTCCGACAAGCTCGGCCAGCGCTTCTACATCGAGAACCAGCCCGGCGCCGGCGGGATTGCCGCGGCACGGACGGTGATCTCGTCCGCGCCCGACGGCTACACGCTGGTGATGCTGACCAACGGAACCGCCGTCAGCGTATCGCTATTTGCGAAGCTGCCCTTCGATCCCCTTCGCGATTTCGTACCGGTTTCGAGCCTGGGGTTTTTCGATTTCATCTTCGCTACCTCGGCGGCTTCCGACTTCAAGACGCTCGCCGACTTCATCGCCGCCGCCAGGGCAAAGCCCGGCGCGCTCAATGTCGGCACCATCAATATCGGCAGCACGCAGAACCTTTCGGCGGAACTGTTCAAGACCGCGGCCAATATCGATTTCACCATCGTGCCCTATCGCGGCACGCCCGAGGTCGAGGTTTCGCTGCTGCAGGGCAATCTTTCCCTGATGATCGACAGCTACGCGGCGATGAAGGGCAATATCGCCGACGGCAAGTTCCGCGCGCTGGCCTCCTCCGGCGCGGTGCGTTCGGAAAGCACGCCCGATCTTGCAACCGTTCAGGAAAGCGGCGTCGCCAATTACGACGTCGTGTCCTGGAATGCGCTGTTCGCGCCTGCTCGTACGCCAAGCGAGATCGTCAAGACGCTCAATGCCGCGCTAAAGGAGATACTTGCGGATGCCGAGATCAAGAAGCGGCTGCTTGCACTGGGAATCGAGGCCAAAGCGGGAACGCCTGAGGACATTGCAGAGCGGCTCAAATCCGACATCGACAAGTGGCGGCAGGTGATCGAGAAGGCTAAGATTCCAAAACAGTAGAGCCTTGCTTTCGCGACGCCTCTACCCTCAGATACGAAAGACCCTCTTCCATGACCGCGCCGTCAGCCAATCCCAAACAATGGAACATCGGCCTTGTCGGTTACGGCGAAGTCGGCCGCATCCTCGCCGAGGATCTGCGCAAGCAGGATGTCAGGGTCGCCGCCTATGACATCAAGCTTCGCAGCGATCAGGCGGGCCAGCCCTTGCGCGAGCACGCCAAAAGCCACGGCGTCGCGTTGAGCGCTTCCCACGCCGATCTTGCCGCGCAAGCCGATTTCATCGTTTCCGCCGTCACCGCAAGCCAGGCCGTACCGGCGGCGCATGCCTGCGCGGGCGCGGTGAAACAAGGCGCCTGGTTCCTCGACTTCAATTCGGCCTCCCCCGGCGCCAAGCAGCGCGCTGCTCACCTGATCGACGGTGGCGGCGGTCGCTATGTCGAGGGCGCGGTGATGACGTCGGTTCCACCCTACCGCATCAAGGTACCCTTGCTGCTCGGGGGTGGCGGCGCAAGCGAGCTCGCGCCGCTATTGGCGGAGCTCGGTTTCGCCGCCAAGGTTGCGAGCGAGAAGCTCGGCGTCGCCTCGGCGGTCAAGATGTGCCGTAGCGTGATGATCAAGGGTTTTGAAGCCATGGTGATCGAGGGCTTCACCACCGCGCGTGCCTATGGCGTCGAGGACGCGTTGCTGGCCTCGCTGAAGGAAACATTTCCCGGCATCGATTGGGAAAAGCAGGGCGCGTATTTCTTCCAGCGCGTGATCGAGCATGGAAGGCGCCGCAGCGAAGAAGTCCGTGAGGTCGCCGAGACCGTGCGCGAAATCGGTCTGGAACCGTGGTCGGCGCAGGGTACGGCGGAGCGCCAGGCATGGATTGCCGATCTCGCCGACGAAGGCCTGTTCGGCGAGCGCGGCGCCAAGGAATTCGCACGCAGCGGTGACTGGCGCATCGAAGCCGACCGCATCCTCGGAAGCATCGGCGCAGGGAACAAGAAAGAAGAGAAGTAATTGACGACCGTACGTGAAACCGCCAGCGCGTGTCTCACAGATATTTGACGATCCTCAAGCCCTTGACCTCGTGCTTGTAGCGCGGGGAGCTCGGCGAGATGCTCTCCCACTGAATCGCAAGGCCCGCGGCGGCGGCTTCATCGAAAATCTCAAGAATGGGCGTCATGTGCGCGATCAGCCTTCGTTTCAGGTCCGCGGCAATCTCCGCCTCTGACCTGGTTGGAATGAGCTGAACCACGGGTTCCGAATGATCTGCGTCGGTCATTTCGCGTCCAGAATTCTTCAACCATCCACATCCGCCACACGCAATCGATCGCGCTCCGTTGTTTCGCAACGTGACTTTGATCACTCTGAGAAGGGCCAGATGACTGAACGGATTATGCGTCAGGAGATGTGTCGGGTCTCAGTGCAACGTTTCGAAAGACACTTCATCAGTATCATCGAGCTGCGACATAAATGCATAGAGCCGGCCAAGCTCCTCCTCCAGGTGCTCATTGACCAGCATCAGCGCCTCAAGCGCCCCGCGCATGTTGCCGTCACATGACGCGATGATTTTTTCGATAGCAACTTCAGTCCTCTTGCACGCCATGTGTACTCCCCTACCTACTCAACGACTAACTTACCGCTGTCATATCCTGCAGGGATTGGGGCAAAATTCAGCGTCCGAAGCGGACATTTGGTGGCGGGGTGATTTTTCAACAGGCTTTGTTAAGCGGCTACCGCAAGGGCGCGCGGGCTGACTGTATACTCTTTTAGGATCGTATCCTTGGCGTCGACTTCAACCAAAGATACGTCATAGGTCCAGAGGTCAGCGAGATGTTGCAGGACGCGCCTGGCGTCGGTCTCGTTGAGCTGGGCGCCCTTCACCACGACGTGACGCAGCATCAGCCGGCGGTCGCCGGCCAGATCAACATCGATGACCTCGATGTTGGGATCGATGTATCCGACGTCGTATTGCCGCGCGAGTTCGCGGCGAATTCGCCTATAGCCGCGCGCGTCGTGAATCGCATCGACCTTGATGCCGGCGGTCTCAGCGGGATCGTCGTGCAGATGAAACATCCGCCAGCTTCGTATCAGACGCGGACTCAAGAACTGGCTGATGAAGCTTTCATCGCGGTAATTGGCCCAGACCGCACGCAGCACCTCCATGACGTCACCCTTCCCGGCGATGTCGGGAAACCACTCGCGGTCCTCGTCGTCGGGGTCGGTCACGATGCGTTCGATATCCTGCATCATCGCAAAGCCAAGCGCGTAGGGATTGAAGTCCGAGAAGCGCTGATCGTCGAACTCGGGCTGGAACACGACATTGGTGTGCGACTGCAGGAACTCGAGGAAATTGCCGTCCGACAACTGCCCCCGCTCATGCAACCGGTTCATGATACGGTAGTGCACGTAAGTGGCGGTGCCTTCGTTCATGACCTTGGTCTGGGTTTGCGGGTAGAAATACTGCGCGATGTGCCGCACGATCCGAAGCAATTCGCGCTGCCAGGGCTGCAGCCGCGGCGCGACCTTTTCGAGGAAATAAAGGATGTTCTCCTGCGGTAACCCGAGCAGCTTGCGGCGCCGCTCCAGGTTCAAGCGTTCCGCGCTCTTCACGGGTCCCGCCGGAACCGTCCGCCACAAATCGTTGAACACGCTCTGCTCATGCGCGCGGCGTTCCTCGGCGCGCTTTTCTTCGGCGCGAAGATCGAGATTCTTCTTTCCCGGATAGCGGTCGATCCCGTGCGACATCAGGGCATGCGCGGCGTCGAGCGTCAGTTCGACCGCAAGGCGCCCGTGGCGATCCTCGCATTGCGCCACATAGCTCTTGGCGAAGTCGAGATAATCCAGGATCCCTTCCGCATCGGTCCATTGCCGGAACAGATAATTGTTCTTGAAGAAATGATTATGGCCGAAGGCCGCGTGCGCGACCACCAGCGTTTGC
>DATGGY010000159.1:0-2495 GCA_035308285.1 Bradyrhizobium sp. | reverse complement strand
GAACGAATATTGCCCATCTTCGTCGACTGTGGCGCGCCAGTTACGCCACTGTCCGCCGGAGCACGACTTGTCCCGCGTGAGGGTCCGTTTCTACGCCGCCGCTCCACGATTAGGCCGCCGCGCGGAGGGAGGTCGGCCTCTTAGTTGGACCTTGACATCTGTATCATTCAATGATACAAATTGGCTGTGATCAGGAGCTTCCGGGACAAGACCACCGAGGCCGTCTTCAACGGCGAAGGTCGGAAGGGTTTTCCGGCCGATTTAGCCCTTCTTATTCACCCAAAATAGCGCAATCGCGAGGGCTCGTCGGAATTGTTTGCGCAGACGCACGACCCCGCGCTCGCGTCGAGCAATGCTGACGCAGCGACTGACGATTTGCTTTTTGCTTGGTTGGGGTTTCGACGACGGGCTCGATGCGGCGACACTGCCGCGATGGCTATGGCCCAGTGGCGCAGAGGCGGCCGGCGAGCGCGCGAAAGACCGCGCGCTCGGGGCATGCCGTGGGAAGATAGACGCGGATACGGGCAACACCCTCGACGATGCGCGCAGCGATCTTGATCAGACGCAGGCGGATCGTTGCGAACTCCGCGAACGATAGCGGCGAGCGCTTGGGAGCGGCATTGCGCACGGCAAGCAAGAGCCAATAGGCGGCAGTGTGCAGGATCAGGCGAAACTGGTTGGCTTTGGGATCGCGGCAGGAGGTGCGGTCGGAAGCGAGCTGGCCCTTGTGCCACTTGATGAAGTTCTCGGCGTTTCCACGCGCGCAATAAAGGGTTTCGTAAAGATGACGGGCGCCGGCCTTGAGCGAGGTGACGACATAGCGCACATCCAACCCCTTCGGGGTTGCCTCGATGCGCGCCACCAAGCGCCGCTCCTTGTCCCAGCTTTTGGCGCCGTAGCGAAAGGCCTTGAAGCCGCGCACCTTGTCCTTGCCCGAAAGCGCGCGTTGCACCGCGATCGCGTCGGCCGCGTCGCGCGTCAGAGCAGCCAGAGCATCGTTGCCAGAAAAACCAAAAACGTAGTCCACACCTGGGGTTTCCTCGCACCACTCCATCGCCTCGTCGCGGCCGTAATGGCTGTCGCCCCGCACCATGATGTGGACCTTGGGCCAATGCCTGCGGATGCGCTTGACGACGCGCTTGAGAACCGTGCGAACCTCCGCGCCGGACGGCGTCTTGCCCTCGCGCAGGATCATCGCCACCGGCTTGCCGCTTGCCGCTTCATAGATGTGGATCGGCAGAAAGCAACGCTCGTCGTAATGGGCGTTGAACAGCGACAGCTGCTGATGGCCGTGCACCGTGTCGCAGGTGTCGTCAATGTCGAGCGTGATCGCGGACGGCGCGTGTCGGTAGCTGTCGCAGAACTGATCTACCAGCCCCGCCATCAGCCGGGCGATCTCGATCTTCGAGGGCGCATTCTCCAGCCGCGACATGGTGGGCTGCGAGCACAAAGGGGCGCCGCTCTCCGGCGCATGCCCGACTGCCATCTTGAAAATCGGATCGTACCGGAGCGAATCGCAATCATCGGCATCCTCGTAGCCCGCCGCAATGGCGAACATCCGCAGCCGAAGCATCTCCTCAAGCGGATGCTCAATGCGCTCGGGCTTGCGTCGATCCCGGATGCACGATGCAAGCCGCGTCGCCAGCCCCAGCTTCTTCTCGACGCCGCGCAGCAGAAGCACGCCTGCGTCCGATGAGAGCTGCCCGCCGTCGAATCCAACGCTCACTTTCTTGCGGGCAACCGATGGAAGATCGAACGGAAGAAGAGTAGCTTCGCTCATGACGGGTGTGGCATTCCTCAATCGATCCGTGATTCGGCTTTGCAACCAAAATCATGAATCGAATTGCGCCTTTCCGCTACATCCGTCGCTCGTTTCAGGCAATTTGGGTGAATAAGACGGGCTAGCGAGGTGGTACGTAGGATGGGTTGAGCAGCCAAATCGGACGTTTGTCCGATTTGGCTGCGATACCCATCAAGGGCGGCGCCAGCTTTAACGGCAGCGATGGGTATCTCGGATAGATCGGACAAAGGTCCGATCTATCCACTCAACTCATCCTACGGGGCGGTATGCGCGAGGGGCCAAAACCCGGATGGCACCCTTTCGGGAAATGCTCTATGATGCGCCACCCTGTCAGGGCGGCATCCACTTGCCTCCATTCGAAAACAACTTCGCTGCCGCAACACGATCGCCCCGGACAACGGGGGATCAGGCATTGATAGGACGAGCCACAAGGAGAGACCCAATGGCACTATGGAACGTCACGCGATACTTGGCCGTCGGGATTGCGACCGGCGCGGTGCTCATCGCCGCCCAGTCGGTCCAGGCGGCGGACGAAAGAGGCTCCGTGCAGGGCGTGGTCAAGAACGCCTCCGGGCAACCGGTCACCGGCGCTTTCGTGAAGCTCAAGAACGCCGAGCGGCGCCTGACCTTCATGGTGCCGAGCCAGGAGGCGGGCCACTTCGAGGCCAAGGGTCTGCCGGTCGGTCAATACACC
>DATGGY010000158.1:0-2406 GCA_035308285.1 Bradyrhizobium sp. | reverse complement strand
CTCGACATAAGCCAGGTTCGGCGCATCCGCTGGAAGGTGCTTGACCGCTGCATGGACCAGACGTCCTGCCTCGGCAGGGTCGATGGCCCGCGGTGCGGCTGGACCGCGCGAGATGACGCGCATTTCGGCGCGTCCGTCCGGGTGACGGGTAAGGTGGAGCTCGACTGGGACATGGCCCAATGGCAGCGGTCGGCTCAGTCGAGCCTTGAGCTTACCCAGTCCTTTCGCGATGAAGGTCATAACCGGCCGCTCGGTCAACCGCTGCGGAATCGGCGGCCCGTACGTCTCCGGAGAAGACGGCTCGAAGCTGTCGCATCTCTTCAAGGAAAAAGCGGACAGCTTGATGGCCCGTGGGTCATTGGTGGAACGAAAACGCGGCATGGACGCGCGCGTGCCTTTAGCCCATTTCTTGATCGAGTTGGCGATTGCATCATGAGCTTCGTGCGCGGCGGCGCGGAGCATCACGACAGGGAAGAGCGCTGCCTCATCAAAGACCGGTCCGGTCTCATCGGCCACGCGCAGCCGCGTTAGCATGGTGTCCTGATCGAACGCGCTCGGGCGCTTTGGCGGATCCCTGCCAAGGAGAACCTGCCTGCGGCGGAATTTTCGTAATTGCTCACCTGGGTAGGCGCGATGTGGGGCGGGGCGACCTGGGTCGAGGATTGTTGGACTGCGGAAAGATGGTTGACGTGATCACGGTCGGCTCGATTCAAGCTTCGTGTGACGCCCGAGATCGACCTGAGCACGCTGGCCGTGGCGGAGAAGGATGCCCTCATCCTGTCGCTGCTGCCGCTGGTTGGGCAGTTGGAAGCGGCGCTGGCCCGCATCGCTGAACTGGAGAAGCGGTTGGCCGCGCTCGATCGGCCGCCGAAGACACCGGACAATTCCTCGCTGCCGCCGTCGAAGGGACAGAAGAGCCATCGTGCCAGCGGCGATAAGCCGCCGCGCAAAAGCCGTCCCGGCTTCGGGCGTGCACTGGAGCCGAACCCCGACCGCATCGTCGATGCCACGCTCGATGCCTGCCCACATTGCGCCGCCATCTTCCCCGCCCAACAGCAGACGCCGCAGCATGTGTATGATCGCATCGAGTTGCCAGCGATCAAGCCCGACATCACTCGGGTGCGGCTGTTCGGCGGTCGTTGCACCTGTTGCGGCGAACGAGCGACCGCGCCGGCACCGCATGGACTGGAACCCGGCTCGCCGTTTGGCCAGTCGATCGCCGCCCTGGTGGTCTACCTGCACTACGCCCACGCCATCGGACTGCAACGGCTGGCCGCGCTGATGGGCGACATATTCGGCCTCGCCATCAGCGAAGGTGCGATCAACAATATGCTGGCCCGGGCACGTGAACCCTTGCTCGCCGCAGCGGCGACGATCCGCGACACCGTGACCGCAAGTCCGGTGGTGTGTTCGGATGAGACCTCGGCGCGGGTGAGCGGCAAGACCTGGTGGGAATGGGTGTTCATCGGCACGCTTGCTGTGCTGCACGTGATCCGTCCCAGCCGCGGTAAGGCCGTGGTGGCCGACCTGTTCGGTGCCATCCAACCGAGGGTCTGGGTTTCCGACATGCTGGGTAGCCAGCGCGGCCACGCCGTGCAGTGGCAGGTGTGCCTGGCGCATCTGCTGCGCGATGCGACATACGCCATCGAGTGTGGCGATACCGCGTTCAGTGCACCGGTCAAGCGACTGCTGCTGCGCGCCATCGCCATCGGACGACGACGACAGAGGCTGATCGACAGCACGCTCGAACAATATCTGGCCGATCTGGATCGCCGGCTCGATCGCATCATGGCGGCCGTCCCACTCGGCGAGCCCGGCCGCAAGCTACGCAAGCGCATCGCCGCCAACCGGGCGCACCTGTTCGTGTTCGTTGCCAACCGCGACGTCCCATACACCAACAACATCTCCGAGCGGCACCTGCGCCCCAGCGTTATCTTCCGCAAGGTCACCAACGGCTTCCGCTGCGAGTGGGGCGCTGAGACCTACGCCGCCTTCCGCTCCGTCGTCAGCACCGCAAACGCCAACCGCGCCTCCGTACTCGACGTCCTCCGCTTCGTGCTCAACCAACCCTCACACTTGGTGCCTCTCGCAGAGGCGGGGTGAGCAATTACAATTAGCCTGATTGGCCGCCATAACGAGCAAAAAATATGGCATATTATCAGAAGGTTTGTTGGCTAAAGCTGCCACAGAAACCCGTGCCATAAGCAGTGCGGTGGTGCTCTTGGGTCCGCGACAGCAGACGCTTCGGCCGTGACATGCACGATTGCCCGGAATAGAAGTGGCGAGAGCCGACACCGCCTGCGGGCATTTCGGGGGACGGTCGGGAATCCCACTGCGTGATGCAGATGCAAGCTGCGCGATACGATTGTCCATCCCTTCGATGTTATGATGCCCGCTCCTCAGATC
>DATGGY010000157.1:0-22515 GCA_035308285.1 Bradyrhizobium sp. | reverse complement strand
ACCCTTGCAGCAAAGCATGCAACATCGGTAATCCCGATCGTGTTTGCAACGGCGGGTGATCCAGTTGAAACGGGTCTCGTTTCGAGCTCAGCCCGACCGGGCGGCAACATAACTGGGTTGTCGAGTCAGGCTTCTGATATTGTCGGCAAGAGACTCGAACTCTTGCGCCAACCCGTTCCCGGTCTCCGCCGATTGGCGACTATAGCCGACACCGGCAATCCCTGGGCTGTATTCGATCTTGTAAAACCAAAGATGCGGCGCGCGCACTCGGGATTGAGGTGACGAGTTTTGAAATCGGACGGGCCGAAGAGATAGAGTCAGTATTTGATGCGCTGAAGGGACGCACAGACGCGTTGTATGTTCTGCATGTGCCACTCCTATTTGCCAACCGGATGCGCATCGCTAGTTTAGCGCTTGACGCACGCTTACCAACATTGTGCCTCGTGCGAGAATACGTCGAAGCAGGCAGTTTGATGTCCTATGGACCGAACTGGCCGAACATGTGGCGCCGAGCCGCTGATCTAGTGGACAAGATACTGCGCGGAGCTAAGCCCGCGGAGCTTCCGATAGAGCAGCCAACCGAATTCGAATTGGTTATCAACCTCGCGACAGCCAAGGCCATCGGCGTTGAGGTGCCCTTGCAGTTGCAGCAGCTAGCCAACGACGTGATCGAATAGGCCGCTCCAGTTCCGAAACTGGCACTTTTCGGACCTCATGCGACTTCTGACTTGAGTCCGGAATGTCTATCAAAGGGGAAATCCGCTAACCGCACTCGGTTTATGGATTTGTGCGCTGGCAAAGCGCTTGTGGTCCTTAATTCCAACATTTGCAAATGTGTCTGGTGCAACGGGAAGCGAATGTTTGAATCAGACTACTAGCGCTTCCTGTGGACCGGACAGGAAATTTTGCCCTATGGTTGCGGCAAACACGCGTTCAAGTGAAATGGCCCGACCGATGCCTACCCGTTTGAAGTGTCTTGCGCTTGCCTTTGCACCGCTGGCCTTTGCATTATTCGTCTTGGCAACCGTCGCGCAGGCGGCCGACTACCCGTCGCGTCCGATCCATTTGATTGTGCCGTATGCCGCCGGCGGCGCGGCCGATTCGATTGCCCGCGTTCTCGCCAGGCGAGTCGGCACCGCCGTCGGGCAGTCTGTCGTGGTCGAGAACAGAGGCGGCGGCGGATCGATCGTCGGCACCGAGTTCGTGAACAAATCCGATCCCGACGGCTACACCCTTCTGCTCGGGCAATCCGGGCCGATCTCCATCAACCCCGCGGTCTACAAGAGCCTTCCTTACGATCCGGTGAAGGATTTTGCGCCGATCTCGCTGACGACCACCTATCCCTATGTAATGGTCGTCAATCCCGCGCTCGGGGTGAAAACCGTGAAGGAGTTTGTTGCGCTCGCCAGGAACAGACCCGGCGAATTGAACTACGGCACGGCCGGCGTCGGCGCCGCCAACCATTTGGTCACCGAGCTGTTCGACCGCAAGGCCGGCATCAAGATGACCCACATCCCCTATCGCGGCACCGCGCTTGCCGTGAACGATCTCCTCGCCGGTCAGGTGCAGGTGGTGTTTGCTGATCCGATCTCGGCGCTTCCGCACGTCAATTCGGGAGCGCTGATTGCGCTTGCGGTGACGAGCCAGGACCGTTCGCCGGCGGCGCCCAACGTGCCGACGATGTCGGAGAGCGGCTATCCAGGCTTCGATGCCGTGGGCTGGCACGGCATCCTGGCGCCGGCAAAAACCCCGCCGGCCATTGTCGCCCGGCTCAACAAGGAGATTGGCGACGCGCTGAAGGACCCGGAAACGAGGACGCTACTCGAGAGCGAGGCGATGCAGATCGTCGGCAGCTCGCCGGAGGCTTTCGCCAATTTCATCAAGCAGGATATCGCGGTCTGGAAGGAAGTCGCCGACCAGACCAGGATAGAGGTGAGGTAATTCCTCCACTCCTCTCAAGGCTCGGTCATCAGTACCGCGCAGAGATGCGCGTACTCATTTCGATGCTCCCGCGGCCAATGCGTTTGAAGTCTCCGCTTTCATCGCCTTGAGGACCGCTGCTGTGTCGCTCACCCAGCCGAAGATGCCGCCCTGGGCCTTGATCATCTTCAGGCCCATCTCGTGGAATTCGGGGAAGTAGGATGCGCAGCCATCGGACAGCACGACGCAGCGATAGCCGCGGTCATTGGCTTCGCGCACGGTGGTGTTGACGCAGACCTCGGTGGTGACGCCGCACACCAGCAAATTCTCGATGCCGTATCGCTGCAGGATATCGCCGAGTTCGGTGGCGTAGAACGCGCCTTTTCCGGGCTTGTCGATCACGATCTCGCTATCGAGCGGATACAATTCGGGAATGATGTCGTGACCGGCTTCGCCGCGGATCAGGATCCGCCCCATCGGACCGGGATCGCCGATGCGAAGGCTTGGCGCGCCGCGCTCGACCTTCGCCGGCGGCGCGTCCGACAAATCCGGCAGATGGCCCTCGCGGGTGTGCACGACAAGCATTCTGAGCTCGCGCGCCGCGCTCAATACCGACGCGATCGGCTTTACCGCCGTGGCGAGTCGCGACACGTCATTGCCGAGCGTCTCGCCGAAGCCGCCCGGCTCCATGAAATCGCGCTGCATATCGATGATGACAAGGGCGGTGGCCGACCAATCGAGTTCGATCGGTTCAGGCTCGGCGGCGACGATGCCGCGTGGATGCTGACTTGCGTTCGCCATGATTATGCGTCCCGGAAACTATTGGGTTGAGCAAAGCAAGGCCTGTGCCATTGCATACAACGACCCTCACCGCCCCGCACTTCGGAATCCCGCTTGTTTTCGGCTAGTTGCATCTTGAACGAGCTCCTTCTTGCGGGGCTTTGCCTTCGGGAAGCTGCCCGCGGGAATCCTGTCGCACGAAGTCCATTGCATAAGGCGCCGCTGAGAATCAAACAAACGCTCCGGCGATGTCATGGACAGTATCTACAACCTCAACTAGCATCGCTCCGCCACGGGGGTGGCTGGGGGGCAGCTTTAATTCCATATTGCTGAAAACATATTAGCGCCGGTCGGGACCGGACGGGCAGTGTTGAAGGGCGTTCGCCTCCCATCATTTATGGGAGCTGAACATGAGGAGAGGGTTTGTTGCGTTAAAGAGATCGGCTCGGAATTTTAATCTGTTGCGGCTGTCGGTCGGTCTTGCGGTCGCCAGCCTTTGTTACATTTGGCTTGCACAGGCGGCCGCAGCACAAGCGGTCAATATTCCCGATACCAAGCTAGCGGGGATCAATTGGGGCATCGGACTCGCCGCCGATTTTGATCTCGGCGGTACAAGGGTGAACACTGCTACGGTCGTCAACAACATCGTGCGGGTGACGGATTCTTCCAACAACGTGAACGTCGGCTTCGTCCTTGAAGCACATTATTTCTTCAAGGCGGTGGAGCGTTGCTACAATAGTGGTAAACCCGCCGCTAACAAGGACGCTAAGCCTGACAACTTGGCTGATGCGCTCAGTTGTACGGACTTCGCGACCGGCCCGTTCGTCGCGATCGAGATCGGTGGCGGAACGAATCCTGCAGCCAACGGTGGACTGGTTACGGGTTATGCGCTGGGATGGATGATTGGCTTTCGGCATCCGGACTTTGCGAAGATGATGACACCCAGCTCAACGTGGAATCTTGGAATTGGACTGCGGGTCGATCCCAAGTCGCAGGTCCTGGGCGACGGCATCATCGCCAATCAGCCTTTGCCCATCGGGGAATCTCCAACTCTAGTTCGTCTCAAGACAGAACCCCGTTATGGGCTAATGCTGCTGTCGTCGTTTACTTTCTGACCGGCGGCTGGCGGTGGTGAAGGCAAACTTCACCACCGCTGCTATTTGCCCACCTCACGCGGGCCGGAAATTTTCGATCAGCCGCAGCAGGACGCGGGCGCCGGCATCTGCGTCGGCGACTTCGACATGCTCGTCCGGATGGTGGCTTATGCCGCCGCGGCAGCGCACGAAAATCATGGCGATGTCGGCGATGTCGACCATCGCCATGCCGTCATGGCCGGCGCCGCTTGGCAACTCGTACACCGGGTAGCCTTCCGCTTCGACCGCTTCCGCAACTTGCGCCTTGAGCCAGGGCGCGCAGGGCACGGTGCGGTTTTCATGCGTCACGTCGAGCTGAAGCGCGAGGTTGCGTCGCCTGGCGATGGCTTCGATCTGCCGCACGATGTCGGTCGCCGCGCGCTTGCGGTGAATGTCGGTCGGCGCGCGCAGGTCGATGGTGAAATGCGCCTGCCCCGGGATCACATTGGTGGCCCCGGGCGTGGCGTGGATATATCCGACCGTCCCGACCAACCCGCCCTCGTCGAGGCGACAAAACTCCTCGATCGCCGAAATGCATTCGGCGGCGCCCGCCAGCGCGTCGCGCCGCAACGCCATCGGCACCGTTCCGGCATGGCCGGCCATGCCAGTCAGCCTTGCCGCAAGACGGGTCGCGCCGGCGATCGCGGTGACGACGCCGACCGGCACGTTTCGGGCCTCCAGAACCGGGCCCTGCTCGATGTGCAATTCGACATAGGCCAACAGCTCGCCTCTCCTGCGCGCGGCGGCGTCGATTTGGTCGGGATCGAGACCGAACTGGACCAGCGCCTCGCGCAGCGAAATTCCGGCGTCGTCTTTTGCAGCGAGCACATTTTCGTTGAACGTTCCCGCAACCGCGCGGCTGCCGAGCAGCGTCGAGGCGAAGCGAACACCCTCTTCGTCGGCGAAACCGGTCACCTCGATCGCAAACGGCATGCGCCGGCCGCGCCGGTGCAGATCGGCGACGCAGGCGATCGCCGCGATCAGGCCGAGCGGCCCGTCCCATTTGCCGGCATCGCGCACCGTGTCGTAGTGCGAGCCGAGCATCAGGCACGGCAGGCCAGCCCGCTCGCCTTCGTATCGGCCGCAGACATTTCCGATCGCGTCGAGATGCGCGTGCATTCCGGCTTCCCGCATCCAGGCCATGATCAGATCGGCCGCCGCGCGATGCTCGGCGCTCAGGAAAATGCGCGTGAGATTATCTGAGCTTTCGGAAATCGCTCCCAGTCGGTCGATCCGGCCGACGATCTCGTCGCCGAGGGAAGAAGTTTTTCGCCCGGCGGCTTTCGCATTCATCTCGCTCATGTTTTTCCGACGATGGAGTCGAAGCCGTCACATGCTTTGCGACTGGATGATCCTTCGGACTGGTAGCAGCCTATGCCCGATTGGCCTGCCAGCAAATGATCGGCCGCACCGCGTCGGATTTGAGGGCGAGGGGCCAAGTCGGGGTTAATAATTGCTTAACTCCCTTGCATACAATCCAAAAATGCCGCCTATATTTTAATCAGTAGACTTTCCTGCCCAAGTTCAAACCGACGCGGTCTTGGATATATTTCCCTTACTATTCAATAAGTTATGTGACTACGCCCACCGAAAAATCTCTGGCACGAAGATTGCGACATGACTGCCGGGCTCCGCCGTTTCAGGCGAAGCCGCGTTTTAGCGGCGGTGCATCCGCCAAAGGGAGCAGGCACATGGATTTTGGCAGGATTTCAAGACGTCATCTGTTGCAAGGAAGCGCTGCGCTGACAATCGGCACAGCCTTGGGCGCGCGTACCGCCCTCGCGGCCGACACCACCATCGGCTTCATCTATGTCGGGTCGCGGGATGACTACGGCTATAACCAGGCGCACGCCCAAGGCGCGGCGGCCCTGAAGAAAATGCCCGGCCTCAAGGTAGTCGAGGAAGAAAAGGTGCCGGAAACCGACGCCGTCGAAAAGACGATGGAGTCGATGATCAATCTCGACGGCGCCACGCTGCTGTTTCCGACGTCGTTCGGCTACTACAACCCGCACGTGCTCAAGACGGCCAGCAAGTTTCCGAAGATCCGCTTCGAACACTGCGGCGGCCTGTGGACCGACAAGGACCCCAAGAACGCCGGCAGCTATTTCGGTTACATCGACGAAGCGCAATATGTGTCCGGCATCGTCGCAGGCTACTCGACCAAGAGCGGCAAGCTCGGCTTCGTCGCCGCCAAGCCGATCCCGCAGGTTCTGCGCAACATCAACGCCTTTACGATGGGCGCCAAGCTCGCCAACCCGAAGGCCACCACCCAGGTGATCTTCACCGGCGACTGGTCGATGCCGGTCAAGGAAGCCGAGGCCACCAACAGTCTGATCGATCAGGGTGTCGATGTCCTGACCTGTCACGTCGACGGTCCGAAGACCGTGGTCGAGAACGCGGCGCGGCGCGGGGCGATGGTGTGCGGCTATCACGTCAACCAGTCGCCGCTTGCGCCAAAAGCCTATCTCACCGGCGCGGAATGGAACTGGGAGGCGCTGTATCCAAAATTCGTGAAGATGATGGCCGCCGGCGAGACGATCCCGAATTTCTACCGCGGCGGCCTGAAGGAAGAGATCGTCAAGGTCTCGCCCTATGGCCCGGGGGTCTCCGAACAGGCGCGCAAACACGCCGACGACATCAAGGCCAAGCTCACCGCCGGGACCTACACCATCTTCAAGGGCCCGATCGCGGACAACAAGGGCAAGACCGTGATTGCGGGGGGAACCGAGCGCGGCCAGAAAGATCCCGAGCTTGAAAAGATGGACTATCTGGTGGAGGGCGTCATCGGAGCGACTTCGTGACGTCAGAAGTTGCTGATCCCGCCGAGACAATAGCGATTTCCCCGGCCGCCGATCCGGGGTTTCTCCAGCGCTACGGCGGGACCATCGAATACATCCTCATTCCGGGCGCGGCGCTGGTCGGCGCGCTCGGGGCGTTCGGGATTTTCGTGGCGCTGTTCGGCAAGAACCCGCTCGACCTCTATTTCTATATGTACCGGGGAGCGTTCGGCACCTGGTTCTCCTGGCAGAACACGCTGACGCGCGCCGCGCCGTTGATACTCACGGCGCTTTGCACGGCGCTACCCGCACAGCTTGGCATGGTCATCATTGGCGGCGAAGGCGCGCTTCTCATTGGAGCGCTCGCATCTACCAGTGTGGCGCTGGCGATGCAGTGGGCGCCGCCGCTCGCGGTGCAATTGGCGATGGCAGCCGGGGGCATGATCGCCGGCGGGCTTTGGATCATGCTCTCGGGTGGGCTTCGTCAATATCGCGGCGTCAATGAGACGATCTCGAGCCTGCTGCTCGTTTATATCGCGCTCGCAATCCTCAACCATCTGGTCGAGGGCGCGATGCGCGACCCGACCAGCCTCAACAAACCGTCGACGCGCGAGATCGGCGCGGCCAACATGATGGGATCGATCCCCGGCACGGATGTGCATTGGGGGCTGGTGTTCGGCATCGTCGCCGCCGTTGCGTCCTATGTCCTGATCTATCACACCGTGTTCGGATTCGCCGCGCGGGTAGCGGGCGGCAACATTCGCGCCGCCAAAATTGTCGGCCTCGGCGTCGGCAAGCTGATCATGACCATCTGTTTTCTCGCGGGCGCATCGGCGGGACTTGCGGGAATGGTCGAAGTCGCCGCGGTGCAGGGCCGAACCAATGCCAATCTCGCCGCCGGCTATGGCTTCACCGGTATTCTCGTTGCCTTTCTCGCCCGACAAAATCCGCTTGCCGTTATTCCGGTTGCGATCCTTCTCGGCGGAATAGGCGCAAGCGGCGGGCTATTGCAGCGGCGCCTCGGCCTGCCCGACGCCTCGGTCCACGTGTTGCAGGGAATTATTTTCGTCTTCGTCCTTGCAAGCGATGCGTTTTACGGACGCATCGGCTTTCTGAAGGGCAAACCCTGACATGGCCGACGGAACGATCGGGCTTTGGACGGTGCCGCTGGCGGTGTTGGGCGGCGCGATTCGCGTCTCCACGCCGTTTCTGTTCGTCAGCCTCGGCGAATGCATCACGGAGCGGTCGGGACGCATCAACCTCGGTCTTGAGGGTACGCTGGTGATGGGCGCGATGAGCGCCTACGGCATTTCCTATGTCACGGGATCGCCCTGGCTCGGCGTGCTCGCCGCCGGCGCCACCGGCGCCCTCTTGGGCGCGCTCCACGCCGGAATCTGCTCGCTGCCGCGCGTCAATGACATCGCCGTCGGCATCGCGCTGATGCTGTTCGGGACCGGGCTTGCCTTCTATCTCGGCAAACCCTTGATCGAGCCGACCGCGCCGCGGCTTCCGGCGATCGATTTCGGATGGTGGAGCGATATAGCGCAGGTGCGCGCCGCGCTGCGGATCAACGTGCTGTTTCTGATCGGCATTGCGCTGGCGCCGATCCTGTACTGGGCGTTTCGGACGACACGATGGGGTCTATTGATCCGCACCGCAGGCGAAAGTTCCGACGCGGCGCGCGCCATGGGATATTCGGTTCTTGCAATTCGCCTGAGAGCCACCATGGTCGGCGGCTTCCTTGCCGGAATTGGCGGCTCATTCCTGTCGCTGTTCTATCCCGGAAGCTGGAACGAAGGCCTCTCCAGCGGACAGGGCATTACCGCGGTGGCGCTCGTGATCTTCGCGCGATGGGACCCGATGCTGTGCATGTGGGCTTCGCTCGCCTTCGGCGGCGCGGCCGCACTCGGGCCGGCGCTGCAGTCGGTCGGCGTGACGTCGGGATATCATTTGTTCAACGCGGCGCCCTACATTTTGACACTCGCGATCATGATCATTACCTGTTCGCCGAAACGCACCCTGACCGGGGCTCCGGCCGAGCTTTCCATCACCCGATGAACCACCATGGACGAGGCTGAAGACATGGCCGAGCGCTACCTGAAATCCGAACCTTATGCGTGGCCCTATAATGGCGATCTGCGTCCGGAAAATACCGCGCTCATCGTCATCGACATGCAGACCGACTTCTGCGGCATCGGCGGTTATGTCGACAAGATGGGATACGACCTGTCGCTGACGCGCGCCCCGATCGAGCCGATCAAGCGGCTGCTCGCCGTGATGCGAGCCCAAGGCTACCACATCTTCCACACCCGCGAGGGCCACCGCCCCGACCTCGCTGACCTGCCCGCCAACAAACGATGGCGCTCGCGTCAGATCGGCGCGGGGATCGGCGACCCCGGCCCTTGCGGGCGCGTTCTGGTCCGCGGCGAAGCCGGCTGGGAGATCATTCCGGATCTCGCGCCGCTGCCGGGCGAACCGATCATCGACAAGCCGGGCAAGGGGTCGTTTTGCGCGACCGATCTGGAGTTGATGCTGCGGTTGCGCGGTATCGAGAACCTCGTTCTCACCGGCATCACCACCGATGTCTGCGTGCACACCACCATGCGGGAAGCCAACGACCGCGGCTTCGAGTGCGTCCTGATCGAGGACTGCTGTGCCGCCACCGACAAGGGCAACCACGACCACGCGCTGAAGATGATCAAGATGCAGGGCGGCGTTTTCGGCGCGGTCGCCAGTTCGGCCGCGTTGATCGGAGCCCTGTCGTGATCATCGGCGAGACGCCGTTACCAAGCGGGCCGCTTGGGGTGGACGCGCTGAACATGACCATGCGGTTCGGCGATTTCCTCGCACTGGACAAGGTCGAACTGAAAGTCCGCCCCGGCTCGTTCCATGCCCTGCTCGGCGAAAACGGCGCCGGCAAGAGCACGCTCGTCAAATGCATCATGGGTTATTATCGCCCAACCGAGGGCGACGTGATGGTCGGCGGCCGCGAGCAGGCGATCGCAAACCCCAGGGATGCTCACGCGCTCGGCCTTGGCATGGTTTACCAGCACTTCACGCTTGTGGGCGCGATGACGGTTGCCGAAAACCTGGTGCTGGCGCGCGACGACGTTCCCGCACTTGTAAACTGGAGCAGGGAAAAACAGGAGCTGGAAGCGTTTCTGGCGCGCATGCCGTTCAAGGTGCCGCTCGACGCCAGGGTTTCCGACATCTCGGCGGGCGAGCGGCAAAAATGCGAAATTCTCAAGCAGCTTTACCTGAAGCGGCGCTTTCTCATTCTCGACGAGCCGACCTCGGTGCTGACGCCCGGCGAGGCCGACGAGGTGCTGGGCATGCTGCGCGCCATGGTCGTCAATGACGGCCTGACGATCCTGATGATCACGCATAAATTCCGCGAGGTGATGGCGTTCGCCGACGAGGTCACGATCCTTCGCCGCGGAAAACTCGCGGGCCATGGCAAGGTTGCCGATCTTACCCCCGACGGCATGGCGCGCATGATGATCGGCGCGGAGGAATTGACCCTTCAACCACACCGGGTCGGAGAAATGGGTTCTGTCCGGCTCGAGCTCAAAGCGCTCAACGCGCGCGATGACGCGGGCGCGGCTGCGGTTAGCGATGTCTCGCTCGCGGTGCGGGGCGGAGAAATCGTCGGCATCGCCGGGGTTTCCGGTAACGGCCAGCGGCAGCTCGTCGAGGTGCTTGCCGGCCAGCGCCAGGCCGAAAGCGGCGAAATCCGCGTCGTTGGCGAGCTCTATCAGGCCAGGCGCGAGGAAATGCGCCGGCACAAGATGTCGCTGTTACCGGAAGAACCGCTGAAGAACGCCTGTGTCGGCGGCATGAGCGTCGCCGACAACATCGCCTTCCGCGAATTCGACCGCGCCCCGTTTGCCGCCGGCGGCTGGTGGCTCAACCGCGCCGCCTTCCGGGGCGACGCGGAGAAAAAAATCGCTCTCTACAAGATCAAGACCCGCACGCCCGATACCCCGATCTCGGCGCTCTCCGGCGGCAATGTGCAGCGTACCGTGCTGGCGCGCGAGCTCGGCGGCGAGGTCGAGGTTCTCATTGCCGCCAATCCCTGCTTCGGGCTCGACTTTGCCGCGGTCGCGCAGATTCACGCGGAAATCATGGCTGCCCGGAACCGCGGCGCCGCGGTGTTGCTGGTGAGCGAAGATCTCGACGAACTGCTCGAACTCTCGGATCGGCTGGTGGTGATGTTCCACGGCCAATTCGTCTATGAAGCACGTGCCAGCGAAGCCGACCTCACGGAGATCGGCCGGCACATGGCGGGACACTGATCCGCACCCGAAGCGGGGGCTTCCCGCTGCGCGCGCTAAAGTCCTGGTCCGGGCTATTCGACATGCGGCGCGTTGGCCGCAAGATGTGAGAGATTGGCGTGCCAGTGCTGGGCGATCTGCAGGCGCGTCGGCACCCAGACCCGTTCGTGGCCAGTGATGTAGTCGAGAAACCGCATCAGCGATGCCGCCCGTCCCGGGCGCCCGACGAGCCGGCAGTGCAGGCCGATCGACATCATCTTGGGCGAGGTCTCGCCTTCCGCATAGAGCACGTCGAAACTGTCCTTGAGGTAGGTGAAGAACTGGTCGCCGTTACCGAAGCCCTGCGCATTGACAAAGCGCATGTCGTTGACGTCGAGGCTATAGGGGATGATCAGATGCGGCCCCGCAGGCCCTTTGATCCAGTAGGGCAGATCGTCGGCATAAGAGTCGGAAGAATATAGGAAACCGCCGGCCTCCATCACGAGCCTCACCGTGTTGATCGACGTCCGCCCGGTGTACCAGCCAAGCGGGCGCTGCCCGGTCGCTTCGGTGTGGACACGGATCGCGTCCGCAATCTCTACCCGCTCCTCGGCCTCCGACATATCCTTGTGCTCGACCCACTTCAGGCTGTGGCTGGCAATATCCCAGCCGGCTTCCTTCATCGCAGCCACCACTTGCGGATTTCGCTTCAAGGCGCTCGCGACGCCGAAAACCGTCGTTGGCAATTTGCGTTCGGTGAATATGCGCCATAGCCGCCAGAAGCCCGCGCGCGAGCCGTACTCGAACATAGATTCGATATTGGGGTGACGCTGCCCGGGCCAGGGTTGCGCGCCGAGCACATCGGAGAGGAACGCCTCCGAGGCGCGGTCACCGTGCAGAATGCTGTTTTCGCCGCCTTCCTCGAAATTCACCACGAACTGCACGGCGATGCGCGCATTGCCGGGCCAGTGCGGATGAGGCGGATTGCGGCCGTAACCATGGAGATCCCTGGGATACCCGAGCTCGGCCATCTACACTTCCTCGAAGCGGACTTTCTGCGCGCCGTTCCAGAGCACGGTCTTGCCGAGCGCGGGCAGATTCTGAAGACCCGAGGTCAACGTGATGAAATGATTGCCTGCGAGCTGGCCGACCTTGCTCGCGAAATGCACCCCGCCATAGGCCAGAAGAATCTCGGTTTCGCTGATGCCGCCGGGATAGAGAATGATCTGGCCGGGCGCCGGATAGCTCGTATGGTTCTCGAAGCTCACGCCGAAATCGAGATCGCCGAGCGGCATCCAGACCCCTTCGCCGCTCCAGCGTACATGGATCGCCTGGCTCTCGAACGGCATCGCACGGCGGAAGGCGGCGCAGGTCTTGGGCGCCAATTGTTCTTCGAAACGAGCCTGAAACGTGAAATCGCCGGCGCGGAAAATGAGTTGGCTCATTTCATGGTACCTGTGATTGGTTTGGAAGGATTCGCTCGAACAAACAGGCCGGAAATTCCAGCGACCCGCGGAATTCTAGGCCTTTTGCTGGCGTCAGCAAAGGCTGATTGGCGGTCCCGCTTTGCCGAGGACGGATCGCCGGCCCGCGCCAAATTTCCCGATTTTATCGCTCGATAAACTGAGATAGGGTTTCGCCTTAACAGCGGTCCCTTGCCTGTAGCAAAAGTGAAATGAGGCCATATCGACAGGCCTCGTCTCTACGGGTAGGGTCCGCGGCCTAAAAAATCTGGAGAAAACGCTGTTGTCGGAGAAGTTTACCTGGAAGCGCGACTACTACGCCGGCGGCCTGATGGTTCTGCTCGGCGTGGGAGCCGCGATGACCGGCTCGGGCTATAAGTTCGGCAGCCTCGCCCGCATGGGCCCCGGCTTCATGCCGGTCGTGCTTGGCGTCGTCCTGGCCTTTCTTGGCATTCTGATCGCCGGCACTGCCCTTGGATCATCCGAACCCGACGACAGGAAATTCCTGCCCGACAACCCGCAATGGTTCGGCTGGTTCTGCATCCTCGCCGGTCCCATCCTGTTCATCATCATCGGATACTATGGCGGCATGATCCCGGCGGTGTTCGCCTGTGTCTTTGTCTGCGCGCTGGGCGACAAAACCGCCACCTACAAATCGTCCCTGATCCTGGCGAGCGGCGTCACCGTGTTCGGCGTGATCCTGTTCCATTATCTCCTGAACATTCCCTTTCCGCTGCTGCGCGGGGTGAATCTGTGATCTCAACTGCGCTTACCGATCTCTGGTACGGCTTTGGCGTCGCGCTCGAGCCGCACAATCTGATGTATTGCTTCCTCGGCGTGCTGGTCGGCAACCTGGTCGGCGTGTTGCCGGGCATGGGGCCGGTTGCAACGATTTCAATTCTGTTGCCGCTCACCTTCGGCATGCATCCGGTGCCTGCGATCCTGATGCTGTCCGGCGTCTACTATGGCGCCCAGTATGGCGGCGCCATCTGCTCGATTTTGTTGAATCTGCCTTGCCATCCGCCTCATGCCGTCACTTGTCTCGACGGCTTTCCGCTCACCAAGCAGGGCAAGGGCGGCACGGCGCTCGGCATCACCGTCATCGCCGCCTTTATCGGCGCATCCTTCGGCATCACCGAGATGATTTTCCTCGCGCCGTTCCTGGTCAAGGTGGCGCTGGAATTCGGACCCGCCGAAGTGTGCTCGCTGATGCTGGTGGGATTGCTGGCGGGATCGACGCTCGCCAAGGGCTCCCCGCTCAAGGGCGTCGCGATGACGGTTCTCGGTCTCTTGATCGGCATCGTCGGATCCGACATCGAGACCGGTCAGCCGCGTTTCACCTTCGGTATCACCGAGCTGTTCGACGGCGTCGAAATCATCGCGCTCGCGCTCGGCATGTTCGGCATCGCCGAGTTCATGAACAGCATCAACAATACCGAATCGGTCGACATGAAATACGCCAAGGTCGGAATCTCCGACATGTTCCCGTCGAAGGCCGACCTCAAGAGGGCGTTCTGGCCGATGATCCGCGGCACTTTTCTCGGCAGCCTGTGCGCGCTGATTCCCGGCACCGGTCCGACCATCGCTTCGTTCGTGTCCTACGCCACCGAGAAGAAAATTTCGAAAACACCGGAGCGCTTCGGTCACGGCGCGATCGAGGGCGTTGCGTGCCCGGAAGCCTCGACGCATTCCTCGGTGCAGGGCGATTTCATCCCGACCATGAGCCTCGGCATCCCCGGCGACACTGTGATGGCATTGCTGCTCGGCGCACTGATCATTCATGGCATCGTTCCCGGTCCGCAACTGATCAGCCAGCACGCCGACATCTTCTGGGGCCTGATCGCCAGCTTCTGGATCGGAAATATCCTCCTGGTCGTTCTCAACGTGCCGATGATCGGGCTTTGGGTGAAGCTCTTGAGCATCCCCTATCGTTACCTCTATCCGAGCGCGATGTTCTTTGTCTGTATCGGGGTCTACGCCGCCAGCAACGACATGTTCCAGGTCGGCGAGACGCTGGTGATCGGCGTCGTGGGGTACATCCTGCTGCGGCTCGATTTTCATCCGGCGCCGATCCTGCTCGGCTTCGTGCTGGGCCCGCGCTTTGAGGAAAACTTCCGGCGCAGCCTCCTGATCTCCCGCGGCGACCTGATGACGTTCATCGAGCGTCCGATCAGCGCATTCTTCCTCTTCATCTGCGTCGTGTTGATCGCCGCCCAGATCTACGTCTGGCTGCGCAAGCCGAAGATCGTTCAGGAAGAAAAAGCGATCGAGCAAGAAGTGCCGGCGACGCGGTATTCGGAAGTAGCGGGTTGACGGCTCGCCGGATCGGCCGTTGAACTTCCCGGCATGGCCGGCGATCTAACATCGTTGTCTATTTCTGAGGGCCGCCGCCGGACAGCAATTTGACAAGCCGATAGAGATACTCTCCGCCCTCATAGAACGATTTCACGAGGACCCGCTCGTCCTTTCCATGCGCGCGGACATCGTTGATGTCGCCGGCCAGGCCGGAATGGCCATAGGTCGGAATGCCGGCGTTGCGCAGATAGCTTCCGTCGGTAGCGCCCGAGCTCATGGTCGGAAGCACGACCGCATCAGGCCAGAATTCGTGCGACAATTTCTCGATCGATCCCATGATCTCCTCGTGCAGCGCCGATGGCGCGCTCAGGACCGGCTGACCGAGCTGCGTGACGGCGATCTGGTCATCCGCGAGCACGCGCTCCAGCGTCGCCTTGACCTCCTCGACGGGCTCGCCCGGCATGATCCGGCAATTGACCTTGGCGCTCGCCAGTTGGGGCAAGGCGTTCACTGCGTGCCCGCCCTCGAGCATCGTCGCCACGCAGGTGGTACGCAGTTGCGCGTTATAGACGGGATTGGCGGCGAGCCGCACAAAGGACATCGCGGCCGGATCAGGTTTCTCCGACAGCACCGAGCGCATATCGGCAGCGGTCTGTTCGTCCTCGAACGGCGCGGTGCGCTCGAAATAGGCGCGCGTCGTCTCATTGAGCTTGAACGGAAAGCTGAACTTCGAGAGCCGCACCAATCCCTCCGCAAGATGGTAGATCGCGTTGTCCCTGGTCGGGATCGAGCTGTGGCCACCCTTGTTTCTGACGTCGAGCCGGTAGCTCAGCGAGACCTTTTCGGTGGTCTGCACGCTGTTCCTGATCGCTTTTCCGCCCCTGAGGCCCACGCCGCCGCCCTCGTTCAGCGCAAACTCCGCATCGATCAGGTCGCGATGATTCTTGAGCAACCATTGGATCCCGAGCGCGTCGCGGTCGAGGATTTCCTCATCGGTCTCGAGCGCAACGATGATATCGCGGTCGGGCTTGTAGCCCTCCTGCTTGTAGCGGATGAGGTTGGCGATGAAGGCCGCCGCCATGTATTTGTCGTCGCCGCTGCCGCGCGCATAGAAATAGCCGTCCTTTTCGGTCAGCGCGAACGGATCGACCGACCAATCCTCGCGGTTGGCCGGCACGACGTCGAGATGCGCCAGCAGCAGGATCGGCTTGCGCGCGCCGGTGCCGTGCAGCCGGGCAACCAGATTGCCCTTGCGCGGCGCCGACGAGAACACGTGAATATCGGCCTCCGCAAAACCTGCGGCCCGCAGACGCGCCGCCATCGCCTCCGCAGCGCGCGCGGTGTCGCCGCTTGCCGTCACGGTGTTGATCTCGATCAGCTCCTTGTAGATCTCGAAGGCGAGTTGCTGTTGCGGGCTCATACCTTCCGCGGCCGCAGCGCGCGGCAAAGCCGAAAGGATCGAGAACAGGGCGGCGAGGCAGGCGAACCACAAGCCGTTTCGCGAAAAGAAACCTTCCAACTCCGATGTCCCGAACATCCTGCCCTCCTGCTTTTCTTAGAATTCAGACAGCTAACCAGTCGGCTTGCAAGATGCCGCGCATGGCCGTGCCGCCACTCAGCCATTCCGATTCGGCAATCATTGCCGACCCCCGCCTTCCTCCGCTGCCCTCGCACCTTCAAAACGTTTCAACGGCGAACCGAGCGAACATCTTCGGCGGTCACCGCATCCTCATAACGGTTGCCGAAATGCGTCCGCACGTAGTTGACGACAGCGGCGACCTGCTCATCGTTCATCATCGCCCCGAATGGCGGCATTCCGCGCTGCCCATTGATGACAATCCCGATCGGATATCCGCTGGACCCGAGATTGCCGTTGCCGGCAAGCGATGGATAGGTTCCGGCGCCCGTCGCGCCCTTGCCGTCGGACATGTGGCACCCCTGGCAGACGCTGGTAAACAGCGCTTCACCGCTCTTCTCGACAAATCCGAATCCTTGGCTCAAAGCGGGTTCGGACGCCGAAGGCCCGGTGCCTTGCGCGAATACCGGAAACGCGAACAGCAAGAGCGTCGCCCAACTTGTCGCGACGACGGCGCCGCGCCGGCTCGCCTTTCCTCGCCTCACCGATCCCGGTGTTTCGCTCATTGTTTGACCACGCGATCATGCAGCCGGGCGATGGCGTCCAGCGACGACAGGATCGCTCCCTCCTGCCAGGCGGGAATGTAGGAGGCGTGCTCACCGGCCAGCACGATCCTGCCGTCGATCTGGCAGAGATTGTCGTAATGCTCCACCCTTGCCTGATCGGTCCAACTGCCGGCGCAGCCCAGCGTAAAGGGCACCCGGTGCCAGGCGACCGCAATGCCGTTTTCGTATTCGCTGGCGTATTGCGGGTGAAGGCGGGCGCCGAGTTCGACCGCGCGCGCGACGCGCTCGGCGGGCAGCATCGCCGTGAATTCATAGGCATTGCGGCCGCCGAAAAGATATCCGCCGAGAAGGACGCCTTTGCCGGTGTTGTTGAATCCGGTGTTTGGATAGGCGATTTGGCGGATCGGCAGATCGGTGTAGCCGATGCCGCCATAGATCGCCTCGTCCTCCTCCCAAAAGCGGCGCTTGAACTGCAAGCCGATCTTGACGGAGGGCATATAGGGCACCGCGTCAATGGCTGCCTTCATGCGGCCGCTCACATCGATTGGAATCTGGCTCAGGATCGAGAGCGGAATGGTGCATACGCACCAATCCGCCTTCGCCTGTTGCGGCGTCGCGGGCGACTTGAGATCGGTGTAGGTGACGGTGACGCCGCGGTCGTCTTGCCGGATCCGGGTCACTTTCGCATCGAAGCGAATGAGGTCGCCGACCTCTCTGGCGAATGCCTTGCCGATCGCATCCATGCCGCCAACCGGCTGAAACATCGTGGCCTGAAAGGTATGCAGCGCGAAATTCTGCAAGTAACGCCAGAGCCGCGACTTGAGAATTTCCGACAGTTGGACCGGTTCGCCGGGCACAGGCGCTGCGCCAAGGCCACCGCCGGGCGCCCGGGCATAGCCCCTGAAGTCACCGGAAACGAGATTTGCCTTGTAGGCATAGTTGGCATCGAGCGCGCCCCAACTCTTCAACGCCTGCAGCAGGATTTCGCGATCCTCCTTCGACACCGCTTCGTCGAGTCTGCCCTGCTGGGTCACCTTGGCCAGCAATTCCGAAATCTGCCCCTGGAAATCCGTCTTGATATCGCGAATGCGCTGCGGAACGCCGCCGAATGCGCCGGCCGCGTGCAAGAAGGCGTTGTGGTTGAGCTGGATGAACGGCTCGAGCGCGACGCCGAGGCGCTTGCAGTAATCGAGAAGCGCGCGGTGGTGATAGGGAATCCGCCACGGCCCTGGATTGATGTAGAGCCCCGGTTCGAACTCGCAAGTCTGGCGGAAGCCGCCGAGTTCGGTGTAGGAATCTCCGCCTCGCAGCGTCCAGTTGCGGCCTCCCGGGCGATTGTTGAACTCCAGAATGCGAACCTTGTATCCCGCCTTGCGCAGTTCCAGCGCCGCCGTCATCCCCGCAAGTCCGGCGCCGAGGATCAGAACCGAGGCGCCCTTCGGATCGCCGCCGAGCGCAATCGGCCCCTTGTAGCCGGAGTCGGATGCAAACCCCAGGCTCGTCATCGCATGGTACATCGCCGCACTGCCTGACACTGCGCCGATCAGGAACAGCAAGTCGCGCCGCGTAACGGTTGCTCGTTCGGTTTGCATCATGCTCAATCTGTGATCGGCACCGTATCGGACCTCAGGCGAAACGGAGACACTAATATAGTGTATGTCAAGGGCCGAACTCTTATGGCTTGCCGGCGCGCTTCCTCGATCAATCCATCGAGATTGCTTGTTTTGAACGCGTGCCGGCGTTCCCTGCCGCAGCAGATGAAAACCATGGCGCAGCGATGCCGGAAACCGTACTGACGGAATGGGATAGTCTGATGCTGCGCCGGCTGCATGTGGTAGCCGCCGTCGGGCCACCGTTGTCTTTCAGCATCTTCCGTAGCAGTGGAAGCCGCCGTAGATTCCCGACCGGTCCTGCGATCGTCCGAAGCGCCAGGAGGTCATAAAGCGTCAGGCTGAGATAGGATGTGACCACCAGCATCGCGGCCAGCGCAATGAGACCGGAGCTGGTATGCCGGATCACTTCGATTACCTGATCGTAGTCGATATTCCCGAGCGTATGCGTCAGCACCGATACCGCAACCGCGGCGATGGCAATGCTGACGACGATACCCAGGCCCTTCAGCCTGCCGCGGCTGTCGGGCGGCTTTGGCAGCATAGTTGCCTTCAGATTGTTGATCCGATCGGGCAACGACATCCAGTATCGCGCCATCTGATTCGCCGTGGTCGATGCTGTCCATTGACACGTTGATGTGACAGCCGCGTTACTGAACGTGACGAACGCCCGGCGATTCAAGAAAAGTTGCACGCATGTTCGAATTTCCGACTCATTGCGGTCGCATCGCGTTCACGCTCGCTCTGTAAGAGGTCCGTGCAAGCCGACCTCATTGAGGCACCATGAGCGACGAAATCGACTATGACCTCTCACCCGATCAATGGGAAACCCTCAAGGCGCTTCGCGCGCCGGGCTTACGGCTTTCGGCGTTGAGTCGATTCGTGCTTGAGGATCTCGTCGCGCTTGGCCTTGCGGTGATGAGCGGCGATGCGCCGGTCATCACGCCGATGGGACGCAAGGCCTTGGTAAGGGGCTCGTCCAGACTATGGGATGTCGCGGCCTGAGGCTTGGCTGTTGACGGCATCGACGGTCGCTGCCTCTGTGTCATCGCCGCGACCGGCGAATCAGTAGGTCGTGTCGGCGGGTATTTGATCCCGCGCCGACGGACGTGCCGGAAGTACGCTTCTTCCTCTACGGAACCCAAAATCTGAGCATCCAACCCGTGGATTTGCCCGCCCTGGGGCGCGGCCTTGTGGCAGGCCTCGGATAGGTTCAAAATATGCTGTTTTGGTAGAAATGCGCCTTGAGATCCCGCGGGGGCGTTCCCGCTCCCGAAACACATTTTGCTTGGCAGGCCGTCTCCGTCCGAACCGAAAAGTGCAATCCTTTCCGATTGTTAATACGACAACATCAATCGGAGGCGTTCAAATGCGTTGCCAGTGAACCTCGGAGGCGGTTCAACAGGCAAACCGGGAGAATCGCTGCGATCGCCCACACTACCCATTCGATGGCAGGTTCATGGACCAACCGATAAAAAACCTTAAGCAGGCGCCTTCAATTGGCGCTTCCAAGATTGCAAAACCGCGGACGGGCCGACGGTTTGCCCTGACATCCGTCGTCGTTTTGCTCCTGGTTGCCGGCATCGTCTGGTGGAGCAGGCAAGGCAGCGCGCCACAGCAGACTGGTGGCGGCCGCAATGCTGGGCCGATGTCGATCGTGCCCGAGGTCGTCGGAAAAGGTGACATCGGGGTCAGCATCAACGCGCTGGGTACGGTGGCGTCGCTGGCGACCGTGACCATCAGAACCCAGATCAGCGGTTACTTGCTGAAAGTCGACTTCACGGAGGGCGACGAAGTCAAGAAGGGCGATCTGCTCGCTGAAATCGATCCGCGGCCCTACGAAGCCACGCTGGCGCAGGCCAAGGGACAGCTCGCACGCGACGAAGCGATGCTGAAAGGCGCGCAGGTCGATCTCGCTCGCTACCAGGGTTTGGCGGCGCAGAATGCGGTGCCGCACCAGACGCTGGACACCCAAATCGCCCTCGTGGCGCAGGATCAGGGCACGGTTGAGGCCGACCGGGCCTCGGTCAAATCCGCCGAGGTGAACCTGCAATATTGCCGGATCGTATCGCCGCTCGATGGCCGCGTCGGGCTGCGCTTGGTCGACCAGGGCAATTATGTGACGCCCGGCGACACCAATGGTCTGGTGGTCATCACGCAGTTGCAGCCGATCAGTGTTCTGTTCACGGTGCCTGAGGACAATCTGCAATCGATTGCAAAACGCATCCAGGCGGGCGCGCAATTGCCCGCAACCGCGTATGATCGCAGCAACAGCATCAAGATCGTCGACGGCACGCTGCAAACCTTTGACAGCCAGATCGACCAGACAACCGGAACCATAAAACTGCGGGCGCTATTTTCGAACGAAGATCGAGTCCTTTACCCAAACCAGTTCGTCAACATCCGCCTGCTGCTCGACACGCATAAAGACGTCACGTCGATTTCGACGTCAGGCATCCAGCGCGGTGTGCCGGGCACGTTCGTCTACCTCATCAATGCCGACAACACGGTGTCGGTTCGCCCGGTCAAGCTCGGTGTGACCGACGGCGATCGCGTGGAGGTTCTCTCCGGATTGACGCCGGGCGACCGCGTCGTGATCGACGGCGCCGACAAACTGCGGGACGGCGCGAAGATCAACGTGCGATCGGAGACCAACCCGACCGCTTCACCGAACACCAAGTCGCCGGATCAGGACCAGTCGGGCGGCAAGAAGAGGCGTTCCGACGGCGGACAAAAACAATGAGCCCATCGCAGCCGTTCATTCTCCGGCCGGTCGCAACTACTTTGCTGATGATAGCCATCATGCTGTCGGGCTTGCTGGCGTTCAGGTTCCTGCCGGTCGCGGCCCTGCCGGAGGTCGACTACCCGACGATCCAGGTCCAGACCTTCTACCCTGGCGCCAGCCCCGACGTGATGACGTCGTCCGTGACCGCGCCGCTGGAGGTGCAATTCGGGCAGATGCCCAATCTGAACCAGATGAGCTCGGTAAGCTCGGCGGGCGCCTCCGTCATCACCCTGCAGTTTGGGCTGACGATCTCCCTGGACGTTGCCGAACAAGAGGTGCAGGCCGCGATCAACGCCGCCGGCAACCTCTTGCCGGCTGACCTCCCCGCGCCACCGATTTACGCCAAGGTGAATCCGGCGGACGCCCCAATCCTGACGCTGGGATTGACGTCCAAGACAATGCCGCTGACGCAGGTAGAGGATTTCGTCGACACCCGTCTAGCGCAAAAGATCTCGCAGCTTCCAGGCGTGGGCCTCGTCAGCATCAGCGGCGGCCAACGGCCGGCGGTGAGAATCCGCGCCGATATCCGCAAGCTCGCCGCCTATGGACTCAACATCGACGATCTTCGCACCACGCTGAGCAACGCCAATATCAACACGCCCAAGGGGAATTTCGACGGGGCGATGCGCGCCTACACCATCAACGCCAACGATCAGATCAGGAACGCCAGCGACTACAAGTCATTGATCGTCGCCTACAAGAACGGCAATCCGGTCCGGCTCAGCGACGTTGGCGACGTCATCGATGGCGCCCAGAACGACAAGCTCGGCGCCTGGATGAACGAAACGCCGGCCATCATCCTGAATATCCAGCGGCAACCCGGCGCCAACGTCATCTCGGTGGCCGAAGGAATCAAGGCGCTGTTGCCGCAACTGCAGGCCTCGCTGCCGGCCGCGATCGATCTCAATATCCTGACCGACCGCACCGTCACGATCCGCGCCTCCGTGCAGGATGTGGAATTCGAGTTGACGCTGGCCGTCATCCTGGTGGTGCTGGTGATATTCGTGTTCCTGCGCAACGCGCGGGCGACATTGATCCCGAGCCTGTCAGTCCCGTTGTCGCTGGTTGGCACGCTCGGCGCCATGTATATGTTCGGTTTCAGCCTCAACAACCTTTCTCTGATGGCGCTGACGATTGCGACCGGCTTCGTGGTCGACGACGCCATCGTCGTGATCGAGAATATCTCCCGCTTCCTCGAAGAGGGCGACACGCCCTTGCAAGCCGCACTTCGCGGCTCGGAGCAGATCGGCTTCACCATCATCTCGCTGACGGTGTCCCTGATCGCGGTGCTGATCCCTCTGTTGTTCATGGGAGACGTGGTCGGACGGCTGTTTCGGGAATTCGCCATCACCTTGTC
>DATGGY010000156.1:0-6610 GCA_035308285.1 Bradyrhizobium sp. | reverse complement strand
CCCGCTCAACTTGCCGAGCAGCGGCCGCGCGGCTTTCCGCAAATAAAGCCGGTTGACGCGGCGATCGTTCTCGTCGCTGCGCCGCTCGATCCAGCCATTGTCGCAGAGCCGGTCGACCAATCGCGTCAACGTGATCGGCTGCATTTCCATCTGTTCGGCGAGCTCCGATTGTTTGAGACCTTCGGCGCGCTCCACCTTGGCCAATACAGCCCACTGCGCGCGGGTAATGCCGTAGCGCGCCGCCTGCTTGTCGGCATAGGCGCGTATCAGCCGCGACAACTCACCAAGCGTGAACAGAAAGTTCATATCCACGGAACTGCGGGGCACAGGTTGATCTCCGTAAGCTTTGGCAATAATAAGCTTGCTTATGAATTTTTGGATGGCGTGACGTTGAAGGGCTGACCCGCCGAAAGCACATGGCTGGCCGATGGAACCAGCCGCCACAGCGGGATTTTGGTTTACGCGCCAAGATGCTAGGTTGGCCACAATGAGGCTCGCCAAACCGACGTTTCCCGCGCCCGACCACGATCACGGCCGTTGCACCGCCGACGCGCTGCAACATGCCGAGCGGGTCTGCGCGCAAAACTCGCAGAAATTCACGCCGATCCGCCGTCAGGTGCTGCAGGCGCTTCTCGCCAGTCACCGCCCGCTTGGCGCCTATGAGGTCATCGACGAACTCGCCAAATCGATGCCGCGGCCGGCGCCGATCACGGTCTACCGCGCGCTCGATTTCCTGATGGAAAACGGCCTCGTCCACCGCATCGAGAGCCGCAATGCATTCCTCGCCTGCGCCCATGACCATGATGCGGCCGCCACGGTGGCGTTTTTGATCTGCGAGCGCTGCGGCTCGGTCGGTGAAATTCCGGCAGCCGCCGTGGCGCAAAGCCTCAACGCGGCTGCGCGCGCCACGGGTTTTGCGCCAAAAATGTCGGTGGTCGAAATCGCCGGCATTTGTTCGCATTGTCAGAATTAAGAAGACAAGCCGGCGCGAGGTTACATGGCTTCAGACAAATTGGCGACGACCCCGGCCGGGCGTCCGCTCGGCGCGGGCGCAGTGGCGCTGATGCTCATGCTCTGCCTGAGCTGGGGTTTTAACCAGGTCGCGGTGAAATTGGCTCTCCCCGACATTCCGCCGATGTTGCAGGCGACGATCCGCTCCGCCGGCGCGCTTCCGGTGTTGTTGCTGGTTGCCCGCTTGCGCGGCGTGAGGATGTTTGCCGCCGACGGCACCCTTGCGGCCGGCCTGTTCGCGGGGATGTTGTTCGGCTTCGAATTCGTCCTGATCTATCGCGGACTGCTCTTCACCTCGGCGTCGCGCGCGGTGGTGTTCCTCTACACCGCGCCGTTTTTTGTCGCGCTCGGCTCCTACCAGTTTCTCGGCGAGCGTCTGCGCGCATCGCAATGGTCGGGGCTTGCCTTGAGCTTCGCCGGCGTCGCACTCGCCATCGGCGTTCCCCAGGCCAATGTCGATGCCAATGTGCTTATAGGGGACCTGATGATCGTCGGCGGCGGCGCCTTGTGGGCGGCCACGACGCTTCTGGTGAAGGCGACGCGGCTACTTCGGGCGCCGCCTGAAAAGGCGCTCGGCTATCAGGTCGCGCTGTCGGTGCCGATTCTGGCGCTGGCGGCCTGGATTTCCGGCGAATCGCTTCCCCACCTTCCCGGGCCCTTGGCGTTATCGCTGATGGTCTATCAGGCGATCTGGGTGGTCGGATTGACGTTTTTGCTCTGGTTTGCGCTGGTCAAGACCTATTCGGCCAGCAAGTTGTCGGCGTTTACTTTTATCACCCCATTGTTTGGCGTCCTGGCCAGCTACGTCATCCTGCACGAAGCTCTGACCCTGACATTCGGCGCCGCGGCGCTTCTGGTGATCGCGGGGCTTTACCTCGTGAACGGGCCCGATGGTCTTGGATCAAAGATTGCGCCGGAGCCCAACCTTCCGGATTCTCGTCCGGGTCAGCCAGTCTCGATCGGCAGCGATGCATCCTTCGCCCACTCTCCCATCGAGCCGTCGTAAAGGGTGAGGTTGTCATAGCCGAGCCGGTGCAGCAGGAATAGATCGATGGTGGCCGAGATACCGCCGCCGCAATAGGCGATCACGCGCTTGTCCTTGGCTATTCCTTGCGCGGCAAATTTGGTTTCCGCTTCGGCGAGCGGAATAAATGCCTTCGTCTCCGGATCAAATAAAGTGCCCGCAAAAACGTTGACGCTGCCGGGGATGCGCCCGGGCCTACCGTAGCGGCTTGGCTCCAAACCCTGGTGGAATTGAGGATTGAGCGCATCGACGACGACCGTATTGCGATCCGCGCTGGCGGCAAGCACTTCGTGCCTGCCGACGAAATATCCCTGCCGCGGCGCCGCCGTGAAAATAGCCGGCGGATATCCCTTCGCAGGCCCTGCTTCGATCGGGCGGCCCTCCGCTTTCCACTTGTCCAGTCCGCCATCCAGCACCGAGACGTTTTTGAAACCAAGCGATCTGAGCATCCACCAGAATCGCGTGGCCCACATCGCCGTGCCGATGCTGTACAGCACCACGTGGCTTCTTGCGCCGACGCCATGCCGGCCAAACGCGGCCTCAAGCTGCACGACCGCAGGCATCATGAAGTGCAGTTTCGTATTCTGGTCGGAGAACTCGCCCTGCAAATCCAGAAAATCCGCTCCGAGAATATGGGCAGCCTCGAAGGTGTGCCGGCCAGGCACCGCGACATAGGGGATGTCGCTGCCAATCGGTTGATATTCGAGGTAGGTGGTACAATCGAACAGCCGAAGATCGGGGCGATCCAGGATGGTGGCGAGTTCCGCGGTAGTGATAAGCCCGTTGCGCTCTCGCATGTGCCCCTCCCTGGAACGTTCCGGGTTCGATGCTATGCCCCGAGATCAACGATAAAAAGGGGAACCGCGCATGCGTCCGGTCTTTAATCGCGGGATTCCGGTCCAATATACCGCATCGGTAAGAATTCCCCGCCGCCTTGCGTTATGCCGGAAATGGCAGGGTAAGCTATTGAACCGATAAGGGAAAAGCTTCGACTGGATTAGGCTCGCGCCATCTGCCGGCGGCCCTTGGTGAATGTCGCCGAAACCTGATATTTGAGACGCCATGAACAAGCCCGAAAAAATGCCCGAGAGCGACGTCGCCGGCCGCAGTGCCGCCGATCTGAAGTTCCCACAGAGGTTGCCGCAAGTTCGCGCAGGGAACTTCAGATCGCAAAGCGGCACTGGAATCATTGGATTTGCTAGCGCCCTTTGCTTTCCGAAGTTCGTTAACAGGATGCCGCGATGACAGACGAACTTCGGAAAGCGGGCGCTAGCGCCCGGCATAAGACCACGCAAGTGATGGTCGGCAATGTCGCCGTCGGCGGGGCTGCGCCGATTGTCGTGCAGTCGATGACCAATACCGACACTGCCGACGTCGAGAGCACGGTGGCCCAGGTCGCCGCACTTTCGCGCGCCGGCTCGGAAATGGTGCGCATCACGGTCGACCGCGAAGAAGCCGCCGCCGCCGTCCCGCATATCCGCGATGGCTTGCGCAAGCGCGGCATCGCCACGCCCCTGATCGGCGACTTCCACTACATCGGCCACAAGCTGCTCGCGGAATATCCGGCCTGCGCCGAGGCGCTCGACAAATACCGGATCAATCCCGGCAATGTCGGCTTCAAGAACAAGCGCGATACGCAATTTGCCGACATCATCGAGATCGCCAACAAGAACAACAAGCCGGTGCGCATCGGCGCCAACTGGGGTTCGCTCGATCAGGAACTCCTGACCAAGTTGATGGAAGAAAACGCCGCCTCGCCCGATCCGCTCGATGCCCGCGCGGTGACCCGCGAAGCCATGGTGCAGTCGGCGCTGCTCTCAGCCGCGCGCGCCCAGGAACTCGGCATGCCGAAGAACAGGATGATCCTGTCGGCGAAAGTCTCCGCGGTGCAGGATTTGATCGCGGTCTATCAGGAACTCGCCCGCCGCTCGGATTACGCGATCCATCTCGGCCTCACCGAGGCCGGCATGGGATCGAAGGGCATCGTCGCCTCATCGGCCGCGCTTGGCATCCTCTTGCAGGACGGCATCGGCGATACCATCCGGATTTCGCTCACGCCGGAGCCCGGCGGCGATCGCACGCTGGAAGTGCAGGTCGCGCAGGAATTGCTGCAGACCATGGGCTTCCGCACCTTCGTGCCGTTGGTGGCGGCCTGCCCCGGCTGCGGCCGCACCACGTCGACCACGTTCCAGGAGCTGGCGCGCTCGATCCAGGATTTCATTCGCGACGAAATGCCGAACTGGAAAACCCGCTATCCCGGCGTCGAGGCGCTCAACGTCGCGGTGATGGGCTGCATCGTCAACGGACCCGGCGAATCCAAGCATGCCAATATCGGCATCTCGCTGCCCGGGACCGGCGAAGCGCCGGCCGCACCCGTATTCGTCGACGGCAAGAAGTTCCGCACCCTGCGCGGTCCTTCCATTGCCGCCGACTTCAAGGCGCTGGTGATCGACTATATCGACCAGCGCTACGGCGCAGGCACCAAGCCGACGGCGGCGGAGTGAGCAAGCAAATTTTCGGGTAAGTGTCTCAGCACGGGATCGTGCTGACTTGACCATTCTCACCGTACTTCAATAGCAAACGATCCCGCGTAATCAGCGTTGCGCCGAGTTCGCGTGCAGTCGCGAGTATGATGCGGTCGGCCGGATCGCGAGGTGGCTCGCCCGGCAGGAATGAGGACGCGATTAGTATGTCCGGCGAGAGATCGGCAAGCCGAACGCCGGGAATGGCGAGCAGCCGCTGAAACCAGCGCTCCGGTCTTGCGACGAGGCTTAAGCGGTTGCGAGAAACGAGCAGGCCAACCTCCCAAGCTGTAATCGCGGAAACAAAAATTATGCCTTCTGCCCGATAAGCCGCGTCGATAGCTTCAATCGCCTCCTTCGCTAGCGGCTGATCTTCTGTAATCCAGATTGCCGCGTGAGTGTCGAGCAGCAGCGGCGACAACTCACTCATAGACTTTACCCCAATCAGGGTCAGCCGGCTCTGTCAGGTCGACACCCGGAGGGATACGGACGAGTCCTTTCAAGGCGCCAAATAGCGGATGGCGTCCGCCTTTGCCCACTTTTGGAGGCGGCGACGCTTGGGGAGGCCTTGGTTCGGTGCGGCGAAACACGATTTTGCGAGACTTCACATCTACCTGCTCGGTTCGGAACCCGGCATCGAGCCAAACCTTGGTCATGACGTTGTTGGAGGGATTGTTGCTCCACCAAGCCGGGTAGCGAGGCGAGTTCGGCGGCAGCTTGCTTCCGATGACCCGCTCAATCTCCGCAAACGTCATCGGAACCTCCTTGGTCCGCTGCGCTCGCAGGAATTCGCCCAACCGGCTGTATTTGCCCATGATAACTATCCAATTCGGTAAGAAACACTACTAAATCTTTTAGAAGGTTTCAAGAGTTTTATTTCCTAGCTTCGTCGCAAGCCCACTCCAGCATCAGAGCTACGAACGCTGACGCGAACCGCGAAGAAGCCGGCAGCCCGGCCAATGTCGGATGCCCGAGTCCGCGCCAACGACTGCAAAGATTTTCAAACTGGTGTGATCGCGCTGGAATGTTCGTTCCGGCGCGGTGTACCGTCAATGGGCCTCCACACATGATTTGACGGAGAGGCGCATGAACAAACTTGCGATCAGGTTTCTCACACTGGCCGCGTGCACAACCGCGCTCGCGCTGGTTCCCACGGTTACAGCGGCCGACGCCGCGACGCACGGCGGCAAACAAATGAAGCATAAGAAGATCCACAGGGACTTCGCCGGTTCGGGGTATGTCGGTCAGCCGTGGCCTGTTGCCAGGCCTTACTATCGCTCGGGCGGGGTCTGCCCCGGCTTGGGCCGAAGCTTCGATTGTGGAACGTGGCCTCCTCCGATCGACGAGGATCCTGATCGAAAGGTTCGAGGCGGGCACTGATTGCGCGTCAGCGCGTCATGCCGATCCCATCGACCGGACGTGGGGCCTGATTATCATTTAAGCCCGATTCCGATTCGCCGCCAGGTCGCAAAGTGCTAGTCTTGGCCATTGCACAAGGCGTGGCACTCGAGGTTCGGGGGACAGCTCAATGCAACGGCGCGAGTTCATCACGCTTGTCGGCGGTGCTGCAACAACGTGGCCGCTTGCGGCGCGGGCGCAGCGCACCGACCGGATGCGAACGGTCAGCATGCTGCTTGGCCTCGCCGAAAAAGACCCCGAAGCGATAAACCGTGTCAAGGCATTCCGATTGGGTATGCGCGATTTGGGATGGATTGAAGGGCGCAACGTTCAGATCGAGTATCGGTTTGCCGTGACCAATCTGGAGTCGATCCATAAGAATGTGGCGGAAGTGGTCAAGCTGGCGCCTGACGTCATTGTGGCAAATTCAAGTGGTGTCATGGTTGCGCTGCGACCAGCGACGAGCACCATTCCAATCGTATTCGCGGTGGTGAGTGATCCAGTCAATCAGGGGTTCATTTCGAATCTTGCGCACCCGGGGGGCAATATCACCGGCTTCTCATTCATCGAGCCCGACATGGTCGGTAAGTGGGTCAACCTGCTCGGCGACGTCAAGCCGGATCTGTCGCGGGTCGCTTTGATGTTCAATCCGGAC
>DATGGY010000155.1:0-43691 GCA_035308285.1 Bradyrhizobium sp. | reverse complement strand
CAGCTGAAAAATATGCTTCGACGTATCCATGCCAACTCGGATAATCTGCTTCACGGACGGCTCCCTTGTCTGAGATTTACAACAACCTCATTCTGGCACACTCGATGCCGTAGGGGGCCGTCCACACCATCAACCACCGGCGTCAGTTTTGCGAAGAACGTCCGCCATCTCTTTTCGGCCGAGAGCGCAACGCGGTATGGGTCCCTGCGTGCGCAGGGACGACGGCTGCGCCCCCTCTCCCGCGCTTGCGGGGGAGGGCTGGGGTGGGGGCTCTTGCCGCGACTCCGACTCGTGGAGAGAGCCCCCACCCGCCTCGCGTTGCTCGGCACCCTCCCCCGCAAGCGGGAGAGGGAAATAGCGCCTAAACCGCCGCCGTCGTGACGCCGCCGTCGACCACAATCGTCTGCCCGGTCATGAAGCTCGAGGCATCCGAGCCGAGATAGGCGACGGCACCTGCGATTTCGTCGGGCTCGCCGATGCGCCGCAGCGGCGTGGTGGCGCAGCGGCGCTTCAGGCGCTCTTCGTCTTCCCACAACGCACGGGCGAAATCGGTCTTGACCAGGCCCGGCGCAACGCAATTGACGCGCACGCCCTTCGGGCCCCATTCGCCGGCGAGGCTGCGGCACAGCGCGAAATCGGCGGCCTTGGAAATTCCGTAGGCGCCGATCACGGTCGAGCCGCGCAAGCCCCCGATCGAGGAGACGATCACCACCGAACCGTTGCAGCGCTCGGCCATTTGCGGAATCGCAAGCTGGCAGAGCCAGAGGTTGCTCTTGACGTTGGAGGCCATGATCTTGTCGAAGGCGTCGTCCTTGATGTCGAGCAGCGGGCCGTAATACGGGTTGACCGCGGCGTTGCAGACCAGGATGTCGATCTTGCCGTAATGCGAGCTCGCGCCCTTGATCAGCGCCTCGACTTCATCGCGGCGCGAGATGTTGCAGGCAATCACATGGGCCTCGCCGCCCGCCTTCCTGATGCCGTCGGCCACGACCTCGCAGGCGTCAGCCTTGCGGCTGGAGATCACCACCTTGGCGCCGAGTTTGGCCAGCAGTTCGGCGGAGGAACGGCCGATGCCGCGGCTGGAGCCGGTGACGACGGCGACTTTACCGGTGAGATCGAACGGGGTGGATTTCAAGATTTTTCTCCCTAGTCGTCATTCGCGGCATCACCGTCATTGCGTAGCCCGGATGAGCGCAGCGACATCCGGGGTTGTCCTCACCCGCTTTCCCGGATATCGCTCCGCTCATCCGGGCTACCACGTTGCGAACTACACCAGCCCGCCGCCCTCGGTGACGCGGCGCAGATGATAATCGGTGTCGCCAAAAGTGTTCTCGATCATGGTCAGGCGCTTGAAGTAGTGGCCGATCCTGGCCTCCATGGTCATGCCGATGCCGCCATGGAGCTGGATCGACTGCTGGCCGACGAATTTGGCGGACTTGCCGATCTGCACCTTGGCGGCCGCGACTGCCGTGGCGCGCTCGTTCGCGTTGTCGAAATCGGCAGCCATGGTCGCAAACATCGACATGCTGCGGGCCTGCTCGACGGCGACGAACATGTCGGCGGCGCGATGCTGCAGGGTCTGGAAGCTGCCGATCGGCACGCCGAACTGCTTTCGCGTTTTCAGATATTCGACGGTTTCCTTCAGCGACTCATCCATCAGGCCGACGGCTTCGGCACAGAGCGCCGTGCGCGCTTCATCGACCACGCGCTCGATCAGCGGCAAGCCATTTTCGTCGTCGCCGATCGCAGCGTCGCTGCCGATCTCGACGCCGGTAAAGGTGATGTCGGCCGCGTGCATGCCGTCCTGGGTCGGATAGCCTTTCTTCGCCACACCCTTGGCATTGCCCGGCACCAGAAACACGCCGACGCCGCCAGCGTCGCGTTGCGCGCCTTTGGTGCGCGCGGTGACGATCAAGGTGTCGGCAGCCTCGCCATTGAGGACGACGAATTTCTCTCCGTCGATGACGTAACCTCCAGCTTTTTTCTTGGCCGAAGTGGCGACGTCGCCGAGATCATAACGCGAATTCTTCTCAAGCTGGGCAAAGGCAAAGGTCTTGGCTCCGTCGATGATGCCGGGAATGTGCGCGGCCTTCTGCTCCGCCGAGCCGCCATGGCGCAGGAAACCGCCGCCGATCACCACTGTCGCGAGATATGGCTCGAGCACCAGCGCCTTGCCGAGCGCTTCCATCACGATCATGGTTTCGACCGCACCAGCGCCGAAGCCGCCATCCTCTTCGGAGAACGGCAGCCCAAGCAGGCCCTGCTCGGCGAACCTGCCCCAGATGCTTTTGCTCCAGCCGCCCTTCTCCTTCATGTATTTCTTGCGCGAATCGAAATCGTAGGAATCGCCGAGCAGCCCGTCGACGCTTTCCTTGAGGAGCCGCTGTTCCTCGGACAAATCGAAATCCATCTTCTTCAGTTTCCTCTGACTAGAATCGCCGCCGGAGTCCGCCTCTTCACCTCTCCCCGCCTGCGGGGAGAGGTCGACGCGTGAAGCGCGTCGGGTGAGGGGGTACAGGTCTCTCAACGATCCCGCTGGGAGAGAGGCCCCTCACCCCAACCCTCTTCCCGCCAAGAGCGGGGAGAGGGAGAAGAAGTCAAAGCCCCAGCACCGCCTTGGTGATGATGTTGCGCTGGATCTCGTTCGATCCGCCATAGATCGAGACCTTGCGGTTGTTGAAATAGCTCGGCGCGATCTGCGCGGTCCAGTCCATCGCCTCGTTCGAGCCGTCGTCGCCATGCTCGTCATAGGGCGCTGCGAACGGCCCGATCACTTCCATCAACAACTCGGTGGTGGCCTGCTGGATTTCCGAGCCCTTGATCTTGAGCACCGAGGAAGCCGGGTTCGGCTTGCCCTTGCCGTGCTTGCCTACGTCGGCGACGACGCGAAGCTGGGTCAGCTCCAGCGCCTTGAGCTCGATCTCGACGGCGGCGAGCTTTTCGCGGAAGCCCTGGTCCGCCATCACCGGCTTGCCGCCGGATTCCACCTTGGCGGCGAGGTCCTTGATGCGGCGAATCCGTTCCTTGGACACGCCGACGCGGGCGATGCCGGTGCGCTCGTTGCCGAGCAGGAATTTGGCGTAATCCCAGCCCTTGTTCTCCTCGCCGACGAGATTTTCGAGGGGCACCTCGACGTCATCGAAGAACACCTCGTTGACCTCATGGCCGCCATCGATGGTCTGAATCGGGCGCACGGTGATACCCTTCGACTTCATGTCGACCAGGATGAAGGAAATGCCGGTCTGCTTCTTGGCCGCCGGATCGGTGCGGCACAGGCAGAAGATCCAGTCGGCGTGCTGGGCGAGCGTGGTCCAGGTCTTCTGGCCGTTGATGACGTATTTGTCGCCCTTGCGTTCGGCCTTGGTCTTCAACGAGGCGAGGTCGGAGCCGGAGCCGGGCTCGGAAAATCCCTGGCACCACCAGTCGTCGACATTGGCAATGCGCGGCAGATAATGCTTCTTCTGTTGCTCGTTGCCGAAGGTGTAGATCACGGGGCCGACCATGCTGACGCCGAAGGCGAGCGGCGCCGGCGCCGGATGCATCTGCAGCTCCTCGTTGAAGATGTAATGCTGCACCGAGCTCCACCCGGTGCCGCCATATTGCTTCGGCCAGTGCGTCACGCCCCAGCCCTTCTTGTTGAGGATGCGCCACCACTCGATCATCTCGTCCTTGGAGAGATGACGGCCCTCGATCTGTTTCTGCCGCGTCGTGGGCGGCACGTTGTCCCTGAAGAAGGCCCGCACCTCGTCGCGAAACGCCACTTCTTCCTTGCTGAAGCTGAGATCCATTGGGATCCTCCTGTGAAGCGAAATGAAATAGAAATAGAACGAATATCCGCGGTGGAAGCGCGCTCCCTCTCCCATAGGGAGAGGGTTGGGGTGAGGGGTTACGGTCTAACGAGGGACCAAACCGCCTCACCCGGATCGCTGCGCGATCCGACCTCTCCCCATGGGAGAGGTTAGGACCGCGTTTGCGGCACGTCCTTCTACCATCGACTTACTGCACCACCTCGAACAAACCGGCCGCGCCCATGCCGCCGCCGACGCACATCGTCACCACGGCATATTTGGCCTTGCGGCGCCGGCCTTCAATCAACGCATGGCCGGTCAGCCGCGCGCCCGACATGCCGTAGGGATGGCCGACCGCGATCGCGCCGCCATCGACGTTGATTTTTTCCGGATCGATGCCGAGCTTGTCGCGGCAATAAAGCACCTGCACCGCAAACGCCTCGTTCAACTCCCAGAGATCGATATCGTCGATCTTCAAGCCATGGCGCTTGAGCAGGCGCGGCACCGCGAACACGGGGCCGATGCCCATCTCGTCCGGCTCGCAGCCGGCAGCGACGAAGCCGCGGAAGATACCGAGCGGCTTTAGCCCGCGCTTTGCCGCTTCCTTGTCGCTCATGATCACGGACGCGCTGGCGCCGTCCGAGAGCTGGCTGGCGTTGCCGGCGGTGATGCAAAAACCTTCGCCGCGTACCGGCTTCAATGCCGCAAGGCCTTCGGCCGAGGTATCCGGCCGCGGGCCTTCGTCCTTCGACAGCGTCACCTCCTTGAAGGAGATCTCGCCGGTCGCCTTGTCGGCGACGCCCATCATGGTGGTGATCGGCGCAAGCTCGTCGTTGAACTTGCCGCCCTGCTGGGCGGCGGCGACGCGGCGCTGGCTCTCCAGCGAATATTCGTCCTGCCGCTCGCGCGAAATGCCGTAGCGCTTGGCGACGACTTCGGCGGTGTCGATCATCGGCATGTAGACTTCGCCCTTGATCTTCAACAGCGCCGGGTCCTGGGTGTGGAACTTGTTGGCGTGGTCGTTCTGCACCAGGCTGATGGATTCGCCGCCGCCGCCGACCGCGATCTCGACGCCGTCGAAAATCACCGAGCGCGCCGCAAGCGCGATCGCCTGCAGGCCTGAGGCGCATTGCCGGTCGATCGTGGTGCCGCCGACGGTGACGGGGAGGCCCGCGCGCAGCAACGCCTTGCGCGCGATATTGCCGCCGGTCGAGCCTTGTTGTAGCGCCGCGCCCATCACCACGTCTTCGATCTCCTTGGGATCGACCTTGGCGCGCGCGACCGCCTGACCGATGGCATGGCCGAGCAGCGTTGCACCTTCGGTGGCGTTAAGGGCGCCGCGATAGGCCTTGCCGATCGGGGTGCGGGCGGTGGAGACGATAACGGCGTCGGTCATGAACGACCTCCTGTTGCGAGTTGCTGTAGTTTTTGCGGCGCGGATTTTGGCTGGGATTGCCGATTACGCAGTTCGTGGCGCGAGAGCTTGCCGACCGGCGTGCGCGGCAGCTCGGCGACGAATTCGAGGCTTGCCGGAATTTCATGCTTGCCGAGCTTGCCGGCAAGGAACGCCTTGAGTTCGTCCAGCGAAAACGCGGTGGCGCCGGCGCGCAATTTGACGAAGGCCTTGGCGGCTTCGCCGCGGTAATCGTCGGGAATGCCGATCACGATCACCTCTTCCACCGCGGCGTGTTCATAGATCGCCTGCTCGATCATCTGCGGATAGACGTTGAAGCCGCCGGAGATGATCATGTCCTTCTTGCGGTCGACCAGATAGAAATAGCCGTCGCTGTCCATGTAGCCGATGTCGCCGGTGAGGAAGCGGTCGCCGACAAAGGCCTGCGCGGTCTCCTCGGGACGGTTCCAGTAACCCCTGGTGACGTTCGGCCCCTTGATGCGAATCTCGCCGACTTCGCCCGGCGGCAGCACCTTCTTCGGATCGTCGAGCGCGACCACGTCCAGCTCGATGCCGGGCAGCATCAACCCGATCGAGCCCGGCTTGTCCGGCCCCTCTTGCGGATGACCGGTGCCGGGCGAGCAGGTCTCGGTCATGCCCCAGCCGCTCTTCAGCTTCATGCTGACCCTTCGCTCGAGGACCTTGGCGACTTCGACCGGCAACGGCGCGCCGCCGGACATGCAGCTCGCCAGCGACGAGAGATCGCGCTTGTCGAGATCGGGAAGGCTCGCGATCGCGATCCACATCGTGGGCACGCCGGGGAATGCGGTGGCGCGCTTGACCTCGATGTCGCGCATCACGGCGTCGACGTCGAAGCGCTGGTGCAGCGAGATCAGATTGCCGTGCCGGATCGACGCCAGCATCACCACGGTTAGAGCAAAAATGTGAAACAGCGGCAGCACGCAAATCACGCGCTCGACGCTGTTGCGCTCGATCCGCGCCTTCCTGGTCCAGACGTCATAGATCGACACCGCCGCCGTCAAATTGCCATGGCTGAGCATCGCGCCCTTCGGCAATCCGGTGGTGCCGCCGGTATATTGCAACAGCGCGATATCGTCGGGCGAAATCTCCGGCCAGCGCGAAGGCTTTACCGCGCCTTCGACGAATTTCGCAAAGGTCACGATCGCCGGATGGTCCGGGATCGGGGTGTGCGGATTGCCGACCGCGCCCCAATGATCGTCCTCGCAGACGATCAGGCGGTCGAGCAGCCCGTTCTCCAGAAATTTCAGCGCCGTCGGCAACAGGGTCGCAAGGTCGCTGGTGATGAGAATGCGCGCGCCGCTGTCGCTCAATTTGTGGGACAGCGCACGCGAACCGTCGAGCGGCGACAGATGCACGATGCGCGCGCCGGCCTTCAGCGCGCCGAAGAAATTCACGGGATGGTCGGGCGAATTGCCGAGGAACAGCGCCACCGAGGTATTCTTGGCCAGCCCTGCGCGCAACAGCGCCGCCGCCGCGACCTCGGCCTTTTCCTCCAGCTCGGCAAAGGCGATGGCGCGGTCGCGAAATTCGATCGCCGGCCGCGCCGAAAACTCGGCCGCCGCCTTTGACAACAGATCGGGCAGCGTTCCACGCGCGATCGGATCGTCCCAACGGAGGCCTTGCGGATAGAACTGTTCGCCGGGATGGGTCATGCGCCGTCCTGCCAGTCAGGCCCGGCACCGTCTCTCCACGGGTCGTCCCTGCGAACGCAGGGACCCATAACCCCTGACCTCGATATTGAAAAGGAGCTTCTCCTACGGTGCCTAACCGTGAAATCACGCGGTATGGGTCCCTGCGTTGGCAGGGACGACACTTTGAGGAGCCAGCCAGAGCGCATCCGATCCATCGAATCACGCCGCTTTCGCCGTCTGCGCGAGCGACGCAAAGGTCTTGCCTTCGGCGGCGAGCAGCTTGAGCAGCGGCGCCGGCTCAAGCGAGGGATCGTTGGTTTCCCTGGCGTAGAACGACAGCCGGTCGGCGATATGCTTCAAGCCGACCTGGTCGGCATAAAACATCGGGCCGCCGCGATAAACCGGCCAGCCATAGCCGTATAGCCAGATTACGTCGATGTCGCTCGGGCGCGCCGCGATCTTCTCTTCCAGAATCCGCGCGCCTTCGTTGATCATCGGATACATCATGCGCTCGAGGATCTCCTCGTCGCCGACCGCGCGGCGCTTGCGCCCCAACCGCAGCAGGGTCTCGTCGATCAGCTTCTCGACCTCGGGATCGGGCAGCGGCGCGCGCGAACCGGCCTCATATTTGTAATAGCCTTTGCCGGTCTTCTGGCCGAAACGGCCGGCCTCGCACAGCGCATCGGCAATTTCCGACTTGATGCCGCGGTCCTTGCGCGAGCGCCAACCGATGTCGAGGCCGGCGAGGTCGCCCATCGCGAACGGCCCCATCGGCATGCCGAATTTGGTTACGACCGCGTCGACCTGCTGCGGCAATGCACCCTCGAACAGCAATTTCTCGGCCTGCTTGCCGCGTTGCGCCAGCATCCGGTTGCCGACAAAACCGTCGCAGACGCCGACCACCGCCGGGACCTTGGCGATTTTGCGCGCCACCGCCACCGCCGTAGTCAGCGCATCGGGTGCGGTCTTGGCCGCCCGCACGATTTCGCACAGCTTCATCACATTGGCGGGCGAGAAGAAGTGCATGCCGAGCACGTCCTGCGGGCGTTTGGTCTCCTTCGCGATCTCGTCGATGTTCAAATACGAGGTGTTGCTGGCGAGCACCGCGCCCGGCTTGGCGAATTTGTCGAGTGCCGCGAACACTTCCTTCTTGATCGCCATGGTCTCGAACACGGCCTCGATGACGAGATCGGCGTCCTTGACATGCTCAAGCCCGATCACGCCGTTGATCAGCGCCATGCGCTTGGCGGGCGCGTCCGCCGGAATCCCGCCGCGCGCGGCGGTGGCCTCGTAATTCTTCCGCATCACGCCCATGCCGCGCTTGAGCTGTTCCTCGCCGGTCTCGATCAGCGTCACGGGGATACCGGCGTTGGCGAACGACATCGCGATGCCGCCGCCCATGGTGCCCGCGCCGATGATGGCGACCCGCTCGACATTGCGCGGCTTGGTGCCTTCGGGAACGCCGGCGATCTTGGCGGCCTCGCGCTCGGAGAAGAAGGCGTAGCGCTGCGCCTTCGATTGATCGCTCGATACCAGCTTGAGAAAACCCTCGCGCTCCCTCTTCATACCTTCGTCGAACGGCAGGTCGATCGCCGCGCCCACCGCGTCGGCGGCGGCAAACGGCGCCTCAAGCCCGCGCGCCTTCTTGGTCAGAGCCGCGACCGCATTGGTGAAGATCGAGCGGTCGGCCTTGGCCGCCGCAAGCTTGCTGTCATCGTCCCGCAGCTTGCGCAACGGACGCTTCTCCGCCACCACCTTGCGGGCGAACGCCTCGCCGCCGGCGGCCGGGCCTTCGACGATTTCCTCGATCAGGCCGTTCTTGAGGGCGTCGGAGGCCGAAATCGGATCGCCGCCCACGATCATCTTGACGGCAAGCTCCGGACCGACCGCCCGCGGCAGACGCTGCGTTCCGCCCGCGCCCGGCAGCAGGCCGAGTTTCACCTCGGGCAGGCCGAGCCTTGCGTCCTTGGTGGCCACGCGAAAGTGACACGCGAGCGCGACTTCGAGGCCGCCACCGAGCGCCGTGCCGTGAATCGCGGCAATGACCGGCTTCGGCGAGTTCTCGATCTCGCTCAGCACTTCATGGAGGCCCGGAGGCTTGGGCGGCTTGCCGAACTCGGTGATGTCGGCGCCGGCGATAAAGGTGCGGCCGGCACAGGTCAGCACGATCGCCCTGGTTTCCGGATCGGCAATGGCGCGCTTGACGCAGTCCAGAATGCCGCCCCGCACCGCGGCGCTCAGTGCATTCACCGGGGGACTGTCGACCGTGACGATGGCAATGATGTCATGACGCTCGAGCTTGACCACTTCGTTCACGGCACTCTCCCTCGATGCTTGTTATTACAAGTTCTTCCCAATTCCGCATTGCGGAATTAAATTCCGCATCTTGACAGGGAGGGTTATTTTGAAGCACGTCCCTTGTCAACGAGGGCCCGCGCGAGCGGCAGCGGCGGCAGGCAATGAAGCGTCTAGGGAAGAAAGTGGCGACCGATCGCAGCTTTGTTGTCGCGCTTTCCCGCGGCCTGGATGTGTTGCGCGCATTCCAACCCAATGACGGACTTCTGGGCAATCAGGAGATTGCGGCCCGTACCAACTTACCCAAGCCAACCGTCTCACGGCTGACCTATACCCTCACCAAACTTGGTTATCTTACACCGGTTCCGCGGTTCGAGAAATACCAACTCGCGCCGGCGGCGATGGCGCTCGGCTATGCGGCGCTTGCAAATCTCGGCGTTCGGCATTTGTCCGAGAGCTATCGTGAGGAATTGATGCGCGAGACCGGCGGCGCGGTGGCGGTCGGCGGCCGCGACCGTCTCAGCATGATCTATTTCGGCCAAAGCCGGGGCATGACGATCGGCGTACAGCTCGACGTGGGCTCGCGGATTCCGATTGCGACCACCGCGATGGGCCGGGCCTATTTCTGGGCGCTGGGCGAGGATGAGCGCGCCTTGTTGCTGCGGGATATGCGTGAGCACTATGGCGCCCGCTGGACCAGGATGCGCGAGGGCATCGAGCGCTCGGGCGAGATCGTGGCAAAACACGGTTTTGCGATCTCGGCGGGCGAGTGGCACGACGACATCCACGCGGTCGGCGTAGCACTAAAGCTTAATGACGGAACCGGCCCTTATGCGTTTAACTGTGGTGCGCCCGCATTCCGCTTCACGGAGGAGCGGCTGCGCAACGACATTGGACCGCGTCTTTTGGCAATGGTAAGGAACATCGAGGCGGCGCTCGGGGGCGCGGCCCCGCAATCAAAAAAAGAAGAAAGTAAAAAATTGAAAGCAGGAGGGAAAGTTGGGCGTGTGGTTGAGGGGATCCGATAGCGTTCGCCGCCGCGATCCAGCAAATTGGCGTGGCCGTTCCGGCCCGATGTGCGATCTGTGCGGGGCGCGATGACACAGGCCCAGACGGCGCGGCAAACATCGCCGCTACTTGCGGTTTGCGACGTCAGCGTCGTGTTCGGCGGTATCGTTGCACTAAACGGCGTGTCGTTCGACATGCATCGGGGCCAGATACTGGGCCTGATCGGACCGAACGGCGCCGGCAAGACCACGCTCTTCAATTGCCTGAGCCGGCTCTACCAGCCGAGCGCGGGCGACATTCTGATGGAAGGCGAGAGCATCCTGAGGCGGCCGCCGCACCGCATCGCCGAAATCGGCATTGGGCGAACCTTCCAGAATGTGGCGCTGTTCTCGAATCTTTCGGTGCTCGACAACGTCCGGCTCGGGGCTCATTCGAAGACCAACAGCGACATCGTCAGCGACTCGCTTCGGCTTCCCTGGGTTCGCCGCGGCGAGGCCGCACTCAACACGCGCGTTGACGAAATCCTCAACTATCTCAATCTCGATGACGTCGCCCATGTCACCGTTGCCGGCCTGCCCTTCGGCACCCAGAAACGCGTCGAGCTGGCGCGCGCGCTGGCAGCCGAGCCCAAGATCCTGCTGCTCGACGAACCCGCCGGCGGCCTCAACCACGAGGAGGTCCATGCGCTCGGCGACCTTATTCGGCGCATTCGCGACGACCGCAAGGTGACGATCCTTCTGGTCGAACATCACATGGGGCTCGTGATGTCGATTGCCGACCATGTGGTGGCGTTGAATTTCGGCCGCAAGCTCGCCGAGGGAACGCCGGCCAAGGTGCAGTCCGACCCCGACGTCATCAAGGCTTATCTGGGGAGCAAGGACCAATGACGGCGTTGCTCAACATCAAGGCGCTGAACGCCTATTACGGCCAAGTCCAGGCGCTGCACGGACTTGAGTTCGCGCTCAATGCGGGCAGCGTGACCACGCTGCTCGGCGCCAACGGCGCCGGCAAGACCACGACCTTGCGCGCGATCTGCAACATGGTGCGCTCCTCCGGCGCGATCGAATTCGACGGCGCTCCGCTTTCGGGCCGGTCGACCGAGAACATCGTCCGCCTCGGCATCGCCCACGTGCCGCAGGGCCGCGGCACCTTCACCACCATGACCGTGGAGGAAAACCTCCAGCTCGGCGCGATCACGCGAAGCGACAAGGCCGGCATCGTCTCCGACATCGAGCGGATGTACGATCACTTTCCCGTGCTAAAGCAGCGCTATGCCCAACAGGCTGGTACGTTGTCGGGCGGCGAGCAGCAGATGCTCGCGGTCGCGCGCGCATTGATGCTGCGCCCGCGTCTGATGCTGCTCGACGAGCCGTCGTTCGGCTTGGCGCCGCTGATCGTGCGCGACCTATTCAAGATCCTCGGCAAAATCAATCGTGAGGACAAGGTTACCATTTTGGTGGTCGAGCAGAACGCGCAACTGGCGTTGGAACTTGCCGACCATGCCTATGTGATCGAAACCGGGCGCATCGTGATGTCGGGCTCTGCCGCCGAGATCGCGAACAATGAGGACGTCCGAAAATCCTATCTGGGATATTGAGGGAGTACGGCTATGGAGCTTCTCACCAATCAAGTCCTGGCCGGTATTGCCACCGGCGCCATCTATGCCTGCATGGCGCTCGCCGTCGTCATGATCTACCAGGCGATCGACCATCTCAATTTCGCGCAAGGCGAAATGGCGATGTTCTCGACCTTCATATCCTGGCAACTGATGCAGTGGGGCGTCCCCTATTGGGGCGCCTTCGTGCTCACGCTTGGTTTCTCGTTCGCCGGCGGCATCCTGATCGAACGGCTTTTGTTCAAGCCGCTGGCCAAGGCCCCGATCCTGACCAACGTCGCAGGCTTTATTGCGCTGTACGCAATCATCAACAGCGTGGCCGGACTGATCTGGGACTTCACCATCAAGCAATATCCGACGCCATTCGGATCCTCGCCGTTCCTCGGCAGCCAGCTGATCTCGACCCATCAGGCCGGCATGATCGGCGTCACGGTACTGCTCCTGATCGCGTTGTACTTTTTCTTCCAGTTCACGCGGGCCGGGCTTGCGATGCGCGCGGCCGCCTCGGTCCCTGAATCGGCGCGGCTGGTCGGCGTCAACACCTCGTGGATGATTGCGCTCGGCTGGGGCATGGCGGCAGCGATCGGCTCGATCGCCGGCATGATGATCGCGCCGGTGGTGTTCCTCGAACCCAACATGATGCTGGGCGTGCTGATCTACGGTTTCGCCGCCGCCGTTCTCGGCGGCCTGACCAGCCCGTTCGGCGCGGTGATCGGCGGTTTCCTGGTCGGGATCTTCGAAAATCTCGTCGGAACCTATATTCCCGGCGTCGGCAATGAACTCAAGCTGCCGATCGCGCTGGCACTGATTGTCACCGTCCTGGTTGTCAAACCGGCTGGGCTGTTCGGCCGGCCCATCGTGAAGCGAGTTTGATCATGAGCGCAGTGCAGGAAGCCGTTACCGACGCACCGGCCGTCGAAGCCATTCCCAAAAGGGCCTTGACGCTTGGCTCCGGGACCTCGCTGGTCATGCTGGCGCTGCTGATCGCCGCACCGCTGTTCGTGAAGAACTTCATTATCTTCCAGATGACGATGCTCCTGGTCTACGGCCTCGCCGTGCTGGCGCTGAATATCCTGACCGGCGGCAGCGGGCAGTTTTCGCTGGGACAGAGCGCTTTCTATGCGGTCGGTGCCTACACCTCGGCGATCCTGATGGAACATGTCGGCATGAACTACGCGCTGACGCTGCCGATCGCGGGGCTGGTCTGCTTTGTCTTCGGCTTTCTGTTCGGCCAGCCGGCGCTGCGACTGTCCGGCGTCTATCTGGCGCTGGCGACTTTCGCGCTGGCGACCGCCATGCCGCAACTGCTCAAGCTCGGCTATTTCGAGCACTGGACCGGCGGGGTGCAAGGCCTTGTCGTCACCAAGCCCGACGCGCCGTTCGGCCTGCCGGTATCGCAGGACATGTGGCTCTATTACTTCACGCTCGTAATCACGATCGCGATCTATTTTTTCTCCGTCAATCTTCTGAGATCGCGTTCGGGCCGCGCCTTCATGGCGATCCGTGACAACGAGATCGCCGCATCCGCGATGGGCATCAACGTCGCGCTCTACAAGACGCTCGCCTTCGGCGTCAGCGCCGGTATCACCGGCGTTGCCGGCGGGCTCGGTGCGATCACGGTGCAATTCGTCGCGCCCGACGGCTACACTATCACGCTCGCGATCTCGCTATTTCTCGGCATGGTCGTCGGCGGTGTGGGATGGCTGCCCGGGTCGATTGTCGGTTCCGCCTTCATCATCTTCGTTCCGAACATCGCCGAGGGAATCTCCAAGGGTCTTTCCGGCGCCGTGTTCGGCATCATTCTGTTTCTCGTCATTTTCCTTGTGCCGCACGGCGCAAGGCAGGGTGCCCTGATTGCCCAGCATCTGATTGGCAAACTCAAGAAACGTTAAAAAAAAGAGGCCAAGGAGAAGAAAAGTGCCTTCAAGACCGAACTTTCGATCCGCCGCGTTTGCGGCGGCCGCACTCGCGTTAGCCACTACCAGCGACGCTGCGCTTGCACAAAAGAAATACGACACCGGCGCCACCGACACCGAAATCAAGATCGGCAACATCATGCCCTATAGCGGCCCGGCGTCCGCCTACGGCGTGATCGGCAAGACCGAGGCGGCCTATTTCAACAAGATCAACGCCGAGGGCGGCATCAACGGCCGCAAGATCAATTTTATCAGCTATGACGACGGCTACAGCCCGCCGAAGGCGGTCGAGCAGGCGCGCAAGCTGGTGGAGAGCGATGAGGTCTTGGTGCTCTTCAATCCGCTCGGTACGCCCTCTAATTCCGCGATCCAGAAATATCTGAACGCCAAGAAGGTTCCGCAGCTCTTCGTCGCGACCGGCGCCACCAAATGGAACGATCCTAAGGACTTTCCGTGGACCATGGGCTGGCAGCCGAGCTACCAGAGCGAAGCGCGGATTTATGCGAAGTACCTGATGAGGGAGAAACCGGACGGCAAAATCGGGGTGCTCTATCAGAACGACGATTTCGGCAAGGACTATCTGAAAGGCCTGAAGGACGGGCTAGGCGCCAAGGCCTCGATGATCGTCGCCGAGGAGAGCTACGAGACCGCGGAGCCGACGGTCGACAACCACATCGTCAAGCTCAAGGCCTCGGGCGTCGATGTCTTCATCAGCATCACCACGCCGAAGTTTGCGGCCCAGGCGATCAAGAAGCTCGCCGAGATCGAGTGGAAGCCTCTGCATATCGTGTCCAACGTCTCGGCTTCCGTCGGCAGCGTGATCAAGCCGGCCGGCTTCGAAAACTCGCAAGGCATCCTTTCGGCCGCCTATGCCAAGGACGGCGCCGATCCGCAGTGGGACACCGATCCTGGAATGAAGAAATTCCTGGCCTTCCTCGAGAAGTACGAGCCGGCCGGCAACAAGCTCGATGCCTCGGTGGTTTACGGGTACGGCGTGGCGCAGACCATGGTCAAGGTGCTGCAAATGTGCGGCGACAACCTGACCCGCGACAACGTCATGAAGCAGGCCGCCAGCCTGAAGGATTTTCAGCCCGACACCCTGCTGCCCGGCGTCGAAATCAGCACCTCGCCGGCCGACTTCGCCCCGATCAAGCAACTTCGAATGATGCGCTTCAAGGACGAGAAATGGGACCTGTTCGGCGACGTCATCAGCGGCGACCTCAGCAATTGACGCGTGAAAGAAACCGTTGGAAACAACCCGGTGAGCCTCTTGGTAACGGGTCCGTGATTCCGATCGGTTCGACTGAATAACGACGCCCCGACCGGTTCGCGGGGGCTTTTTGTTGCCGGGAATCTCCGAAGGGTATTGAATGCGGGCAGGAGCCAACAACCGCTTCCAATTAAGAAGAAGCTACACAGTCAACCAGATCAGGGAGGTCAAAATGCTTGCCGTCCGTTTGCGAGTGAGGTTTTTTTCGGCTGCCCTCACGATTCTTGCAGCGACCTCGACGACCGCACTCGCGCAAAAACAATACGACGTCGGGGCCACTGACACCGAAATCAAGATCGGCAACATCATGCCCTACAGCGGGCCCGCGTCCTCCTACGGCGTAATCGGCAAGACCGAACAGGCCTACTTCAACAAGATCAACGCCGAAGGCGGCATCAACGGCCGCAAGATCAACTTCATCAGTTATGACGATGGCTACAGCCCGCCGAAGACGGTCGAACAGGCCCGCAAGCTGGTGGAGAGCGACGAGGTTCTGCTGATTTTCAATTCGCTCGGCACCCCGCCGAACACGGCAATCCAGAAATACATGAATTCGAAGAAGGTTCCGCAACTGTTCGTTGCCACCGGCGCCACCAAGTGGAACGACCCCAAGGAATTTCCTTGGACGATGGGCTGGCAGCCCAGCTACCAGAGCGAAACACAGATCTATGCGAAGTACATTCTGAAGGAATTGCCGAACGCCAGGATCGCCGTACTCTATCAGAACGATGATTACGGCAAGGACTATCTCAAGGGCTTGAAAGACGGTCTCGGCGCCAAGGCCGCCTCGATGATCGTTGCCGAGGATAGCTACGAGACCTCTGAACCGACCATCGACAGCCATATCGTCAAGCTCAAGGCGAGCGGTGCCGACGTGTTCGTCAACATCTCGATTCCGAAGTTCGCGGCCCAGGCGATCAAAAAGAACGCCGAGATCGAATGGAAGCCCGTTCATTTTCTGAATAGCGTGTCGAGTTCGATCGGCGCCACGATCAAGCCGGCCGGTTTCGACGCGGCGCAGAACATTATCTCCTCGGCCTACATCAAGGACCCGACCGACCCGCAGTGGAAAGACGATGCTGGGATGAAGACCTTCAACGCTTTCCTCGACAAATACTATCCCGAGGCAAACCGGAACGATGCGTTCGTTGTCTACGGCTACTCCGCCGCGCAGACCATGGTGTACGTGCTGAAGCAGTGCGGTGATAACTTGACACGCGAAAACGTCATGAAGCAGGCGGCCGGCATCAAGGGGCTGGAACTCGGCGGCTTGCTGCCCGGCATCACGATCAAGACAAGCGCGACCGATTATGCCCCCATCGAGCAACTCCGGCTGCAAAAGCTTCAGGGCGAAACCTGGCATCTGTTTGGAGACATCATCAGCGCCGAGGTAGGTGGCTGACAGCGGCCGACCAGCCAGTCCGGCTGGCTGGGCTGGCTACTAAAGAAGCAGCCGTTCGTCGCTCGCGTGGAGGGCTTTTTCTTGTGAGAAGCCTGGTAAGATGGTACTCAAGCCGCCAGATTCACCAAGAGCTTTCGACCAAGAAAGCCGGGACAAATGTACACCCATCCGGACCAGAGGGAGACCGTAATGCCTGTATTCGCGAACAGAATTGCAATCACATCGGCTGCCGCGTTCGCGCTGCTTGCCGCCTCCGCCAGCGGTGCGCTCGCGCAGAAGAAGTACGACACCGGCGCGACCGATACCGAGATCAAGATCGGCAACATCATGCCCTATAGCGGCCCGGCTTCCGCTTACGGCGTGATCGGCAAGACCGAAGCCGCCTACTTCAAGAAGATCAACGATGCCGGCGGCATCAACGGCCGCAAGATCAATTTCATCAGTTATGACGACGGCTACAGCCCGCCGAAGACCGTCGAACAGGCGCGCAAGCTGGTGGAAAGCGACGAAGTTCTGTTCATCTTCAATTCGCTCGGCACACCGCCCAATTCCGCAATTCACAAGTACATGAATTCGAAGAAGGTGCCGCAGCTCTTCGTCGCCACAGGCGCCACAAAATGGAACGACCCCAAGGATTTCCCCTGGACCATGGGCTGGCAGCCGAACTACCAGAGCGAATCGCGGATCTACGCAAAATATCTTCTGAAAGAGAAGCCCGACGCCAAGATCGCGGTGCTCTATCAAAATGACGACTATGGCAAGGACTATCTCAAGGGCCTGAAGGACGGACTCGGCGCCAAGGCATCTTCCATGATCGTCGCCGAGGAGAGCTACGAGACCACGGAGCCCACGATCGATAATCACATCGTCAAGTTGAAGTCGACCGGGGCCGACGTTTTCGTCAATATCACCACGCCGAAATTCGCAGCGCAAGCAATCAAGAAAATCGCCGAGATCGAGTGGAAGCCGCTGCATATCCTCAACAACGTGTCGAGCTCGATCGGCGCCGTCATGAAACCCGCCGGCTTTGAAAACGGACAAGGCATCGTTTCCGCGACCTACATCAAGGACGTCTCCGATCCGCAGTGGAACAATGATCCCGGGATGAAGGAGTTCCTCGCCTTCCTCGCCAAGGACTATCCGGAAGCCAACAAGCTCGACGGCTCGGTCATCGTCGGCTACGCCTTCGCGCAGACGATGGTTCAGGTGCTCAAGCAGTGCGGCGACAACCTCACCCGCGAGAACATCATGAAGCAGGCCGCAAGCCTCAAGAACTTCCGCTCCGAGGTGCTGCTGCCGGGCATCAGCATCAACACCTCGGCGACCAACTTCGCCCCGATCAGCCAGCTTCAATTGGAGCGCTTCAAGGGCGATCGGTGGGAGCTGTTCGGCAACGTGATCAGCGGCGACGTCGGCGGCTGATTTCTTCGTGTCCCGGACGCGGTGCAGCGTTCTTCACGCTGCGCCGCAGAGCCGGGACCCACATGCAAGCCGCATTTGGACCCCGGATCAGCAGCGCAGCATTTGCATGCTGCGCAGCATCCGGGGCACGCTCCCGAAACCCTCGCATGAAAACCGCGGGGGTTTTCTTTTGCCGCGATCGGATGGATAAGCTGCATTCACATGTTTCCATCCCGGCTCCGCGTGAAGAAATGACCGACAGACGCCCTCTCCTGCGCGCGATCTTCGACGCCGCGGTTGCCGCCGCACATCCCGATGTCGTGCTATCGGCGCATCTCGCCCCAATCCCCAAAGGGAGAGTGATTTGTCTTGCCGCCGGCAAGGGCGCGGCTGCGATGGCTGCCGCCGCCGAGCGGCACTATCTCGACGCGCTGGGGCTCGAGCGAGCGCGGCTTTCGGGACTGGCCACCACGCGTCACGGCCATGGCGTACCGACGCGGCGGATCAGGGTCGTCGAGGCCGGCCATCCCGTGCCCGACGAGGCCGGATTGAGGGCCGCCGATGAAGCGCTGCATTTGGCGCAGCAAGCAGGCCCGGACGATCTCCTGCTGGTGCTGTTGTCGGGCGGCGGCTCGGCGAACTGGATCGCGCCGGTCGAGGGCGTCACCTTTGCGCAAAAACAGCAGGTGACGCGCGCGCTGTTGCGCTCGGGCGCGCCGATCGGCGAGATCAATACCGTTCGCAAGCATCTGTCGCGGATCAAGGGCGGAAGGCTCGCCCGCGCCGGGCAACGCGCCGAGATCGTGACGCTGGCGATCTCGGATGTTCCCCGCGACGATCCTTCCGCGATCGCCTCGGGACCGACGGTGCCGGACCCGACGACGCTGGCGGACGCCCGCGCCATCGTCGCGAAGTATGGCCTCGATGTCGGCGATGCCGTGCGCCGCGCGCTCGATGACCCCAAAAACGAGAGCTGCAAGCCCGGCGATCCCGCCTTTGCCCGTGCGCGGTTCGAGCTGATCGCGCGGCCGAAGGCCTCGCTCGACGCCGCGCGCAAGGTAGCGGCGGATGCCGGATACCTGACCATCGATCTCGGCGCCGACCTCGAGGGCGAGGCCCGCGAGGTGGCCGCCGATCACGCTCGCCTTGCGCTCAAGGCACGCGGCGAAGGCAAGCGGGTCGCGATCCTTTCGGGTGGCGAACTCACGGTGACCGTGCGCGGCAACGGGCGCGGCGGTCCCAACCAGGAATATGCGCTGGCGCTGGCCGATCTTCTCAAGGACACCCCGCACATTTCGGCGCTCGCCGCCGACACCGACGGCGCCGACGGCGGCGCCGGCAGCGCCAGCGACCCCGCCGGCGCGATGATCGACCGCGAAACTTGCACGAAAATGAAATCGCTCAAGCTCGACCCGAAGGCCTATCTCGACAACAACGACGCCACCGCATTCTTTGCCGCGACCGGCGATCTGCTCGTCACCGGCCCGACGCTCACCAATGTCAACGACATCAGGGTGATCCTGGTGGATTAAGTGATATTCCGGGTCCCGGACGCGGCACAGCGTTCACGCTGCGCCGCAGAGCCGGGACCCACCTCTGGCCCACAAAACATGGGCCCCGGATCAGCAGCGCACCGCTCACGCGCTGCGCCGCATCCGGGGCACGACGGCTGGGCTCAAAACTCCTCCGCAATCTTGGTCAGCATCGAAAGCAAAGCGGCGCGGTTGGCGGGGCCGAGCAAGTCATTAAGACGCGCCTCGTGCTTGGCGGCGACGAGCTTCTTTGCCCGCATCAGCACCGCCCTGCCCTTGTCGGTCAGGACGAGAATGTGCGAGCGGCGGTCGTTGGTCGAACGCATCCGCGCGCACAGATCGCGGCTTTCGAGGCCATCGAGCATGGCGACGAAGTTCGGCCGGAGGATTCCGAGCGTGTTGGCGATTTCGGTCTGGTTGCGGCCGGGATTGCGATCCAGCAACAACAGCACGGAGAATTGCGCCGGTGTCAGTTGCAGCGGCGCGACACAACGCAGAAAATCCTCGAAGATTTTCAACTGCGCCCGCTTGAGCGAATAGCCCAGGAGTTCGGACAGTTCGCCCAGTTCGATCGCGGTGTCCGCGGCCCCGTTGTCGGCGAGCTCCTTGCGGGCGGGGCGGGGAGCCTTGGTGGTCTCAGGGGCGGCGGCTTTGGAAACAGTCATCGCTCGGTGATCGCAATCCCGCTAGGCTCAAGAAAGTCCAGCGCAAAACGGCCGGACCTTGAGATTATATTTGATAATTGTTATCCATCATATCAAATTCCGGCGGCAGGTTTCAACTGCTGTTGCGCGAAAGTCGGGCTGCGCCTCTTCGCCGCGCGCGGCCCGGCCGCTTCCAGGGGAGCGCCCGTCTTGAACACGACGATCATGCTGTTCCTGCTCCAGGACGGCATCACCAACGGCGCGGTCTATGCCCTGCTTGGGCTCGCGCTGGTATTGGTCTTCGCCGTTACCCGCGTCATCCTGATTCCGCAAGGGGAGTTCGTCACCTACGGTGCGCTGACCTACGCCACCTTGTCATCGGGCCAGGTGCCCGGCACGGCGCGACTTGCGGTCGCGATGGGGATCGTCGCCTTCGCCTTCGAGCTGTTCGCGGCCCGCCGCTCGCTGCGTCCCGCGCTGCTGGCACGGGCGTTTGCGATCGACGTCCTGATTCCAATGGGCGTCATGGCGCTGACCTATGACGTCGCCGGAGCGCAACATCCGATTGCCGTCAACATCGCGTTGTCGCTTGCGATCGTCGGGACGATCGGCCTCTTTCTCTATCGCATCGCCTTTCAGCCGATTGCACACGCCTCGGTGCTGGTGCTCCTGATCGCGGCGGTCGGCTGCCATCTCGCGCTGCAGGGATTTGGGCTGGTGTTCTTTGGCGCCGAAGGCCAGCGCGGCCCGGCGCTGTCGAATGCCGCCTTCACCGTCGAGCCGTTGCGCTTCACCGGCCAGAGCATCGCCGTCTATGCCGCCACGCTCGCGCTCATCGCCGGCCTCTGGCTGTTTTTCGGCTTCACCCTTTACGGTAAGGCGCTTCGCGCCACCGCCGTGAACCGTCTGGGCGCCCGCCTCGTCGGCATCCGCACCGCGCTGTCGGGACAGATCGCCTTCCTGCTGGCGTCGGTGATCGGCGCGATTTCGGGGATCCTGATCGTGCCGATCACGACGCTTTACTACGACACCGGCTTCCTGATCGGACTCAAAGGCTTTGTCGCCGCGATCATCGGCGGCCTCGTGAGCTATCCGCTGACCGCTGTCGCAGCGCTTCTGGTGGGCAGTGTGGAAGCCTTCTCCTCGTTCTACGCGAGCAACTTCAAGGAGGTCATCGTCTTTACGCTGATCATTCCGGTTCTGTTGTTGCGCTCGCTCGCCGCACCCGCGGTCGAGGAAGAGAAGGATTGATCGCGATGTTGCAACGGCTGCCTGTCATGCTGTTTGCGGCCGCGATGGCGGCGATCCCTTTCATCCCATCCATGCCGCCGTTCTGGATCGTGCTCTTGGACAATATCGGGCTTTCGGCACTGGTGGCGATGGGGCTTGTGTTGCTCACCGGGGTCGGCGGCCTCACTTCGTTCGGACAGGCGGCGTTTTGCGGCTTCGGCGCCTACACTACAGCGGTGCTGACGACGGCCTATGGGCTCTCGCCGTGGCTGACGCTGCCGCTCGCGCTGTTGGTGAGCGGCGTCGCCGCGGTGGGGCTCGGCCTGATCACCGTGCGGCTGTCGGGCCACTATCTGCCGCTCGGCACCATCGCCTGGGGCCTCGGCCTGTTCTATCTGTTCAGCAAGCTTGGATTTCTCGGCCGCAATGACGGCATCTCCGGCATCCCGCCGCTTGCGATCGGCCAGTTCAAGATGATCGATCCCGGAACGATCTATTTCGCGATCTGGATCGCGGTCGTGCTGTGCGCGCTGCTCACGATGAATCTCCTGGACTCACGCACCGGCCGCGCCATCCGCGCGTTGCGGCGCGGGCATGTCGCCGCCGAAGCGTTCGGCATCCACACCCCGCGCGCCAAGCTCCTGGTTTTCATCTACGCGGCCGTGCTGGCCGGGCTATCGGGATGGCTCTATGCGCATTTCCAGCGCGCCGCCAATCCGACCCCGTTCGGCGCGCAGGCCGGCATCGAATATCTCTTCATCGCGGTGGTCGGCGGCGCCGGCTATGTCTGGGGCAGCGTGCTGGGCGCCGCGGCGGTCGTCGTCCTCAAGGAAGTGCTTCAGAGCTATCTGCCATTTCTTTTTCACAGCGAAGGCCAGCTCGAGACCATCGTATTCGGCATTCTGCTGGTACTCCTGTTGCAGATCGCTCCGACCGGCATGTGGCCGTGGCTTGCCGCGCCCCTGCGGTTCAAGCGAAAGCGCAAACGTCCCGGTGCATCGCCTGCCTTGCCGCGGCGGCCGAGCACGGCGGCGCACGACGGCGCCCTGCTGCAGATCGACAATGCCCGCAAGCAGTTCGGCGGCGTGATCGCGGTCAACGACGTTTCTTTCGACGTCCTGCCGCGGGAAATCGTCGCTCTGATCGGGCCCAACGGCGCCGGCAAAAGCACGACGTTCAATTTGATCACCGGCGTACTCGCCGCCACCAGCGGCAGCATCTCCGTTCTCGGCAAGAAGCTCGACAATCCCGCCCCGCAAGAGGTGGCAAGGCTCGGCATCTCCAGAACTTTCCAGCATGTCAAACTGGTGCCCGACATGACGGTCCTGGAAAACGTCGCGATCGGGGCGCATCTGCGGGGTCACGCCGGCGCGCTCGCCAGCATGTTCCGCCTCGATCGCGCCGACGAGGCCAAACTGCTCGCGGAAGCGGCGCGCCAGATCGAACGGGTCGGCCTTTCCAAGCATATCGACGCGCCGGCCGGCAGCCTGTCGCTTGGCCAGCAGCGCATTGTCGAGATCGCGCGCGCACTCAGCGCCGACCCGATGCTGCTTTTGCTCGATGAGCCCGCGGCGGGCCTGCGGCATATGGAAAAGCGCGAACTCGCGCGCCTCTTGCGCGAGCTCCGCGATGGCGGCATGTCGGTGCTGCTCGTGGAGCACGACATGGGATTTGTGATGGGCCTTGCCGACCGCGTCGTGGTGCTCGACTTCGGCATCAGGATTGCCGAAGGCCCGCCCGAGGCGATCAAGACCAACCCCGAAGTGATCCGCGCCTATCTGGGGGCCGTGGCATGAATCCGCCCGCAGACCCGCTGCTGCAGGTGGCCGATGTGCACATCGCCTATGGCAAGGTCGAGGCCGTCCGCGGAGTATCGCTCGACATCGCCGAAGGCGAGATCGTCACTATCATCGGCGCCAATGGCGCCGGCAAGACCACGCTGTTGAACGCCATCATGGGGATCCTGCCGCTCAAGGGCCGCGTCGCCTTCGCCGGCCGTAACATGGCGCGGCTCGAGATCGAAGACCGCGTCGCTGCTGGCCTGAGTATCGTGCCGGAGCATCGCGAGCTGTTTGCCACGATGAGCGTCGAGGACAATTTGCGGCTCGGCGCGTTCCGGATCGCGAAGGCCGCGGCGTCGCAATCGCTCGAACGCGTCTACGCGCTGTTTCCGCGGCTGAAGGAACGGCGCAAGCAGCTCGCCGGAACGCTGTCCGGCGGCGAGCAGCAGATGTTGGCGATGGGCCGCGCCTTGATGGGCACGCCGAAGCTGTTGATGCTGGACGAGCCGAGCCTCGGCCTTGCGCCGATCATCGTCGCCGATATTTTCCGCACCATCGGTGAATTGCGCGTCGGCGGGGTGTCGGTGCTGCTGGTCGAGCAAAACGCGCAAGCCGCGCTGCAGATCGCCGACCGCGCTTTCGTGATGGAGCTCGGCGAATTCATCCTGAGCGGGCCGGCAAGGGAAGTCGCGGCCGACGCGCGCGTCGCCGCGAGTTATCTGGGATTTGCGCCCGAGGACGAAGGCGCAGTTTGAGTGTTGACCCTCGCGGCGCGCGCCTCGAGACAAGCCAGCGCCACACGGCGCTGGCTTGTTCGCTCCCATTCAAGCCGTCAGTATCCTGGCTAGCCAGGTGACCGTCGATAAGACATCAATCCTTGGTTTCTCTGTGCCTCGCGCCTTTTGCCTCATATCTTCTTCGAGACGCCAAGGAAGAAGCCGAGGCGCGGCCCGAATTGCGGCGCGAATACACCAATGCCGGATCCATCCCTGATCTCATAGATCTTGTCGAACAGGTTGACGACGTCGAAGCGGATCGTCATCGGCTTCGGGTCGTCCGGCAAAAGGAATTCCCGCTTGATGCCGACATTGACCTGCGTGTAAGGCGGCACCGTGCCAATATTGGCGTCGCCGTTGCGCAGGCCGCCGCCGTAAATCATATCGGCGCCCAGTTTGAATCCGCACCACGACAACCCGTTATCGCCAAACGCTTCTGCGGCGGTGGCAGGCCGGCCACAGAACTGATAGAGGGCGCCCGCCGAGGCCGTGACGAACTGGTTGTGATCGGTATAGATGAAGTGGGTCTGAACGAACTGGAGCCGGGTCAAGCCGCCGAGGTCGGCAAGCGGCACGGTGTTATCGAATAGAAACTGGTTCGAAACCGGGTTGATGGCTCTCTGCTGCGCCACGGCGAGGTTGCCGTAGGCCTGGAAGTTGCCGCTGTTGAACTTGCCATGGAATTCGATGCCTTCGTTGTAGCCTTTTTCGTAGTTGAAGGCACTCAACACCAGGGCCTGCCCGAATTGGCCGTTGTCGATCAAGTTCTGCGCGATTTTGTAATAGGCATCGACACCGAGATCGAGAACGGAACAGTTCTTCCCGTCGGAGGCGCATCCGAATTTGATCTTTTGATCGACGCCGGCATCGAAATAATGCGAGCGTTCCGGCAACACCGAGCTGGCGGTCGCACCGGCGGATGCTGCCCCGGTGGTGTTGTTGAACAAGGCAATGTTGGCGGGAGCCGCCTCCACCAGCACCGGCGGCGTGAAGTAGCGCGCATAGCCGGCGTGGAACGCGGTGTCTTCGAGCGGCTTATAGGTAAAGCTCAGCCGCGGGCTGAACTGGTTGGCGCTGACGAATTGCTCCATCTGATCGAAGCGCAGGCCGGTGTTCATCGTCAATTGATTGGCGATCTTCCACTCATCCTGCGCATAGACTCCCGCCAGCCACCCAAGTTTGGTGACGTTGTCGGTGATGCCGAAAGGGTTGCCGTTGTCGGAGCCGTCACAAATGATGCAGGGCTCGACCAACGACGTGTTGCCGACGAAAATCTGCTCGCCGCTGACGGAGAAACCGGCGCGCAGCGTATGGGATGAATTGACCTGATAGGCGCCGTCGCCCTGGATACCGTTGGTGTAGGAAGTACGGGTGACCGTCGAGGCGATGCCGTTGAGCAGAAGATCGCCGATCGGGTCCGGCAAGTAGTGCAAATTGTTGTAGCGCGTGAAATAGGACAACTGCCCGTCGAAGCCGTCGCCGGATGTCTGCACTGTCAATACGCCAAAATGAGTGAGCTCCCACTGGTTTTCGTTGAGCAGCGCTGAATTGAAACTCGTCACGCCGAATGCATTGGTGACAAATCCATTTTGTCCAATCGGCTGACCCGGACGGTTGGGAATCTGAAAATCGTTGTTCGAGGTGCCGGCGATCAGGCTGACCCGGGTGGTCGGATTGACGAAGGCGGACATATAGGCGAAGCCGCGTTCCTGCTGCGAGAAATCGTGGATCGCATTGTAGGCGGGCGTCGGATTTTCAATTCCCACCGTGTTCTGCAAGTATCGGCCGGTGAAGTAATATTGGACGCCGGCAAAGCAATCCGGCGAGCCCGGGGTTGCCTTGACATAGCCCGGCGTGGTCGTCGCGGTCGTAGGGCAATTGCCACCGAATGTGCCGCCATACTCGATGCTCGGAACGATGGTTCCGTGGCTACCGCCGTAAAGGCTGACGCTGCCGCTGTTGTCGAAAAGGTCGGTGCGGGTCTTGATGTCGACCAAACCGACCGTGCGCAGTCCGTATTCGGCCGGCAGGGCACCTGTGACCAATGACATGCTGCCGATAAAGCTGGTGTCGAAGATGCTGCCGAAGCCGGTGAGCCCATCGGGTAGCAGCACCCCGTTGATCCGGAATTGGACGTTGGCGTGATCGTTGCGGATATGCAGCAGGCCGCTGGCCGCAGAATCCTGCGAGACCCCGGGGGCCTGCAGCAGCACTCTTTCAACCGTCTGGTTGGTGCCTTCCGGCAGGTCCGCAATCGTGTCGTGGCTGATCGTGTTGGAGGTCGTACCGACGGTCGTATAGATATTGTTGCGCGCCTGATCGAAGACCCCGCTTTTTGCCGCAAGCTGCGCGGCCGGCGAGAGCGGCGGGGGCGCTTGCGGTGAGGACGCGGCGCCTGCCACCACGCGTGGCTTCTGCCTTGGTGGCTTGGCTGCTTGTTTGGGCGCTTCGACCCTGGTCTCGGGAAGCACCGTGGGCGCATTTCCCGCAGCAGCCGCAGGAGCTGAAGTCTGAGAATGTGCCGAGCCGCCGAGGCCGCCGACGATGAGCGAGGCCGCTGCAGAGGCCAACATTCGTTTCGCAAATAAAGACATTGTCCTAACCCCGATAAAGGCGCGGGCGGATTCGTCGACAACGAATTCGGAAAAAAGCGCCTGCCGTCGACGTGCGCGACGGACCGATTTCGATTCCCCCCAGATCGGCCGCGAACGACGCGGGCCAATCCTCAAAGGGCACTCAATCGAGGTCAGGAGATCGGAGGAGCGCGAGGCTGGAAGGCAGCGCGAACGGAGTTGACGAGCACAAACTCGTCATCAATGGCCAGCGGCGAAAATTCCGTAGCCTGCGGCAACAGCAAGGCCGGCGGCGTCGCAAACACCACCGCGTTGGCCATCGCCATAACCGCGCAGATCGCGCAGGCATCGTCGGGATGCCGATTGGAATCGTGATCGGACGCAGGTTGCTGCTGTTGAACGGACAGACTTAGGGCAACCGGCGCGCTTGTGACGACCCCGTGGAAATGTCCGAACGAAAGCGCAAACTGGACAGCGAGCGCAAAAATCGCGACCCGCGAGCCATGTCTAAGCTTCGACCGGAACCATTTCATGCCGATACGTACCTTGCATCGGGCGGCCGAGACAACTCGGTCGCTCCAACGTTACTGCATAACATCGCAAGTATTGTTGCGCGCCGTCAATCGCAGCCCATCCGCCTCTCGCCAAAATTCCCGACGCCTGTGTGATTTTCGCAACTCACCGGCGCGGTCCTCCTGACTGGATCGACTACCGCGCAAAATTCACCGGCGCGATGTAGGTTTCCTCCGCGCCTGGTTTGGCGTCCGGGAAAGCCGGGAAGGGACTGGCGCGGCGGAGGATTTCGAGCGCCTCGCGATCGAGCACGCTGTTGCCGGATGATTTCGTCACCCCGCTTTCGATCACCGCGCCCTCACGGTTCAACACGAACTTGACCAGCGTGATACCGGACGCTCCGTGCGCCGACGGCGGATAGCGCTTGAAACGCTGCAGATGTCCGAACACCAGCGCGTTGTACGCGTTGGAGCCCGCTTCGCTGAATTGCCCGATGTGATCCGTCTTCGGCGGCGCCCGCGTCTCGGGAGCGGGGGGCCGGGATTCCGTTGGCTTCTCCACCTGCTTCGCCTCCGCCTTCGGCAGCGTAACCTCGGCCTCCTGCGGCGGCGGCTGTTGCACCAACTGTTCGACCGGTTTCTCTTCCTTGGGCGGTTGCTTCGGCGCGGCCTCCGCCTGTTGCATGGCTGGCCCGACGGCGATGTCCTGGTCCTGGATCTCAGGCGAACTGGCATCGACCGGTGCCAGCGTCACCGCGATTGCGGGAAGGAATGTTGGCTCCGCCGGTCTGCGGACGTACCACAACGCAACCGCGGTCACGATCGCGGCGTGCGCCATCAGGATTGCCACACCCGCCAATGTCCAACGGAAAAACCCGCGCTGTTCGGGCAGATGCAAAGCAAGCGGGTTCATGGCTTGGCTGCGGGCTCCTCCAGCCCCACCAGAGCAAGCTTGAGATATCCGGCGTCGCGCAAGGTGTTCATCACCCCCATCAGGCCGCCATAGCTCAACGTTTTGTCGCCGCGGATGAAAATCGTTTCATCCCTGTGATTGTTCGTGGCACTGTCAAGGACGCTAGGAAGCTCTTCGCGCGTAACCGTGGTCTCTCCGACCGCGATCGTTTCGTCCGGCTTGATGGTCACGAATACCGGCTTGTCCGGCCGCGGCTGTTCGGGCGCGGTGCTGGCGGGCAGGTTGACGCCGATATCGACGGTCGCGAGCGGCGCGGCCACCATGAAGATGATGAGCAGCACCAGGATGACGTCAATGAACGGCGTAACATTGATCTCGTGCTGGATTTCAAGATCGTCGCCGCCCGAATGTGACCCAAGACGCATCGACATCCCTCTACTCCGCAGCCCGCGACAACGGAGCGACGCGGCCCCGATATCCGCGGCTTATCAGCAAAAGCAGTTGCGCCGAGGCGTCGCCCAACAGGGTCCGGTAGCCGCTGATCACGCGCGCGAGGTGGTTGTAGATCACGACCGCCGGAATGGCCGCGACGAGTCCGAGTGCAGTGGCGAGCAAAGCCTCCGCGATACCGGGCGCCACGACTGCGAGATTGGTGGTGTGGGATTCCGAAATTCCGATGAAGGAATTCATGATGCCCCAAACCGTGCCGAACAGGCCGACGAACGGGGCCGTGGCGCCGATCGTTGCCAGGACGCCGACGCCGCGCGAAACCTGCCGCGTCATCGCCGCCTCCACGCGCTCCAGCCGCAACCCAACGCGCTCCTTGAACCCGTCGTCGACGATGCCGTCGGACAGTTCAGCTTCCCGCGCCGTGGACAGGATAAGCTGCGCGACAGCGTCTCGCTTGCCATCGCAGGCGCGCACCGCCTCAGAAAGGCCACCACCGCTTTCCAGCATTGTGAGCCGGCGTTGCCCGAGCTTTTTCGCTCGCCGCAGCTCGATGGTCTTGGCAAGCCAAACCGTCCAGGTCACGAGCGAAGCGAAGGCAAGCCCCACTATCACCACCTTCACCACGATATCCGCGTTGAGGAACATGCCCCACGGCGACAGGTTTCGCGGCAACAGCGGATTTGGAGCTTGTGCAAACGCAGGTTCAGCGATGATCGCAAGACAAGCGAGGGAGCCCGCGAACCTCAAAACCAATCCGCGGCGTAGTCCGCCACCTGGCTTGTGCTTTTTAGCGATATGCCACATTCGGTCCTCTCTTCGATAGCTGATCTGGCGACCGCTCCGGGCGGGCCAGGACGGGAAGCCAATCGAGACAAAATTCGTGACTTGGGTTTGCGGCGGCGCCAAACGCACGACCTATGCGATTAACGAATGGGCGCTTCAGCCACTAATGACGGCGACACGCCTCAGCGCACGGCGTCAATGAACGGGTCGAAGCAGCGATGTCAGGAAATGGGCGGCGCGCGCGATTGAAACGCCGCCCGCGGCGTCTCAAGGAGGGCAAGGGCAGGCTCGATCGTCCGATCGGCCGTTACGTTGGCAAGGTCGAGTAACAGCGAAGGCGGCGTCGAGGTGAGCGCGTTCGCCATGGCCGTCGCGGACATACAGATCGCACAGAGATAGTCGGCATGGCTGTCGCCAGAATTGCCTTGCCCCTGGCCGTCGTCCGGCGACGCAATGGAGACCGCTACTGCGGCGATCCCGCGCCCGTACACCTTGCCGTCGATCGCGTGGAAGTGGCCGAAGGACAGCCCAAGGTTCACCGCCAGCGCGATCAGCGCCAACCATGCACCTTGCCTGTTAGTGTTCCGAAACCAGCGCATTCGAGCGTTAATATCCCTCGGCTTTCGGCCGCGGCGCGATCTTATCTGAGCCACCGTTTCCGTCAATTGCAGGTCCGGTGCGCTGGAACCCCTCTCAATCACATCGCCGGAACGAATTTGCCGTCTTTGACCGTGAGAAGGATGCGCGAGCGGTCGTCGAGGCCTGAGCGGTCCTTTTCGGTCCAGTTGTAGACGCCCTGGCTTGCGGCGATTTCGTGTTCGCTGAGGAGGGCCTGACGGATCGCCTCGCGGAATTCGCCCGTTCCCGGCTTTGCGGTTTTCAACGCGGTCGGGATGACGCGCTTGAGCACTTCGAAGGCGTCGTAGGAATGTCCGGCGAACTGGCTGCGGGTGTGGGGGCCGTATTTGGCCTCGTAAGCGGTATCCAGCGCAAGGCCCGGCTTCTTGGTCAGCGCGCTGTCGGGCTGGCCTTCCGGATTCATCACCGGCCCTGCGGCCATGATCACGCCTTCGGCCGCCGGTCCCGCAATCCGGATGAAGTCCATGCTAGCGGCGCCGTGGGTCTGATAGATCAGGCCTTTGTAGCCGCGTTCGCGGAGTGCGGTCTGTGGCAAACCCGCCGCGGTGCCGGATGCCCCGACCAGGATCGCGTCGGGGTTGGCGGCGACGAGTTTCAGGACCTGTCCCGCAACCGACGTATCCGGCCGCGCGAAGCGCTCTTCATCGACCAGCGTCATGCCCATCGGGACCGCCTGGGCCTTGAAATCGTTGAGCCAGAGATCGCCATAGGAATCGGAATAGCCGATATAGCCGACGGTCTTGATGTTATGCGCCTTCATGTGCTCGTACAGCACCTTGCCCATGATCGGCACCGGCTGCGGCATCACGACCGACCATTTCGCGCGTTCCGGCGTGACCGGGAACGGCGCCAGGCCGAAATGGGGAATGCCCGCCTCATTGGCGACATTGGATACCGCGATGGTCCCCGGCGTCGTCGCCGATCCCATGATGATGTCGGCCTTGGACTCGGTGACAAAGCGCCGGGCATTGGTGGTGGCATTGGTCGGATCGCCGCCGTCGTCGAGCACGATCAGTTTGAGCGGCACGCCGGCGATTTCCTTCGGCACGAAATCAAGCGCGTTGCGCTCGGGAACGCCGAGCGCCGCCGCCGGGCCGGTCGTCGCCGTCGTGATGCCGATGGTGATTTCACTGGTCTGCGCAAGCGCAGGCAGTGCCGGCAGCGCGAGCGTCGCCGCGGCGAAAACGGCGGCGAGATGCAACTTCCTCATGAATTCCTCCCTTGGCTATATTGGCATCCATATCTGAACCAGCCGGGCAAAACCCCGCCTGGTCAGCCGTTCTTGAATTTCGCAATCATCTCCCGCGGAAACGGCGCCGACTTCAGTCGGGCGGGATCGTCCGGGTGCCGTCCGACCAGCACGCGCGTCTCGAACGCCTCGATCGCCAGCGCCTCGCCCTTGAACACCTTGTGCGTCACCTCGAAACTCGAACGCTTGACACCCTCGAGCCGGCTTTCGATCGTGATCCAGTCGCCATGGGTCGACGAAATGTAGAATTTCGCCTGCGTATCCACCGTGGGAATGCCGACCAGTCCATATTTCCTGGCGAGATCCTGCTTGGAGAAGCCGGCTGCCTCGAACAGGATCGAGGTCGAGTCGTCGAACATTTCGAAGTAGCGCGGATAATAGACGATGTTGGCAGGGTCACAATCGCCCCACTGGATCTGCACGTCCCTTCGGTTGACGAACATCGCTTCACTCGGCCGTTTTGATGAAATTGCGAGATCGACGCAAGACAGCGCGGCAACGGCAGTGAGCTCCCTCTCCCATAGGGAGAGGGTTGCTTCGCAATCCGGCCTCTCCCCATGGGAGAGGTGAAAAAGAGTGTACCTCAATTACTTCGTCTTTCTCCACGAGCCGATCCTAGCGCGGCGCCATGCGGAGCGAGGCATCGAGCCGGACCACCTCGCCGTTGAGATAGGGATTGTCGATCATGTGCAGCGCTAGCGAAGCAAATTCGTCGGCATGGCCGAGGCGGCGCGGAAAGGGAATCGCGGCGGCGAGCGAATCCTGCGCCTCCTGCGGCAGATTGGCCAGAAGCGGGGTCAGGAACAGGCCCGGCGCGATCGCCAGCACGCGAATGCCGAACTGCGCCAATTCGCGCGCGATCGGCAACGTCATCGCGACGATGCCGCCCTTCGAGGCCGAATAGGCCGACTGCCCGATCTGGCCGTCGAAGGCCGCGATCGAGGCGGTCGAAATCACGACGCCCCGCTCGCCGGTTGCAAGCGGCTCTAGCTTCGACATTTCAGCGGTCGCAAGCCGCAGCATGTTGAACGAGCCGATCAGATTCACCTTGATCACCCTGTCGAAATCGGCGAGCGGCATCGGCCCTTCCCGTCCGATCACCCGCTTGGCGACGCCGATGCCGGCGCAATTCACCAGCACGCGCGAAGGACCATGGGCTTTGGCGGCCGCCGCGATGGCCGCTTCCGCCGAGGCGGCATCCGCGACGTCGCAGACCACGGCAACCCCGCCGATCTCGGCGGCGACGGATTCGGCGAGCTTGGCGTTGATGTCGCACACCGCGACCTTGGCTCCCTGGGCAGCAAGCCGGCGCGCGGTAGCCGCGCCCAGTCCCGACGCTCCGCCGGTGACGATGGCGGCCTGATCCTTCAACTGCATGGTTCCCTCCTGAACGCGGATATTTCTTGGGCTCGATCACGATCCGAATAAGCTGGATCGGACCATGACCTCGTTTCTCTTTTCGAGCATGATCTTTTCGGAAAGCCGCTTCCCACTTCTCCTGATCATGCTCTAAGGCGTTATCACGTCTGCGGCCGGCGTGGGCGAATAAAGCGTTTCGATCAGGTGGCTGCGGTGGTCGAGCACCGCGCGCTGATTGATCGATCCCTTGTCGGTGACCTCGCCGTGGTCGATCGACAACGGCCCATCAAGAAGAAGCGCGCGGGTGATCCGCGTCGACGACCCCGTCGCCTCCGCCACGAAGGCGGCAAATCGCTGGCGAAATGCCTCGCGGATCAGCGGATCGCTTGCGGTCGCGGCGATATCATCGAAGGGAAGCGTCGGGTTGATCAGGCGGCAACCGTCGAGATCGAGCACGACCAGCGCCGACACCTCGTCGCGGTTGAGGCCGGCGATCACGATGTCGCGCACCAGCGGGGCGCAGGCCGCGATGAAGCGCGCGCGAAGCGGGCCGACGCTGACCCAGGTGCCGCTCGCCAGCTTGAAATCCTCGGCAATGCGGCCGTCGAAATCGAAACCGGCATGGAAATCCTGCTCGTCCGCCGGTTTGATCGCGTCGCCCAATTTATAGAAACCTTCTTCGTCGAAGGCTGCCCGCGTCAACGCCGGCTGACGCCAGTAGCCCGGCGTGACGTTCGGCCCCCTTGCGCGGACCTCAAGCTTGCCGTTGTTCGGAACAAGTTTCGCTTCATTGCCGGGCACCGGAAGCCCGACATGGCCGGATCGGCTGGTGCGAGGATTGGCCGACATGAAGAACGGCGCCGTCTCGGTGGCACCAAGACCCGTCAGCATCGGCACGCGGAAACCAGTCTCCTGCACGGCGAGTTGGTCGAGGCTGTTCCACACGTAAGGCGACAGCGCCGCGCCAGCAAAAAACATCGCGTGCAGCCGCCCAAAGAATTTTTTCCGTAACACCGAGTCATCCCGCAAATACGGCAGCAACGACTCATAGCCCTTCGGCACGTTGAAATAGACCGTCGGCGAAATCTCGCGAAGATTGCGCACGGTCTCCTCGATGCCGCCGGGCATCGGCTTGCCGGCGTCGAGATACATCGAGCCGCCGTTATAGAGCGTCAGCCCGATATTGTGATTGCCGCCAAAGGTGTGATTCCACGGCAGCCAATCGACGATCACGGGCGGCTCCTCCTTCAGGAAGGCCATGGTTTCGCGGATCATCACCTGGTTGGCGCAAATCATCGCCTGCGTGTTGATCACCGCCTTGGGATTGCCGGTCGAACCCGAGGTCAGCAGGAATTTGGCGATGGTGTCGGGACCGATGGCGCGATGCGCCGTCTCGAGGCCGGGATGTATTGGCGTTGCCATCAAATCGGCAAGCAGGGTCACGTCGCGGTGCCGCAGCGCGCCATGGGAGACGACGATTTCGCTCCCCGCGGGAACATTGGCTTCGAGCGCGTCGGCGAATTTACCCGGATTGTCGGCGAAGACGAGGCCGGGCGTCAGAAGCTTCATCAGATAAGTGAGCTTGCCGTAATCTTTTGAGACCAGCGAATAGACCGGCGACGCCGGGCAGAACGGCACGCCGGCATACAAGGCGCCGAACGCGACCAGCGCGTGGTCGATCGAATTGCCGGACAGGATGACGACGGGCCGTTCGGGTGAAAGATCGCGCGCAAGCAGGCTCGAGGCGATATGCCGGCTTGACGCCAGCAATTCGGCGTAGGTGATGTGCCGCCAACCGCCGCCTGGGACGCGTTCCGCCATGAAGACGCGCCCGGGCGCGGCTTCCGCCCAATGATGCAGGCGATCGGTCAGCCGCGCCGGATATTCGCCAAGCGTTTTTTTGGGCCGCAGATAGATGACGCCGTCGGCTCCGCGGTCGATCGAGACCGCGGGATCGCTGAACGAAATCTGGCGCAGCGGTCGCGCCTGGCCGGCGGACGCCGGTGCGTCGCCCTTCAGCATGGACATGTCCGGTTTGGCGCTCATGTCAGGTCGGCGTCACCTTTCCCGAGAGAGTCTTTGGTGCCGGTAAAATAGTTATGTTTTATAACTATATGGGCGTGAGTCAACAACTCCCATCGCTCTGGCAAACGGGATTCGATCAGCGAATCATCTGCTGCGGCAACCAGGTCGCCAGCAGCGGAAATGCAATCAGGATAATGAGCCGAACGATATCGGTCGCGACAAACGGGATCACGCCCTTGAAAATCGTGGTGAAGGACACGTCCTTGACGACGCTCTTGATGACAAAGACGTTCATGCCCACCGGCGGATGAATGAGGCCGAGTTCCACCGTCATCACAATGATCACGCCGAACCAGATTGGATCGAAACCGAGATGGGAAACCACCGGAAAGATGATCGGCACCGTCAGGATGATCATCGCCATCGCGTCCATCAGGCAGCCGAGCACCAGATACATCGCCATGATGACGGCGAGCACGCCGTAGCTGCCCAAGCCAAGCCCGGTGAGGAACTCGGTGACCTTTTGCGGCGTCTGCGTTACCGTGAGGAAGTAGCCGAAGATCAGCGCGCCGATCAGCACCGTGAACACCGCAGCCGCGGTGCGGGTCGCCTGCAACAGCGAGGCAAGGATTTTGTCCTTGTCGAGCCGCCCGGTGAAAACGCCGATCAAGAAAGCGCCGGTGGCGCCAACGCCGCCTGCTTCCGTCGGCGTGAAGCGCGGCAGGAACGGCAGGCCGTAAAGTCCGCCGATCACGAACACAAACAACAGCACCGGCGCCCAGATGTCCTTGAGCCCGGCAATGCGCTCGCGCCAGCTCGTGTACGACCCCTTGGGCAAGAAGCCCGGCCGGACATAGCCGATCAGCGCGATGGTGATCATGTACATGGTCATCGCGAGCAGCCCGGGAACGATGCCGGCGATGAAGAGCTTGCCGATGTCCTGCTCGGTGATGATGCCGTAGACCGCGAGCACCGTCGACGGCGGCAGCATGGCCCCGAGCGTGCCGCCGGCCGCGATTACGCCGGTGGCGAAGGATTGCGGATAACCGAAGCGGCGCATTTCCGGATAGGCCACCGCCGAAAAGGTCGCTGCGGTTGCCACCGAGGAACCGCAGATCGCGGCAAAGCCGCCGCAGGCCGCAACCGTCGCGATGCCCAGGCCGCCGCGCATATGGCCGACAAAACCATTGGCGGCGCGGAACAGGTCGCGGCTCATGCCGGAATTGCTGACGAAGGTGCCCATCAGCAGAAACATCGGAATGACGCCGAAGGTATAGTCGGTCACCGTGCGCATCGATGTCTGGCCGACCAATTTCAGCGCCGGCGTGCCGCCGACCAGATAGCCGAAGCCGGAAACGCCGACGAGGCCCATCGCCATGCCGACCGGCACGCGCAGCAACATCAGCGCAAACAGCGCGACGAAGCCGAGGACGGCAACCGCTTCGGTGCTCATGCCGCGCTCACTCCGTGCCCTTCAGCTTGGGATCGTGCAGCTCTTCGGGATGGAAGATCAGGCGGTAGGTGCGGACCGCGATCAGAAGCACGGCCGAGACGTCGCCGGCCCACGCCACGGCGAAAAACGGCCAAGTCGGCATGTGCATGTCGAATGTGGTGATGTGGTCGTTGTAAGTGCCGCGCACCTTGTCGAACAGCGTCCACGTCTGCACCGTCACCACGAACAACAGGACCAGCGTCGCGAATACGTCGATCAGGCGCTGGTATCTCGGGCCGACATTGCCCCAGACCAGGTCGACGGTGATGTGGGTGCCGCGATAGCTGGTGGCGGCGATGCCCCAGAAGATCAGAATGCCGAGCAAGAGCCGGCCGATATCGAAGGAATCGGGAATCGAATAGCTGAAGAGATTGCGGAGCAAGACCGCGATGAAAATATTGACGGCGACAATGCCGACAAATCCCGCCGCAATCCATTCGATCGTATCGATGAAACGATCCATCGAACTGCGCTTCATTTCCGCTCCACACGGCCGACGGGATTGCAAGGCGAGAGCACCGCGGCGGCGGAACCTGCCGCCGTGTCAATATGCGAGGGGTTCTTACTGGGTCAAGGCGTTGTATTTGGCGAGCGCGGTGCGCAGCTCCGTGAGCGCAGCGTCCGGGTCGGTCCCGGTCCTCCGCACGCCATCGGCCCAGGTCTTGACCAGCGGCTCGGACGCCTTCTTCCACAGCGCGGTCTGCTCCGGTGTCAGCGTGTAGACCTCCTGGCCGGGTTCGGCCTTGACCTTTTCGAGGCCGGCGTCTTCGAACCTGCCCCAGGGCTCGCCGACGCGGCCGGCGGCCTCGGTATTGCAATTGTCGTCGATCGCCTTTTTCTGCCGATCGGACATCTCGTTGTATTTGTCCTTGTTCATGACGAACGCAAAGGTGGTGACATAGAGCGGCGCGTCCATGTGGAACTTCGTCACCTTGTCGATGCCAAACAGCACCAGCGATCCCCACGGGAAGGTGACCGCGTCGGCAACGCCGCGCTCGATGATGTCGCGGACTTCCGGCGCCGAGGACTGCACGTTGGTGCCGCCGAGCAGCGTCACGAAATTGGCGATGGTGGCGTCGGCGGGACGAATCTTCATACCCCTGATGTCGGCCGGCACCACGATCTTCTTGGCGCGCGAGTGGAACGACGACGGCGCATGGATGAAGGCAAGGCAGAACTTGACGTCCTTCATCTCCTTGTCGGCGTATTTGCGATACCAGGCATCCAGCGCCATCGAGCCGCCCTTGGCATCTGCCATCAGGAAGGGCAATTCACCGGCGCCGATGATCGGGAAACGGCCCGGCTCATAGCCGGGATTGACGTAGGTGACGTCCGCGATGCCGTCGCGCGCCATATTGTAGTGGTCGAAGGCCTTGCCGAGCTGCTGCGCGGGAAAGACCTTGTATTTGATGGTGCCGCCGGATGCCTTCTCGACCGCCGCACCCCAGTCTTCCAGCGCCTTTTGCAAGGGGTGCGACGCCGGCACCCAGTGCGACAATTTCAGTTCGATGGTCTTTTCCTGCGCAAACGCGGGCGACACGCCGGCGGCCAACAGCAGCGCGAGCAGCGTTTTCCTCATCGACATCGTCTCTCTCCGGCATCAGGGCTTCGATGGCCCTTTGCAGATATTGTTATATGATATAATTATCAGCGCAAGCCGCACGGCAAGGCCCACCAACCGTCAGGTTCAAGCCTATAACAATCCAGGGAGCAAGTGTTGCGGACCAAAGTAGCAATCATTGGCGCGGGGCCGGCGGGATTGCTGCTGGGCCAGCTGCTGCACACTTACGGCATCGACACCATTATCCTGGAGCGCCAAACGCCTGAATACGTGCTCGGCCGCATTCGCGCCGGCCTGCTTGAGGAAGGCACCGTCGCGCTCCTCGACGAGGTGGGCGCCGGCGCGCGCGCCCACCTCGAGGGCCTCGTCCATGGCGGCATAGAACTCGCCTTCAGCGGCGAACGCCACCGGATCGATCTGAAGGCGCATACCGCCAAGACGGTGATGATCTACGGGCAGACCGAAGTGACGCTCGACCTGATGAATGCGCGGCGGGTGGCCGGCCTGACCACCATTTATGAAGCCGAGTACGTCAAGCCGCTTGATTTCGACACCGACCACCCCCGCGTCTCCTATGTCAAGGACGGCACCACCCACGAAATCGCCTGCGACTTCATCGCCGGATGTGACGGTTTCCATGGCGTCAGCCGCGCCAGCGTAAAGCCGTCCGCGATCGAGACGTTCGAACGGATTTATCCGTTCGGCTGGCTCGGGATCCTGTCCGATACCCCGCCGGTCAGCCATGAGCTGATCTATTCCAACCATGCGCGGGGATTTGCCCTTTGCACCATGCGCTCGACGCGGCGTAGCCGCTACTATGTGCAGTGCTCGCTCGACGATCACACCGATCAATGGCCCGATGACAGGTTCTGGGACGAATTGAGGCGAAGGCTCGATCAGGAGGCCGCGGACAAGCTCGTCACCGGTCCATCGATCGAGAAAAGCATCGCGCCGCTGCGCAGTTTTGTCGCCGAACCGATGCGGTTCGGGCGGATGTTCCTTGCCGGCGACGCCGCTCATATCGTGCCGCCGACCGGCGCCAAGGGGCTGAATCTCGCAGCCTCCGACGCGCACTATCTGGCTTGCGCCTTTCGCGAATTTTACGCCGAGAAGTCCGCAGCCGGAATCGACCATTATTCGCAAAAAGCGCTGGCGCGGGTCTGGAAGGCGGTGCGCTTCTCCTGGTGGATGACTTCGATGCTGCACAAGTTTCCGGACACAGGCAACATCGGCGCGCGCATCCAGCTCGCCGAGCTCGAATATGTCGTCAGCTCCAAGGCAGCTTCCGCATCGCTGGCGGAGAATTATGTGGGCCTGCCGTTTTAAGTGCGAATTCTGTTTTAAACTTTGTAGGCGGTGCAATTCGCATCGCGATCGCGTTCAATGGCATACCCATCCCCGAGAATGGATCGCCATCGATGACCGCTTCCGATATCCCCGATGGTTTCGAGCGCCAAACCCGGCGTAGTCCCCTCACTGATCCCTGGGAGCCCATCTATTCGAAACAAACACCTGACGCGATCGTCCTGGGACTTCGGTTGGCCACACCGCATACCAACGCGCGCGGGTTCGTCCATGGCGGGTTGATCGCAGCGCTGACCGACAAAGCCATGGGGCATAGTTGCGGCCGTAAAATGGGCGGTGACTATTCGCCGGTGACGGTCAGCATGGCGATCGATTTCATCAGCAGCGCCCAGGTCGGGCAATGGCTCACGGTCGAGAGCGACGTGATCAAGACCGGCGGCACGCTGTGCTTTGCGCAATGTCTTGTCCTGGCCGACGGCGCCGCGATCGCGCGGGCGAACGGGACGTTTGCCGTGGTGAAGAAACAGAACGACGCTACTTCCCAAAATGCCAGTCGCTGATCTCGACGACGAGATCGACAAAGCTGCGCACCTTGGCCGATAGCAGCCGCGATGTCGGATAGACGATGTGGATCGGCAGCGGCGGCGGCTCGAATTTTCCGAGCACGATTTTCAGCCGGCCGGCCTTGATCGCGTCCGCGGCCTGATAGGCCAGCACCCGCGTCAGGCCGCCGCGTTGGGCGGCATACTGGATCGCGGCATCGGCGCTGTTGGTGGTCAGCCGCGGCGCCGGCACGACGCGGACCTCGTGGCCGTCTCTGACAAAGCGCCAGTCGGGCGAGGCGGACATGGCGCCGAACTGAATGGTTTGGTGGGAGGCGATCGCCTCGGGCGCCGCCGGCTCGCCATGCGCCTTGAGATAGCCCGGCGAGGCAACGACAATGCGCCGCATCTCGCCGACCTGACGCGCCACCAGACTTGAATCGGCGAGGTGGCCGATCCTCACCGCGAGATCGACGCCCTCCTCCACCAGATTGATCATGAGATCCGACAGCCGCAGGTCGCCGGAAACCTCACTGTATCGCTTCAGATATTCCGACATCACCGGGCTGACGTGAAGGCGACCGAATCCGACCGGCGCCGACACCACCAGCCGCCCGCCAGGCCGCGAGCGCTCGTCCCGAATAGATCCCTCGGCTTCATCGACGTCGGCAAGGATACGCCTGGCGCGCTCCAGATAGCGCGCGCCGGCATCGGTCAAAGCCACCGACCGCGTGGTCCGCTGCAAGAGCCGTGCGCCGAGATGTTGCTCCAGCGCCGCGACCAGGCGCGTCACACCCGACGGCGAAAGTCCCAATTTGCGTGCCGCCGGCGCAAACCCCTGGAGGTCCGCGACCGCGACAAAGGCCTGCATGGCGTCAATGCGGTCCATTCTATTATTTCATATATTGAAATTATGAAGTGTCAATTATCATAATTGTCCCGGAATTGGTTATGATCATATTGGAGGTGTAGCGGGCAGGTGCTCGTGCGCAGACAACCCGAAGGAATCTCGGCCATGCCCCGCCTCCCCACCCCAACTTCGATTGAAGAAGCCCCGCCCGCCGCCCAACCGCTGCTTGAAGCGGTCAAGAAGCAGTTCGGCGTGGTGCCCAATCTGTTTCGCCTGGTCAGCATCAGTCCCGCGGCGCTCGAAGGATTTCTTGGGCTGAGCGGCGCGCTCGCGAAAGGCCGGCTCGACGCCACCACCCGCGGGCGCATCGCGCTCACCGTCGCCGAGATCAATGGTTGCGACTATTGCCTGTCGGCGCACACTTATCTCGGCAAGAATCTCGTCAAGCTGTCCGATGCCGAAATGGCCGCCAACCGCGACGGCGGATCGACTGATCCGAAAGCCGCCGCAGCAGTCCGCTTTGCCGCCGAGATAGTTAAGACGCGCGGGCACGTCGCGGACGCCGACCTCAGGGCCGTCAAGGACGCCGGCTATACCGACGCCCAGATTATCGAGATTGTGCTGCACGTCGCGCTGAACACCTTGACCAATTATGCCAACGTCGTCGCGAAGACCGAGATCGACTTTCCGGTCGTCGCCGCCAGGGCGGCGTGATGCTACGGTCGCGGCGCGTCCGCTCACGCAGGCGTGCCGCCTTCTCGCCGCGAAAGAGATCGGAGGAATTTCGATGTCAGATGCGCGCAGCCATTCCAGCGATGTCGCGTTCACGCCCGCCGTGAAGGCTATTCAGAGCCACAAAGGATCGCGCGAGGCCTATGCCCAGCTCGAGGAGCGCGGCGGCTGGCGCACCGAGATCGACGAAAACCTCGCCGCGTTTCTGGCCGACGTCGACAGCCTCTACTTCGCGACCGCTTCCGCCGACGGGCAGCCCTATATCCAGCACCGCGGCGGGCCAAAGGGCTTCGTCAAGGTGCTGGACAAGCGCACAATTGCCTTCGCCGATTACCGCGGCAACCGGCAATACATCACGCAAGGCAATTTGTCGGAAAATCCCAGGGCCTACATCTTCGTGATGGACTATGCCCATCGCAGAAGGGTGAAGATCTGGGGCGAGGCACGCGTGGTGGACGATGACCCCGCGCTTGTGCAATCGCTGATGCCGAAAGCCTACAAGGCGCGCCCCGAACAGGCGATCCTGTTTCGGATCAGCGCGTGGGACACCAACTGCCCGCAACACATTCCGCAGAAATTCGATTCTGCCGATGTCGCCGCCGCGCTCTCCTCGCGCGACGCCCGCATCGCGGAACTGGAGGCGGAGCTGGCCGCGTTGAAGCGCCAGCCCGCCTCCTGATGGCTGCCCCGACGCTGCGTGCCAATGTCGTCGTTCCCGCGCGCGGGGACGACCGGCATACATTCGTGCTGAGACTCACGCGGCCTGTCGCAGCGGCGTCCAGGCGAAGTCCGGATAATATTGCAGCATCATCCGGTCGACATAGGCGGTGAGATTTCCGAACTTTTCGGTGCGCTCCCGTAACGGCGATGTAAAGAACGGCGTCAGGATGCCGGCCAGCGCGCCGAAGGCGGTGGCATCGGTGCCGCAGGGCGAATCGCCCATCAGATACGGCTTGTCGCCAAGTTGGACCGACAACGCAAACAGCGAGCGGACCGCAAGATCGACGTCCTCGTCCGGCGCGTGGCGCCCAAGGCCGCTGAGGAGATAGTTTTCGGCGACGCGGAATTGCGCGTCCTCGCGCAGCTTTTCGCGCAAATGCTCCGGCGCCGCATCGAAGAAATGCGCCGGGCCCTTGGCGAAATTCTCAGGATCGACCCAGCGCGCTCCGATCATGGCCCAATAGAGGTGATGCTCGATCATTCGCTCGAACGCCCAGGCCTCCGCGCGCTGCTGCAGACTGAGCGGCGCATCGAAATCGAAACCATATTTGCCTTCGAGGTGCGCGCGAATGAACGTGGAATCGGCAATCGCCTCGCCATCGTCGTCGATGAAGGGCAATTGCCCTTTCGGCGAAACCGTGGGTTTTGCCTTTTCCTTGCGATAGGAGAGACCCGCCATCTTTAGCTGGACCTCGGTCTTGGCGACAAACGGGCCGATTTCCGGCAGGCCGAATCCCGGGCCGAAGCCATAAAGCGTGATCATGAGGGCGCTCCCGATTTCCTCAGCAGACGCTTCAGGCTAGCCATCCCCTGCTGCCACCGTGGTGTCAGCAGCGGCGACATCGTGGCCCACAGATCGAGGCTGTAGAGAATGATCATGGACAAAATCCTCTCGGTTTGAATGTTGTCCCGTTATAATTGCCACCTGCTGCCAACATGCTGTCAGCATCGGTTGGCGGCCAGCTGAAAAGATTAGAGAGACACCCATGCGACGCGCCGACCGTCTGTTCCAGATCATTCAGGTGCTCCGACGCACCCGCAGGCCGCTGACGGCGGACGCCATCGCCGCCGAACTCGAAACCTCGAAGCGGACGATTTACCGCGACATCGCAACCTTGATGGAACAGCGCGTGCCGATCCGCGGCGAGGCCGGCATGGGCTACATTCTGGAAAAAGGATTCGATCTGCCGCCGTTGATGCTTACCCCCGATGAGATCGAGGCAGCCGTACTCGGCGCGCAATGGGTTGCAGGTCACGCCGACGTGGTTCTGTCCCGCGCGGCCGCCGATCTCATCGCCAAGATCGCCGAGACCGTCCCCGAGCGCTTAAGGCCGTTTGTGCTCGAACCAGCGAGCCGCGCCCGTCCGGGCTGGCGCAAGGAACCGGACCGCATCGACATGGCGCGGACCCGGACGCAGATTCATGAGGGCAAGAAAATCTCGTTGCGCTATCGCGACGAACAGGGCCGCGACAGCGAACGCACGATCTGGCCGATCGCGATCGGCTATCTCGAAGCCGTGCGGCTGCTCGCGGCCTGGTGTGAGCTGCGCCGCGACTTCCGCAGCTTTCGAACCGACCGGGTCGTCGATGCGGTCTATCTCGACGAGAAATATCCGGAGCGGCGCGATTTGCTGCGCGCGAAGTGGCGGCGAAGCCTGGTTTGGGAGCATCCGAGCGACATCTGAAATGTGTGCCGCGTCATTAGATCACGATCCGTTTGGACCGGATCATGTTCTAATTTCTTTGTTTGAGCATGATCTCCGCGTAAACGCGTTCCACGTTTGTCGCGAGGGAAAACCAGCTTCCACTTTTCCGGATCGTGCTTTGGCTGGCCGAACCGACCTTTCCGCGCTAAACCTTCAAGCCATGGAAGCCGACAAACCAGCCAGCGTCGAGAGCCTCTGCCTGGCCTGCGGAGCCTGCTGCGCCTATTCGCAAAACTGGCCGCGCTTCACGACCGAGGACGACGCAGCACTCGATTTGATCCCGGATAACTACGTCAACGAAAGACAATCGGGCATGCGTTGCGACGGTGACCGCTGTTCGGCGCTGTCGGGGCGGATTGGCGTTAAAACCTCGTGCGTGGTCTATGCCGTTCGTCCCGAAGTGTGTCGCACCTGTTTGCCCGGCGATATCGAATGCAACATGGCGCGGCGACGGCATGGGCTGCCGCCTCTGGGATAATCACGAGGTCGTCCCTGCGAACGCAGGGACGACGTAAGAGAGGCTAAGCCCTCACAGCTTCGGCGAAGTCTTCATCAA
>DATGGY010000154.1:0-14197 GCA_035308285.1 Bradyrhizobium sp. | reverse complement strand
CAGCCGATCACGTTGACGCGATTGGTCGACCGGCTCTGCGACAATGGCTGGATCGAGCGGCGCAGCGACGAGAACGATCGCCGCGTCAACCGGCTTTATTTGCGGAAAGCCGCGCGGCCGCTGCTCGGCAAGTTGAGCGGGCTGCGTTCCGAGATTACCGCGACCGCGCTCGAAGGCATCAATCCATCCGACGCGCATCGGCTTCTCGCCCAGTTGGAAATGATCAAGGAAAACGTGCGCAACGCGATCCAGAGCGCGGACGATGAAACGACGCGGAAGGAACAGCGCTATGGCTGATCCCGTATTGAAATTTCCGCCGGATCAGAAGGGCAATCCGCAGCAAGCCCCCAGGCGCAAGCTTGCCGCGGAGCCGCGCCGGCGCCTGTTGGCGGGCCTGCGGCGTTATCGCCGCACGCTTCTGTTGGTGGTGTTGCCGCTCGCGGTGCTGATCGGCGGCGTGACCTTCTATCTCAACGGCGGCCGCTACGTCTCCACCGACGACGCCTATGTCGGGGCGCAAAAGGTTCTGATCACGCCGGACATTTCCGGCAAGATCGAAAAGGTCGTGGTGCGCGAGGGCCAGCGCGTCAATGAAGGCGACGTGCTGCTCGAGATCGATCCGGTGCCGTTCCGCTTTGCCGTTGCGCAGGCGAAGGCGACGCTGGACCAAAGCCGCACTACCTATGACAATCTGGTCGCCAACATCAAGATTTACCGAGAGATGGCCGATCTTGCGCAGCAGGCCATCGACCTGAAGCAGCGCGACGTCGAACGCAAGTCAACCCTCGTCAAGAACAACTTCGGTTCGCAGCTCGACCTCGACAATGCGTCCAACGCGTTCGTCACGGCGAAGGCGCAGCTCGAATATCTCAAGCAGCAGCTCTCCAGCGCGAAGACCCAGTTGCTCGGCAATCCCGATCTGCCGCTCGATCAATTCCCGCCCTATGCGCAAGCCAAGGCGGCGCTCGACCAGGCCGATCGCAATCTCGATCACACCGTGATGCGCGCCCCGATGAGTGGCGTTGCGACCCAGGTCGAGCAGATTCAGCTCGGCCGCTTCGTCACCGCGGGCACGCCGGTGTTCTCGGTCATCGACACCTCGAACCCCTGGGTCGACGCCAATCTGAAGGAATCGGATTTTACCTATGTGGCGACCGGTCAGCCGGTCTGGATCGAGGTCGACGCGTTTCCCGACCATGTCTTCAAGGGCACCATCGGTTCGCTCAGCCCCGGCACCGGCGCGCAATTCGCGATCCTGCCGCCGCAAAACGCCATGGGCAATTTCGTCAAGGTGGTGCAGCGCGTGCCGGTGCGAATCTATTTCGACAGCAACGACAGGGCGGTTGCGAAGCTGAAGGCGGGCATGAGCGCCTACACGACCATCGATACCGGCCACCGCCGTTCGCTCGCGGCCCTGCTCGGGCTCCTGCCGGCAGCCGCCAACCAGGACTAATTGGGCCAATGAATTTGGCGTCGGAATGCGTCGGTTCGGTCATCTCTCCCGTCGGGAGAGTTCGGATCGCTCTTGCGATCCGGGTGAGGGGTTACGGCCTAACGATAGACCGTAATCCCGCACCCCAACCCTTTCCCATCGAAGTCGGATATATCCGACTTCGACAATTTCAGATGCCCAACTCGGGTAAACCCGAGTTGGGTGGGAGAGGGAGCCCACTGCCGTTGAGGCTCTTCTCATGGTGACGTCAGCCCCGAGCGCGATCCCCGGCTTACGCCGCAACATGGTGACGATCTGCGCCATGACCGCCACCATCATGCAGGCGCTCGACACCACCATCGCCAACGTCGCGCTGCCATACATGCAAGGCAGCCTCTCGGCGTCGCAGGACCAGATCAACTGGGTGCTGACCTCCTACATCGTCGCCGCCGCCATCATGACCGCGCCGGTGGGCTGGATCGCCAACCGTTTCGGCCGCAAGCGCATCTTCATCATCTGCGCGGGCGGCTTCACGGTCGCCTCGGTGTTCTGCGGGCTAGCGCGGGACATCGACCAGATGGTGCTGTTCCGCCTGCTGCAGGGCATGTTCGGCGCAGCCCTGGTGCCGTTGTCGCAGGCGGTCATGCTGGATTCCTATGCGCTGCACGAGCGCGCCAAGGCGATGGCGATCTGGGGCATGGGCGTGATGATGGGGCCGATCATGGGCCCCTCGCTCGGCGCCTGGCTGACCGAGACCTATACCTGGCACTGGGTGTTCTTCGTCAACCTGCCGTTCGGCATCATCACCGTGCTCGGCCTGCTCGCCTTCATGGACGAAACCAAGGCGGATCGCGGCTTGCGTTTCGACTGGTTCGGATTTGCCGCGCTCGCGGTCGGTATCGGCGCGCTGCAGGTGGCGCTCGACCGCGGCGAGCAGCTCGGCTGGCTGGAATCCAGCGAAATCATCGCCGAGTTCATCGTCTCGATCGTCGGCTTCTACTATTTCTTCGCGCATTCGCTGACGACCGCAAAGCCCTTCATCCAGTTTGCGATCTTCAAGGACAGAAACTTCATCGGCGGCTGCGTGTTCATGGCGGTGATGGGACTGGTGCTGTTCTCCACCATGGCGCTGTCCTCGCCCTTCTTGCAGAACGTGATCGGCTACCCCATCATCACCGCCGGATTATTGCTGGCGACGCGCGGCTGCGGCACCTTCGTCGCCATGATGCTGGTCGGCCGGTTGATGCGATATTTCGAGGCGCGCACGCTGATCATCTCCGGCCTCAGCCTGACCTGCTTGTCGCTATATCACGTGACCGGCTGGACCGATCAGACCGGCGTTGCCGAGATCGTTACTGTGAGCATCTTGCAGGGATTTGGCCTGGGCCTCGTCTTCGTGCCGCTCTCCACGGTGGCGTTCCTGACGCTGCCCAATAATCTGCGCACCGACGGCACCTCGATGCTGACCTTGCTGCGCAACGTTGCAAGCTCGATCGGCATCTCTGTCGTCATCGCGCAACTGACCGAGGGCGGCCGCCGCGTCTATGCGGTATTGAACGAGCATGTCACGCCGTTCAATCACGCAATGCAGATGCCCGATGTACGCAGCCTCATGAACATGACCACCGACGCCGGGCGCGCGCTCGCCGACGTGATGCTGACGCTGCAGGCGCAGATCATCGCGTTTTCGCTGGACTACCAGATGCTGATGCTCTTTACGCTGTGCACGATCCCGCTCGGGCTGATGATCGGCTCGACCAAGGCTGCGCTGCGCAAGCAGGTGGTCTTACCCGAACACGCGGTGATCGAGTAGCAACCGGGCGGCGTCGCGCGACCCAAAAAGTCAGGGCGCCTCGTCGGTGACGCAGCGCCTTGAAGCCGTTTTAATTACCGGATACGCGCGAACGCGATCAGAAATGGAAATTGACGCCAACCTGTCCGCTGTTTACGGCCAAGGTCCCGGTAGAGACACCGAAGAAAGTAACGCTATCGAACCGGCGATACAGATACTCGGCCTTGAGCGACCAGTGCGGCATGAACATCCATTCCGCGCCCGCGCCCAAAGTCCAGCCGGTTTGAGTCTTGTTGTCGCTAAGGGTTATGCCAAGCGCGGTGGCGCTGAGCTTGGTGTCCGCCAGGGCAAGGCCGCCGGTGCCGTAAAGCAAAACCTGATCGAAAGCGACGCCGACGCGGCCGCGCACGGTGGCCAGTGCGTCGATCTTTGCCGTCGCAGTGACGCCAGCAATTGTCGCGCTCGATGTGACATCGGCAAACGCGCCGTCGGCCTCGAGGCCGGCGACGATCGTCCCGAATTGCCAGTTGTAACCGACCGTGCCGCCGCCAAAGCCGCCCTTGATGCCGAGCGGATCGCTGGTGTTCTCGGCGGCATAGCCGCCCATGGCGCCGATGTAGAAGCCACTCCAGTTGATCGCGGGGTTCACCACCGCCGGCGCCTTTGTGTAAGGCGCGTTTGGCGCGGGTAAGTCGGCCGCGTAAGCCACGCTTGCGACCGATGCCAGCAGAAGTCCCAACACAACTCTGTTCATTTTCATTTTCTCTTTTTCCTCAGCGGTAAGTGAACTCGCCTTCGAAATAATTGAGCGGGCAAATTGCTACAACCCTATACTGCAACTCGATCGGCGAAAGCTCGCAGGTGTTGCCTTGAGAACACACTGAAATAACGAAGATTTTACTCGCGAACGGAGCATCGCCAATGCGCTCTTAGGCCATTGGTTGCTGTGAAAGCCTGTCTTGGCATTCGCCGCCGGCGCCCCACGGTCGGGCAGCCCCCCTGCTTCCGTTTGCTCCGGTGCCGCTGCAGGGACGCACAATTTTTCAATCGGTGCCGAGCTGTTGCTCCAGCCCGTGCAGCGCCTGATAGCAGGGCAATACCTGGGCCACGCTCGAGTTCGGCTCGCGCCCTTCGCGAATGGCGGCGAAAAATTCGCGATCCTGCAGCTCGATCCCGTTCATCGACACGTCGACCTTGGAGACGTCGATCTTTTCTTCCTTGCCGTTCACGAGATCGTCATAGCGCGCGATATAGGTCCCGCTGTCGCCGATGTAGCGGAAGAAAGTGCCGAGCGGGCCGTCATTGTTGAAAGAGAGGCTAAGCGTGCAGATCGCGCCGCTCCTCGCCTTGAGCTGGATCGACATGTCCATGGCGATCCCGAGCGTCGGGTGAACGGGTCCCTGGACCGCGTTGGCTTTTACGATCGGCGAGCGCGCCTGGTAGGCGAACAGATCCACCGTGTGAGCCGCGTGGTGCCACAAAAGGTGATCGGTCCAGCTCCGCGGCTGTCCCAGCGCATTCATGTTCGAGCGGCGGAAGAAGAAAGTCTGAACGTCCATCTGCTGGATGTTGAAGTCGCCGGCGACGATCTTCTTGTGCACCCACTGATGGCTTGGGTTGAAGCGGCGGGTATGGCCGCACATCGCGACCAGCCCGCTCTTCTGCTGGAGATCGACGACCGCCTGCGCGTCGCGCAACGAATCGGCGAGCGGAATCTCGACCTGAACATGCTTGCCGGCCTTCATGCAGGCGATCGCCTGGCCTGCGTGCATTTGCGTCGGCGTACAAAGGATGACGGCGTCGACCTCCGATAGCGCCAGGCTGTCGGCAAGCTCGGTCGAGACGTGCTTGATGCCGTATTTGCCGGCCACTTCCCTGGTCGGCTCGAGCCTGCGGCCGACCAGTGACACGACCTCGACGCCGTCGATATTCCTGATGCCGTCGAGGTGCTTGATGCCGAACGCACCGGCGCCGGCAAGCGCCACCTTGATCGCCTTGGCCATATCAGTTGTTCTCCAGGATCAGATGGCCGACCGCGGTGTTGCTTGCGGGCACGTGATAGAAGCGGTGCAAGACCTTCGGCTTCTTGCCGCCATTGACGTCGCTCATGGCGCCGCGCGCGATCAGCCACATCACGAGTTCGATACCCTCGCTGCCGGCTTCGCGGACGTAATCGATATGTGGCATCTTGGAGAGCCCGTCCGGATCGGCGATCAGGCGGTCGAGGAAGTCGGTGTCGAACTCCTTGTTGATCAGCCCCGCGCGCGGCCCCTGAAGCTGGTGGCTCATGCCGCCGGTACCCCAGATCTGCACATTGAGCGGTTCTTCGTAGGATTCGACAGCCTTGCGGATCGCTTTGCCGAGCATGAAGCAGCGCCGGCCCGATGGCGCCGGGTACTGCACCACATTGACCGCGAGCGGGATCACCGGGCACGGCCATGCTTTCGGCTGGCCGCACATCAAGCTGAGCGGCACCGTCAGACCGTGGTCGACGTCCATCTTGTTGACGATGGTCAGATCAAAATCGTCCTGGATCACCGACTGCGCGATATGGGCGGCGAGCTTCGGGTGACCGATCACCTTGGGTACCGGGCGCGGGCCCCAGCCCTCGTCGGCCACCGCGAACTCCGGCGCGGTGCCGATCGCGAAGGTCGGGATGAAATCCAGGCTGAACGCGTTGGCGTGATCGTTATAGACCAGAAAGATGACGTCCGGCTTCTGGTCCTTCAGCCACTGCTTGGAGAATTCGTAGCCCTTGAAGACCGGCTGCCAATAGGGCTCGGCGGTCTTGCCGAGATCGATCGCCGCGCCGACCGCCGGCACATGGGAAGTGTAGACGCTTGCGGTGATACGGGCCATCACTTCTTCTCCCCGATGTGGCGGTTGCCTTCAATGGTGCGGCCGCCCTTCACCATCATCTCGCGGTATTGCTCCTCGCTCATGCCGGTCATGCTGCCGGCCATCTGCTGAAAGCTCTTGCCGTCGGTCGCGCCGATCTTGGCGAGGAAATAGATGTTGCCGCCGAGCTCGATGCAGCGATTGAGGTCGCGCGCGAGCACGGCCTGCTTCTGCTCCTCGCTCATCGGCCATTCGTCGAGATAGGCGCGCTCATTGGCCTTGAAGCGCGCGCGGTTTTCCGCCTTCATCAGCGACATGCAGAACTGATTGAGATGATAGCCTTGCCGCGACATGTCGGCATCGAAAATGGTGGTGCCGGGTACGTCGGTGTAGGGTTTGTCGAGTGCCATCGGAGCGCCTCCTTTAGGATTCCTCGGGCCAGTACAGTCGCATCGGATTGTCGACCAGTAGCTTGCGTTGAAGTTCAGCCGTGACCGCGATATGCGGGATGAAATCGACCAGCAGACCGTCGTCCGGCATGTGGTCCTTGAGGTTGGGATGCGGCCAGTCGGTGCCCCAGAGCACGCGGTCCGGAAACGCCTCCACGATGCGTCTGGCAAACGGTACCACATCGCGATATGCATTCCGTTCGCCGTTGAGCGCCGGCGGCCCCGAAATCGACAATCGCTCGGGGCAACTGACCTTGGACCAGACGTTCGGATTATCGCGCATGAATCTCACGAACAACTCGAACTCAGGACCGTCGACCGGCTTGGCAACGTCGGGCCTGCCCATATGGTCGACGACGACCGCGGTCGGCAGCGAGGTGAAGAAATCCCACAGTTCCGGCAAGTCCACGGCCTCGAAATAGATTACGACATGCCAGCCGAGCCCTGCAATGCGGCCGGCGATCTCGTTGAGCTCATCCCGCGGCGTGAAATCAACCAGCCGCTTGACGAAATTGAAGCGAACGCCGCGCACCCCGGCCGCATGCAGCGCCTCTAGCTCTGCATCGCCGACGCTGCGCTTGACGGTGGCAATCCCACGCGCTCTTCCAGCGGAATGCGCCAGCGCGTCGATCATCGCGCGATTGTCGGCGCCGTGACACGTCGCCTGCACCACCACATTGCGCGCCACGCCCAGATGGTCGCGCAACGCCGAAAGCTGATGCCTGGACGCATCGCAGGGTGTGTATTTCCTCTCCGGCGCGTAAGGGAACTCGGCGCCCGGACCGAACACGTGGCAATGCGCGTCGACGGTGCCGGCCGGCAGTTTGAACCGCGGGGCGGATGGATCGGCATACCAATCGAGCCAGCCTGGAGTCTTCTGGAATGGCCCGGTCGCTGGTTTCGACATAAACACGTCCTCTCGATGTCGGCTCACGCGCAGAGGTGTAGCCGTCGTCATACCGGTTCCATGCCATGACGCCGCTTGGACGCATCCGCCTCACGCGAAGTCAGATAGCTGATGAAACCGCGCGCCCCGGCTTCGTTGGATGCCAGCGCGCCCACCGCGCACGAAAAACGGGTCAGGGATTGAATCTCTCGCGGCAAGGGTCCGGCGATATCGATGCCCGGCACATCCAAAAACTCGCTCAATTGCTGAAAGCCGAGTTCGGCCTCGCCGCGCGCCAGCAAGGTACCCACCGGAACGCCCGGGGGAGCCTGCACGATTCGCTCCGACATCAGCCGATCGATGCCCCATTTTTCCAGCAATTTGACGACGTGGGTGCCGCTCGGACCCGTAGAGTAGCAAATCGATCGCGCCGCCAGAATTGCCGCCTTGAGCGATTCTCCATCGCCGAGGGTCGGACGCTTTGCGCCTGATCTTACCGCCACCGCGATCGCCGAATCGGCAAAGCCAAGGCGGCTGCCCGATTTGATGCAGCCGTCCGCTTCAAGCTGTTTGATGGCTTCATCCGCGAGCACGACGATATCGAATTTCTCGCCAGCGCGAATCCGGCGCGCGGCGTCGACCCCGCCGACGGACTCGATGGCAACCGACTGCCCGGTCTTTTGCTGATATGCAGCACCAAGTTCCGTCAGAACATGACGGGTGGCCATCGACGAAATGCCAACTATGTTTGCCGCCATCTACTTAACTCATCCGCGCCGTCGCCGGAGCTTCAATCGATATATCTCAATCCGGCCTTTGCGAGCGGCTCCCGCATCTTGTACATGTCGAGCCCCAAAACGCCTTGTGCAAGCTTTTCACGTTTTTCCGCCTCGTTCGCCTCGCGCGCTTGTGCCGCGTCCGCGGCCTGCTGCGCGATCCGTCCCGGGACGATGACGACGCCATCCATATCGGCAACCACCACGTCCCCCGGATTTACAGACACGCCGGCGCAGATCACCGGTATGTTCACGGAGCCGAGCGTCGATTTGACCGTGCCGCGCGCGCTGATCGCGCGCGAAAACACCGGGAATTGCATTTCGGTCAGATCCATGACGTCGCGCACGCCGCCGTCGATGATGAGGCCCTTCGCGCCGCGCGCGCGGTAGCTGGTGGCGAGCAGATCGCCGAAAAAGCCGTCGGTATTGTCGACGGTGCAGGCGGCGACGACGACGTCGCCGGGTTCGATTTGCTCGGCGGCCACATGCATCATCCAGTTGTCGCCCGGCTGCAGCAGCACGGTAATTGCCGTGCCACACATATGCGCTCCGGCGTAGATCGGGCGGATATAGGGATGCATCAGGCCGACCCTGCCCATCGCCTCGTGGATCGTAGCGACGCCATAGCGCGACAATTTATCGACGGCGGCCTTGTTCGCCCTTTCGATATTGCGCTTGACTATACCGAGGTCGTTCATCGCAACGCTCATGGTCAGTTCCCTCTTGCTTTCAACGCGGCGTCCAGCCGCGGAAATACGCGCCGCGCATTGCCTTCGTAGATCTTGTAGCGGTCCTGCGCGCTGAGTGTGGCGGCCGCTTCGATGTACCGTTTGGTGTCGTCATAATGGAACCCGGTTTCCGGATCGATGCCGCGAACGGCGCCGATCATCTCGCTCGCGAACAGAACGTTCTCGACCGGGATCACCTTGGTGAGCAGGTCGATGCCGGGCTGGTGATAGACGCAGGTATCGAAGAAGATGTTCGTCAGGAGGTAATCCTTGAGCAGCGGCTTCTTCATCTCCTGCGCCAGGCCGCGGAAGCGGCCCCAGTGATAGGGAACGGCGCCACCGCCATGCGGGATCAGGAATCTCAAGGAGGGAAAATCCTTGAACAGGTCCGACGTCAGACATTGCATGAAGGCCGTGGTGTCGGCATTCAGATAATGCGCGCCGGTCGTGTGGAAGCAGGGATTGCAGCTGGTGGAGACATGGATCATCGCCGGGATGTCGAGCTCGACCATTTTCTCGTAGATCGGGTACCAGTGGCGATCCGACAGCGGCGGCGAGGTCCAATGTCCGCCGGAGGGGTCGGGATTGAGGTTGATGCCGACGAAGCCGTACTCCCTGACGCACTTCTCAAGCTCGGGAATGCAGGTCTTTGGGTCGACGCCCGGCGATTGCGGCAACATCGCAGCACCGGCGAAATGGTCGGGGAATAGCTTGCTGACGCGCCAGCACAGCTCGTTGCAGATCGCAGCCCACGCCGACGACACCTCGAAGTCGCCGATGTGATGGGCCATGAAGCTTGCGCGCGGGCTGAAGATGGTCAGATCGCTGCCCCGTTCCTTCATTTGCTTGAGCTGGTTGTTGACGATGGATTCGCGCAGCTCATCGTCGCTGATCTTCAGCTCGCTAGGCCTGGGCCTGACCGCGGCATCCTTGATGCCCGCGATCTGCCGGTTGCGCCAATCCTCAAGCGCCTTGGGCGCCGTGGTGTAGTGGCCGTGCACGTCGATGATCACTTGATCTCCCCGTCAGCAATGGCGGTGGGTCGAGCGACACTGCTGGTCCCGGGCCGACATTCCGGCAAGACCAGTGAACATCTGCAAGCATTCCCGCCTGTCCATTTCTTCTTCTCTTTATTTCACCGTCAAACAACCTGGGCGGACGAAAGGAAAGGGTCACCGTAGTGCGCGACCGTCGTCCGCGTGAGTTTTGGCCGGCGCCGCAGGCCGCCGCGATGGCGCGCTCCGATCGAGCGCGGGCGCCTGCATCGAAGCCACCGTCGCCCGCACAAGCTGCTCGATCGCATCTCCCGCATCGGTCCCGTCGGAATCGCCGCGCGACAGCCGCGAGACGCGCTCGGGCGTCACCAGCGTATAATAGAGCGCCCCGAGAAGGAAATGGCTGCGCCAGACGATCTCCGCGCGCGCGATATGCGGCAAGCTGTCATGGATCGCATCGATGAAGGCGTGGCTGGTATCGTCGAAGGTCTGCGCGATGATCCGCCGGGTGATTTCGTTTCCCTCGGCCGACATGATGGCGCGCAGCCGCGTGAAGCGTGCGCCGCCGCCGGCGAGATCGTTGCCGGAAGAAAATGCCGGCAGCACATAGGCGCGGACGATCGCCTCCAGCCGGTCCTGCAGGTCGCGCACCCTTCTCGCCGCAGCCAACAGTTCGGAGCGCCTCTGGTTCATCGGTCCGCAGTGGCACCGGTAGATTTCCAGAAGCAGCTCGTCCTTGGTTTTGAAATGATAGGTCACGCTGCCCGGATTTGCGCCGGCGGCGTGCGCGATATCGCGCACCGTCACGGCGTTGAAGCCGTTGGTCGAGAACAGCTCCTCGGCAGCGGCGAGAATCGCCTCGCGCATGTTCGGCTTGCGCGGCTTTTCCTTCTCGGCGGATTTTGTGACCATATCAGTTGTACTATTGTACAAACAAGTCGGACAAGTCAACAAGGGCGGGAACTTCGGCTGCATTGGCAGTTCTTCCGCAAATTGCCGCTGGACTGTACCTCGTTTTTTAGGTCGCAAGGCGTGGAGCCCGACGGCAATATTTCTGCTCCTGGAACCGAAAGGCGACACCGCGGATCCGCGCGATGAGAGGTCAGGTTTCTTGGTATGATGGAGATCAAAACACAGGGTTCGAATTTTACTCAGAATGCCAAAGGATAAAGGTGTCCGATGCGCAATGTGACGATGTCGATATTTATTGCGTTTGTGCTTGTTATTGCGGGCGCAAGGTTGGGTGGTTTGCTCGCGGAAACGGCCCCTGAACCGCAGACTCATTACAAGCACGGCCAAGGCTATCAGCACTCCTTCGGCGAAGCCGAGAAATGGGCCAAGGCATTCGACGACCCTGCGCGCGATGCTTGGCAAAAGCCTGACGAGGTCTTGAATGCTCTTCACCTGCAGCGAACGGACCGTGTGGCCGATCTAGGTGCGGGCACCGGATATTTCAGCGTCCGCATCGCCAAGCTCGTACCCGAAGGAAAGCTGTTTTCCGTCGATATCGAACCGGACATGCTCCGTTACCTTCGCGAGCGTGCGCACCGTGAAAATCTGAGCGTGTTGGTTCCTATACTGGCGAGCGCTGAGAACGCCAACCTTCCCGAGCCGGTAGACCTCGTTCTTGTTGTCGACACGTACCACCACATCGACAACCGCATTGCTTACTTTTCCAAACTGAAAGCGTCGTTGCGGCCTAATGGGCGGCTTGCCATCGTCGATTTCAAGACGGACTCGCCGGAGGGGCCGCCGCCTGAACACCGTATCCCACCGGAAGAAGTAACCTCGGAAATGGAAGCTGCCGGCTATACACTTGCCGCGACCCCTCTATCTCTGCCGAGGCAATATTTCCTAGTATTTCAAGCGAAGACTTTGTGAAAAAAGACTTCGTGAAAAAGGCCTTCGTGAAAAAAGCCAATAGCAGACTAGCATCCGACGGACCGCCTCAACGTCCGCAACGGATCTGAAACTCAGTTCAACCTTTCGATCGCCATCGCGACGCCCTGACCGACGCCGACGCACATGGTTGCAAGCGCGCGCTTTCCGCCACGCTTCTCCATTCCATGCACCGCGGTCATCGCGAGCCGCGCGCCGCTCATGCCGAGCGGGTGACAGAGCGCAATGGCGCCGCCATGCGGATTGACGAAGTCGGCATCGTCCCTGACGCCGAGCTGACGCAGGCAGGCGATCCCCTGGCTGGCGAAGGCCTCGTTGAGCTCGATCAGATCGAAATCGCTGATTTTCAACCCGAGCCGCTCCATCAGCTTGCGCGTGGCCGGCACTGGGCCGATGCCCATGATGCGCGGCGGCACGGCGGCCGAAGCGAGGCCGAGAATCCGCGCCCGTGGGGTAAGTCCGTGTTTCTTGACCGCGGCTTCCGAGGCGAGAATCATCGCGGCCGCGCCGTCATTGACGCCGGACGCGTTGCCGGCGGTCACGGTGCCGGGGTTGCGCACGATCGGCTTGAGTTTGGCAAGGCCCTCAAGCGTGGTCTCGGGACGCGGATGCTCGTCCTTGTCGACGATCACCGGCCCGGCCTTGCCGCCGGGCGCTGAAATTGCCGTGATTTCCTCGGCGAAATAGCCGGACGCGATCGCTTGTCCAGCGCGCTGCTGCGAGCGGATCGCGAACGCGTCCTGATCGGCGCGCGATATCTGAAATTCCTCGGCGACATTCTCGCCGGTCTCCGGCATCGCGTCGACGCCGTATTGCGCCTTCATCAACGGGTTGATGAAACGCCAGCCGATCGTGGTGTCGAAAATCTCGGCCGAGCGCGAAAATGCTTCCGCCGCCTTGCCCATCACGAACGGCGCTCGCGTCATCGATTCGACGCCGCCGGCAATGGCGAAATCGATCTCGCCGGCGCGGATCGCGCGCGCGCCCGCGCCAACCGCATCCAGGCCAGAGGCGCACAGACGATTGAGCGTCTGACCGGGAACCGAATCGGGCATGCCCGCCAGCAGCAGCGCCATCCGCGCCACGTTGCGGTTGTCCTCGCCGGCCTGGTTGGCGCAGCCGAAATAGACCTCATCGACCTCCGACCAGTCGAGTTTTGGATGCCGCGCCATCAAGACCTTGATCGGGGCGGCGGCGAGGTCGTCGGTACGGACTTTGGCGAGCGAGCCGCCGAAGCGTCCGATCGGGGTCCGCACGGCATCGCAAATGAATACATCGCCCATCTGGTCTCTCCTGAAATGCCGCGGTTCCGCGCCGGGTCGGCCCGAATTGAGGGCAAAATTTTAGGAGCCGCTCCGCGGCAGGTCAATCGGCGCATTCGCGCGAGGTCTGCCATGTCATTTGCGCAAATCGACCGCCGGGGGTGGAAAACACGCATTGCCTCGGCAAAGCGATAGGATCGGCGGCTGAAATTTTGTAATTTGCACGTACCAATGACGATCCAGCCCACATTTCCGGCGCCATCGGACGGCGAGCCTCCCGCCGAGGCGGCTTCGCGCGTCACGCCGATGATGGAGCAGTACCTTGAGATCAAGGCCGCCAATCCCGGATTGTTGCTGTTCTACCGGATGGGCGATTTCTACGAATTGTTCTTCGAAGATGCCGAAATCGCCTCCCGCGCGCTCGGCATCGTGCTCACCAAACGCGGCAAGCATCAGGGCATGGATATCCCGATGTGCGGCGTGCCGGTGGAACGCTCGGAGGATTATCTGCATCGCCTGATCGCGCAAGGCCATCGGGTCGCGGTGTGCGAGCAGACCGAGGATCCAGCCCTAGCGCGCGCCCGCGGCAACAAGAGCGTGGTGCGCCGCGACGTGGTGCGGCTGGTCACTCCCGGCACGCTGACCGAAGACAATTTGCTGGATGCGCGGGCCAACAATTATCTGCTTGCGATTGCGCGCGCGAGGGGTTCGTCGGGCGCCGATCGTCTTGGCCTTGCCTGGATCGATATTTCAACGAGCGAATTCATCGTCACCGAATGCGCAACCGGTGAGCTTGCGGCGACGTTGTCGCGCATCAATCCCAATGAGATCATTGTCACCGATGCGCTGTATGGCGATGCGGAACTCGGCCCGATCTTGCGCGAATGGCCGGCAGTGACGCCTTTGACCCGCGACGTCTTCGACAGCTCGACCGCCGAGCGGCGGCTGTGCGATTATTTCGCGGTCGCCACCATGGATGGCCTCTCGGCGATGTCGCGGCTGGAGGCCACCGCCGCGGCCGCCGCCGTCACCTATATCGACCGCACGCAGGTCGGAAAGCGGCCACCGCTGTCACCGCCTTCGCACGAAGCCGCCGGCACGACCATGGCGATCGATCCGGCGACCCGCGCCAATCTCGAA
>DATGGY010000153.1:0-43240 GCA_035308285.1 Bradyrhizobium sp. | reverse complement strand
GATTGCACCCTCAATCGCTTCAGCACCGTCGCATAGTCGTCGAGCGGATGGCCCGAAAGGAAGAACCCGATCGCGTCATATTCGCGCCGCAGCCGCTCGGCAGGCAACCATGGCTCGATCTGCGGCAGCATGATGGTCGGCGCGTCGGCGGCGTTGCCGAACATATCGTTCTGACCGATGCTCGCCGCCTCGTGGCTGCGCTGGCAGGCCGCAAGGATCGCCTCCGCGCCAGCAAACACCCTCGCGCGATTGGGGTCGAGCGCATCGAACGCGCCTGCCGCGGCCAGGCTCTCGATGACGCGCTTGTTGATCGCGCGCGGATTAACGCGGGCCGCAAAATCGGCGATCGAGGTGAATTGCCCGTCGCGGCGCGCCTGCACGATCAGCTCGACGGCCTGGGGGCCGACCCCCTTCAGCGCCGCTAGCGCATAGTAGATCGTGCCCTGGTGGACCTCGAAGGTGGCGCCGGAGCGATTGATCGAGGGTGCCTCCACCTTGATCGCGAGCCGCTGCGCTTCGGTGCGAAACTCGCTGAGCTTGTCGGTGTTGTTGAGGTCGAGCGTCATCGATGCCGCCAGGAACTCGACCGGGTAATGCGCCTTCATATAGGCAGTATGATATGATACCAACGCGTAAGCGGCAGCATGGCTCTTGTTGAAACCGTAATCGGCAAATTTCGCGAGCAATTCGAAGATGGTCTCGGCCTGACCCCTCGGAACGCCGTTCTTGACGGAACCGGCGACAAAGCCAGCACGCTGCTTCTCCATCTCGGCGCGTATCTTCTTGCCCATCGCGCGGCGCAACAGGTCGGCTTCGCCGAGCGAATAGCCGGCCATTACCTGCGCGATCTGCATCACCTGTTCCTGGTAGATAATGACGCCGAACGTCTCCTTCAGGATCGGCTCCAGCGTAGGGTGTAAGTATTCCGGCTCTTCGTCGCCGTGCTTGCGGGCGCAATAAGTTGGAATGTTTGCCATCGGACCCGGCCGATACAACGCCACCAGCGCGATGATGTCCTCGAAGCGGTCAGGCCGCATGTCGACCAAGGCGCGCCGCATGCCCTGACTTTCCACCTGGAACACGCCGACGACATCGCCGCGCGCGAGCATCTGGTAACTGGCGGCGTCATCGAGCGGCAGGGTCGCGAGATCGACCTCGACCCCGCGCTGTTTGAGCAGCTTCACGGCGGCATCGAGAACCGTCAGCGTCTTTAGACCGAGGAAATCGAATTTGACGAGGCCCGCGGGCTCGACCCATTTCATGTTGAACTGCGTCACCGGCATGTCGGATTTCGGATCGCGGTAGAGCGGCACGAGTTCGCTGAGCGGCCTATCCCCGATCACGATACCGGCGGCATGGGTGGACGCATGTCGGGTCAGGCCTTCGAGGCGTTGGGCGATGTCGAACGCGCGTGCCACCACGGGGTCCTCGTCGCGAAACGCCTGCAGTTTCGGCTCGCCTTCGATCGCTGCCGCAAGTGTCACGGGCGCGGCGGGATTTTGCGGCACCAGTTTCGTCAGCTTGTCGACCTGCCCATAGGGCATCTGCAGCACCCGTCCGACATCGCGCAGGACACCCCTCGCCTGCAACGTGCCGAAGGTAATGATCTGCGCCACCTGATCGCGGCCATATCGCTGCTGCACGTAGTCGATCACCTCGCCGCGCCGGTCCTGGCAAAAATCGATGTCGAAGTCAGGCATCGAGACGCGTTCCGGATTGAGGAAGCGTTCGAACAGGAGACCGAACCGGATCGGGTCGAGATCGGTAATGGTCAGTGAATAGGCGACCAGCGACCCCGCGCCGGAGCCGCGGCCAGGACCGACCGGAATGCCCTCGGCCTTGGCCCATTTGATGAAGTCGGCGACGATCAGGAAGTAGCCCGCATAATTCATGCGGGTGATGACATCGAGTTCGAAGGAAAGGCGTGCCCGATAGTCCTCTTCCGTGGTGCCTTGCGAAAGCCCGTGAACCCGCAAGCGCTGGCCAAGCCCCTCCTCGGCCTGGCGGCGCAATTCCGCCGCTTCGTCGCTTGCCGCGTCCGCTGTGTTCGCGCCCGCGCCCACCGTGAAGCGCGGCAGGATCGGCTTGCGCGTCACCGGACGGAACGCGCAGCGCTCGGCGATTTCGACGGTGGACGCCAGGGCCTCCGGAATATCGGCAAACAGTACGGCCATTTCAGCGCGGGTCTTGAAACGGTGATCGGGCGTGAGCTGCTCGCGGTCGGTTTCCGCGATCAGTCGTCCGCCGGCGATGCACAGCAGCGCGTCATGGGCTTCGTAGTCGTCCGAGGTGGCGAAATACGGTTCGTTGGTGGCCACGAGCGGGAGGCCCTTCGCGTAGGCCAGATCGATGAGCCCAGCCTCGATGCGGCGCTCCTTCTCGATGCCGTGGCGCTGCAATTCGACGTAGAGGCGGTCACCGAACAGGCCCGCCAGCCGGTCGCAGCGCGAGGCCGCCAGCGCGGCGTGATCGCCGGCGATCGCCAGCGCGACCGGTCCGTCCGGACCACCGGTGAGCGCGATCAAATCGTCCGAGTAACCTTCCAGCCACTCGAATTTGACGTGCGGGGTCTGGTGCACCGGCGTTTCCAGAAAGGCCCGGGAGTTCAGCCGCATCAGGCTGCGATAGCCCCGCTCGCGCGCCGCCAAGAGCACGATGCGCGAAGGCCCCGCCGCCGACGCATTGCGCGCATTGGGATCCTGGTCGCCGAAATCGACCGCAAGTTCGCATCCGATGATCGGCTGGATGCCATAACCGGCCATCTTGTCGGAGAATTCCAGCGCGCCGAACATGTTGTCGGTGTCGGTCAGCGCCAACGCCGGCTGGCGGTCCGCTTTCGCCAACTCGCCAAGTTTGGCGATCTTGATCGATCCCTTCAGCAGCGAATACGCCGAATGAACGTGGAGGTGGACAAATCCGGCTGGGGACGGCGACGGCGCAGACTTTGACATATGGCAGCAATCACTGGGGCTCGAGGGGGCGCAGAACGGCGGCAACGGCCGACTCGCGCTTGGCGATGGTGAAGCCTCATATGGGATGAGTCTACGCGGAACACGCCGTCGCCGGTCCCCGTCCGGCTTTTCCCCAGCGGGATCGCCCGATCCACCATCCGCCCTCGGGCCGCCGGCCTCAGAGCTGGGGTATCAACTGCGCCCAGATCGCAACCATCCCGACAAATAGCACGATCGAGGCCAGAGCCGCCGCTTCCTCAACAAAAACCTTTAACATGACCACCTCCGAAATAAGAACATAACAGGAACATATTTCTGTTTTTGTTCTAGGGTCAAGAGGGGGCAGTGGGTCAGTTTGGAAAATGACCCCGATGGTTAACTCGGCATCGGATTTGGGAACGAATGGGAGCGTTATTTCGCTTCGCAGTTGAGCTCTGCCGGCGGATTCTTTTCCAGGGTGCTGGAGACGCACGCCACCGTCCAGCGGTCCAAGCGGAAAACCCCGACCGAGCCGGTGCCGTCCCCGGCCACAACCAATTCCCAACGAAGCAGAATAAGCAACGCCACGCCAATAACGATCGCGCCGATAATGGCCCCGAGGGAATTCTGCATCCCGTGACTATGCGCCGCGCAGGAGGCGTTTTCCGGCGCGCATCATATCGCCAAGAAAAACGCCCCGGCTGAGAGGCCGGGCGCGCAGACGAGGATTAGGCCAAACCTGGCGTCAGTACCGCGCGACCACCGGCCCGCCGAATTTGTAGTTCAAGCGCGCGGTAAACATATCCACGTCCTGGTGGATGCGCTCATTGAAATCGAATGCGCCCGTGAAGTCAAAGAACGCGACGTCACGGGTGCCCATGAACATATGATCGTATTCGAAGCCGAGCGACAGATTCTGGGTGATCCCATATTCAAAGCCTACGCCGACCACCGCACCCCAGCGGGTATCGCTGGCCGAATCGGTCAGAAGGCCGGTAGGAACATCGAAAACCCTAAACCTGTCATCAGCAACGGCGGCACCGCCCTTTACGTAAACAAGCGCATTGTTCCAGGCATAGCCAACCTGCCCGGTGAAAAGGCCCAAGGCATTAATGCGCGATTGATTCTCGGAAGTGGTAAAGATGGTGCTGATATTGTCGCCGCGGAAGTCAGCCCAGTTGCCCTGCGCTTCCAGGCCGAAGACCCAAGCGGCGCTTTGCCAGCGGTAGCCGATCTGTCCGCCGAACGTGCCGCCTGACGCATCATGACAACCCTCTGAAACGGCGATACCGGTATCGATGTCGTCCCAGCACTTGTGGCTGAAGCCACCGCCGCCGTTGATGCCGACATAGAAACCACTCCAATCATAGGCAGGGGTGACTATGGCGGGCGCCTTTGAATAGACCGGGGCTCGCGCCGGAAGGTCCGCCGCCACCGCGGGCGCTGCGGCACCAAGCGCGACCGCTGCTGCCGTAGCAAAAAACAATTTCTTCATCTTTGCATTTCCCGTTTTTGAATCTGCCCAGCCCCACCGCGACTGACTTTTATCAACCTTCGTCCGAAATGCTGTAGCGGCGGGGCAACATCGAAATGGAATATTAGAGTTCCGCCAGATTCAAATTATCTTTATGTTTCACTGGCTTCGGGAATAATTGGCGATGAAAAAGTTCCAATCGGTTCCCTCGCGGTTCCGCTCCTATTGAAAGGTCTTTTCGGGCTGGACGGTAAGGCGAAAGGCAATGTCGGTCGAACCATCGAATACCTCAAGCAACTGATCGCAAAGCAAACAGCGATACTCACCTTTGGTCCAGGGCGAGAGGTCAACTCGATGCGGCGATAGCCAGCATTGCATTTAGGGCAGAGGAGGTCGGACCTTTTCATTCGGGAAATATGCCGCGCTGGCCGACGTTTTTCCAGTCCGGGCGCGCTAGCTCGTTCACGGCGCCGGATGGCCACGCTAGTCCAGCTCGACGACCTTGCCGTCCACCAGCGACACCCGCCGATCCATCCGGCCCGCCAGTTCCATATTGTGGGTTGCGATCAGCATCGCCACGCGCGTCGCCTTCACCAACTGCGTCAATGCCTGGAACACGTGATCGGCCGTATGCGGATCGAGATTGCCGGTCGGTTCATCGGCGAGCAGCGCCCGCGGCGCGTTCGCGACCGCCCGCGCGATCGCAACTCTTTGCTGCTCTCCGCCGGACAATTCTGCCGGCCGATGTTTGATCCGGTCGCCAAGGCCCAGATAGGCTAGGATTTCCGTGGCGCGCTTGATGGTTTCGGACCTTTTCAGCCCGCGGATCATCTGCGGCAACATGACGTTTTCGAGCGCCGAGAATTCCGGCAGCAGCCGATGCGATTGATAGACGAAGCCGATCTCGGTGCGGCGGATTTGGGTCCGCTCGATATCGGACAGGCCTGAGGTCGGCGCTCCCCCGACATAGACTTCGCCGTCATCGGGGCTTTCGAGTAGCCCAGCGATGTGCAGCAGCGTCGATTTACCGGCGCCCGATGGCGCGACGAGCGCCACCGACTGTCCCGCCCACAGAGCAAGCTTGACGCCATTGAGGATGGTCAGCGGTGTCGCCCCTTGCATGTACTGGCGCTTGATCTCGTGGAGATAGACGACCGGTACATCCTCTTCCGTCCGCTGCCCCATCTGCCCCTCACTCGTACCGCAGCGCTTCGACGGGGTCGAGACGGGCAGCACGCCAGGATGGATAGAGGGTCGCAAGGAAGGACAGCGTCAGCGCCATGATCACGACCGCGCTGGTTTCGCCGAAATCGATTTCGGCCGGAAGCTTGGAGAGGAAGTAAAGCTCCGGCGAAAACAGTTCGGTATTGGTCAGCCACGACAGGAATTGCCGGATTGACTCGATGTTCAGGCAGATAAGCATGCCGACCAGAAAGCCGGTCATGGTGCCGACCACGCCGATGGCAGCCCCCGTGATCAGGAAAATCCGCATGATCGCGCCTTGCGAGGCGCCCATAGTGCGCAGAATCGCGATATCGCTGCCCTTGTCCTTCACCAGCATGATCAGGCCCGAGACGATATTGAGCGCTGCGACCAGCACGATCATGGTGAGTATCAGAAACATGACATTGCGCTCGACTTGAAGCGCGTTAAAGAAGGTCGAGTTGCGCTGCCGCCAGTCGACCAGGAACACGGGACGACCCGCAGCCTCGGTCACGCTCTTGCGGAAGCTATTGATCCTGTCGGGATTGGTCGTGAACACCTCGATCGCGGTGACGTCATTGTTGCGGTTGAAATAGGCCTGCGCCTCGGCGAGCGGCATGAACACGAAGCTCGCGTCATATTCCGACATGCCGATCTCGAACACCGCCGTGATCCTGTAGGGCTTGATCCGCGGCGTCGTACCCATCGGGGTCACCGCGCCCCTTGGCGCCACCAGCGTGACGCTGTCGCCGGCATGCAGCGAAAGCGTATCCGCAAGCCGGCGGCCGATGGCGACCCCCTGCCCTTCGTCGAATCCCTCAAGCGTGCCCTGTTTGATGTTCTTGGCGATCGAGGTCAGATTGTTGAGGTCGTCGGCACGGATGCCGCGAACGAATACACCGGAGGCATTGAACGGCGAGGACGCCAGCGCCTGCCCGTCCACCACGGGCGCCGCGAGCCGAATGCCCGCAACCTGGTTGATGCGCTCGGCCACGTCCTTCCAGTCGGTCAACGGCGATTCCAGCGGCTGTACCAGGAGATGGCCGTTAAGGCCGAGAATCTTGTCCAGCAATTCCTTGCGGAAACCATTCATAACGGCCATCACGATGATCAGCGTAGCGACGCCGAGCATGATGCCAAGAAACGAGAAGCCCGCGATGACGGAGATGAAGCCTTCCTTCCGACGTGCCCGCAAATAGCGTCCCGACAGCAGCCACTCGAATGGCGCGAAAGGTGGGGTCCGAATTGGCTCGCTCATGGTTTCATCCATAGTCCGATTTTCACACGATTCGGGGCGGTTGTGGCCGCCAAGGCCGATATCCGGCGCCCCGCGGTGGACAATTTCAACTAGCTCAGTCGCGCCAACACATCTGCCGGGCTCAAGTTTTCACGCATGCCGTCGCTGCGCCGCTTGAGTTCGAGCTTGCCTTCGGCGAGGCCCTTGGGGCCGACGAGAATTTGCCAGGGAATGCCGATCAGATCGGCAGCGGCGAATTTGGCACCGGCGCGCTGGTCGGTGTCGTCGTATAGCACCTCGACGCCCTTGGCCATCAGCTCGCGGTAGAGCCGTTCGCAAGCCGCATCGGTATCGTCCGAGCCCTGCTTCAGATTGAGAACGACGGCCTTGAAGGGGGCGACCGCTTCCGGCCACTTGATGCCGGCCTCGTCATGGCAGGCTTCGATCACAGCACCGACGAGCCTCGAGACGCCAACGCCGTAGGAGCCGCCGTGAATGGGGACTTCCGCGCCATCGGCCCCGGCGACCAAAGCCTTCATCGCGTCCGAATATTTGGTGCCGAAATAGAAGATCTGCCCGACTTCGATCCCCCTTGTGTGCACCCTCTTCTCGGCTGGCACCTCGCGGTCGAAGCGTGCTGCGTCATGGACGTCTTCTGTGGCGGCATAGACCGACGTCCATTGCTTGATGATCGGAGAAAGGTCCCCCTCGTAGTCGACCTCCTCGCCAGGCACCGGAAGGTCGAGCACATCGCTATCGCAATAGACGGCGGACTCGCCGGTCTCGGCCAGCACGATGAATTCGTGGCTGAGATCGCCGCCGATCGGGCCGGTTTCCGCGCGCATTGGAATTGCCTTTAGCCCGATCCGGGCAAAGGTGCGCAAGTATGCGACAAACATCCGGTTGTAGGAACGCCGCGCCGCGGCCTCGTCGATATCGAAGGAGTAGGCATCCTTCATCAGGAACTCGCGTCCGCGCATAACGCCGAAACGCGGCCGCTGCTCGTCACGGAACTTCCACTGGATGTGATAGAGGTTGAGCGGCAAGCTCCTGTAGGACTTCACGTAGGCGCGGAAAATCTCGGTGATCATTTCCTCGTTGGTCGGCCCGTAAAGCAATTCGCGCTTATGGCGATCGGCGATGCGCAGCATTTCGGGGCCGTAGGCGTCGTAACGGCCGCTTTCGCGCCAGAGGTCGGCGAGCTGCAGCGTCGGCATCAGAAGTTCCAGCGCGCCGGCCCGGTTTTGCTCCTCGCGGACGATTTGCTCGATCTTCTTCAGCACCCTCAGGCCGAGCGGCAGCCAGGCGTAGATGCCGGCCGCTTCCTGCCGCATCATGCCAGCACGCAGCATCAGCCGATGCGAGACGATCTCGGCCTCTTTCGGATTCTCTTTGAGGATCGGTAGAAAGAACCGCGACAATCGCATGGGGCACCAAGAGAATCGATCAGGCAGGGAAGTCAGCAGTGAAACCGGATCAGTCGCAAAAACACAAGGGCGAGGATCGGCAAAAGGCCGCTAACCAAACGGATTTCCTGTCGTTTCGCCAATTGCTTTGAACGCCCGATTATGGCGCAAAAGGGGTCGCTAGCCGCGCCCCGACACTCGCCCGACAGCCTGACGGCAGGCCTTCGAGGCGCTCAGCCCGCTCCTTCCGCCTCTTACATTTTCATGCCGGAATGATCAGGCGTCTGCTTCATTTCCATCTGGCCACCAGTGCCATCGGAATTGGCCGGACCGTGAGCACCGATGCCCTGGACGTCGAGCAAGAGCGAAACCTTGCCCGCCCTTTCGAATTCCAGGGTGACCGCTACTTTGTCGCCCTGCTTGAGCGGGCTCTTCAGGTCGAGCAGCATCAGATGATAGCCGCCGGGCGCAAGCTTGACCGTTTTGCTGGGCTCGATCACGAGGCCCTGGTCGAGAGGGCGCATCGTCATCACGCCATTGTTCACGGCCATTTCGTGCAGTTGAACCTTCACGGCAACATCCGAAGAGCCGCCGATCAGCCGGTCTGCTACCGCTCCCTTGTTTTCGATGGTCAGATAGCCGCCCCCGACCTTGGCGCCGCCCGGCGTGGCGCGGCTCCAGGCCTGTGTGATCACGAGGTCGCCGGCCTTGACCTCTTTGGCGCTCGCGGGAGCCTCGATCAGAGCTCCGATAAACACCATGCCCAAGAGCGCGCAAATAATCTGTTTCATGAGGTATTCCCTAGCTGCCAATTTTTCTTTCGACGCGCAACGTTGAGCGATCGGGGTTGTCACTCACATCCGACCAACTATACTGACTGCCCGTTTGGTGCCGCCGAATTCGAAAGCATGCCGTCTCGATTCGTCAGCGGACCAAGTCACCTAATCTAGCCGCCTTCGACAGACGGTGTTTCAACATAAGCTCGTGAAAATGGGAACCGGGCCAAATCACGCAAGTTGGGGACGGCGGCTTTTCTGGCGAAGGCTGGTTAGCGCGGCTGCCATCTATGCGCTGATCATGCAGCCGCTATTGCTTGCGGTTGTCGGCCCCCAGCTCGCCCAAGCTTCGGCCCTCGACGATTTTTCCATTTCCGCGCTCTGCCTGCATCAGACCGACGGCAGCCCTGCCCCTTCCGATCAGCAAAAACACCCCGCACATAGCCACTGTTTGCTTTGTTTTTCCGGGGCGTTTCATATCCTGGATGCCCCCGGGCCGATAACGGTCTCCTCGACCAGCCCGGAATTCCGCAAGGTGCGTCAATCGACGCATCCGCTGCGGCTAACTTCATCCTCTCAATATTCGGTCGCACGTCCCAGAGGTCCTCCGTTCAGCGCGTGATGCACGGCAGCCTTAACGGTTGCCGCAATTGCTTTCACCCATTCTGACCGGAGAAATCCTGATGTCTCGACATATGCTGCCTTCACTTGCGCTGGCGAGTCTAATCGCCTTGGCGCTCACGTCTCCCGCCCTCGCTCACTGTTTCGTCGGCGCCCGCTTTCTTCCAGCGACGCTGGCGACCGACGACCCCTGCGTTGCCGACGAAATGTCGATGCCGACCGTCGCGTGGTCCAAGACCGCAGACGTGCCGCCGGCCACCCAATGGGACATCTCAGTCGATTTTTCCAAGCGGATCACCGAAAACTTCGGCGTCACGTTTGGTCAAACCTGGACCCAGATTCGCCAGGCCGACGGTACCCTCCAGACCGGATTTCAAAACTTCGAGACAACGTTCCAGTATCAGATACTGAAGGACCGATCGCATGAATTGGCGATCCTGTCGGGCGTCATTGTCGACTGGGGTCACACCGGCTCAACCGGTTCCGGCCTTGCCACCACGTTCAGCCGGGTTACGCCGACGGTTTATTTCGGAAAGGGACTCGGCGACCTGCCTGATAATTTCTCGTGGATTCGCCCGTTCGCCGTCACCGGACAGGTCGGTTATCAAATCCCGACGGACTCCTTCGACTTCACTCAGAATGTTTTTAATCCGCAACAGCTAGTCTACGGCGCGTCGCTCCAATACAGCATGCCGTATCTGAAATCCGAGGTCGTCGACCTCCAACTCCCGGATTTCTTCAATCACCTCATTCCGATTGTCGAAGTGAGTTTGACAACGCCAGTCGCCAACAATTTCGGCAACCCCTACACCACGACCGGGACCGTTAACCCCGGCTTGATCTGGGTCGGAAGCCATCTCCAGATGGGTTTGGAAGCCATGATCCCGATCAACCGCGAAAGCGGAAGCGGGGTCGGCGTTCTCGGCCAACTGCATCTTTATCTCGATGACATGTTCCCGACGACGGTAGGACAGCCGCTGTTCGGGGGAACATCAACCCCTTCTCGCAAACTGACTTTTTGAGGCGATATCATGCGTATTCTAACTATTGCGACAGCAGCCCTGCTTGCGGTTATCGCCGGCACCGCCGCGCAGGCTCACGCCCTTCTCGACCACGCGCAACCGCGCGTCGGAAGCTCCGTGCCCGCCGCGCCCCGGGAAGTCGTACTAACCTATACGCAGAATCTGGAACCGGCATTCAGTTCTGTCGAGGTGAGCGACGCCAACGGCGCGCGCGTCGATCTCGGCAAGCCAAGCATCAGCGCAAGCACCATGCGTGTTGGCCTGAAGCCACTGCCGCCAGGGACCTACAGGGTTCGCTGGCAGGTGCTTTCGGTCGACACCCATACGACCGAGGGCAGCTTCACCTTTCATGTCGGCCAGTGAGACCAGTACAACTGAAACGGTACAGCCTGGTGCCAGGCCGGCCGGCCCCTAGGGATCGGTCACGCCGCACCCGGTTTGCCTCGACGCGGAGGACATCTTGTTGATCAATCCGCTGATGGCCGTGCGGGATATTCACTTCGTTTCGTCGGTGATCGTCGCGGGCATCGTCTTTTTCGAATTGTTCATTGCATCGCCGGTGCTACGGGCGAGCTTGCAGTTCACGGGGACCGCGGCCAGCTTCGGAAGCCTCACTCGTAGGATTTTATGGAGCAACCTCATCTTGTCGCTCGCGTCGGCCCTTGCATGGTTGTGCCTAGTGTCCGCGCGGATCGTCGGCAAACCGATCGGCGAAGTCATCGCCGACGGCACAATCTGGACCGTTCTTTCGCGCACGCAATTTGGCTTCGCCTGGGAGATGCGGCTTTTGTTCGGCGTTCTGCTGGCAGCATTTTTGCTACCGCGACGGGCAGGCGCGGCCACCTGGCAAGCCTTTGCGGGCGTGCTGCTGGCGGCTAGCTACCTTGGTTCACTGGCCTTTGCCGGGCATGGTGCCGAGGGTCTGGGTTTCGAAAGAAGCATCCATCTTGCCGCCGACTTCCTGCACTTGGTCGCAGCCGGTCTCTGGCTCGGGGGTCTCGTCCCGCTCGTATTACTGCTAGCCTGCCTGCGCCGATTTCGTGAGGAACGTTGGGTCTCCGCAGCAGGCGACATCGCCGGCCGTTTTTCCAACCTTGGCATACTTGCCGTCGGCATCTTACTGATAAGCGGGACGATCAACGTCACGTTTATGGTCGGAGGGCTGAGCCTGACAGAAACACGCTATGGCCGATTGCTGCTTCTCAAGATAACGCTGTTCGCCGCAATGGTATGCCTCGCCGGGATCAACCGCCAACATCTGTTGCCGCGACTTTCCGCCGGCGCCGGAATCGAACAGGGCGCCCGGGCCGTTCAATTGCTCCTGCGCAACGCGCTGGCCGAAATTATCCTCGGGCTCGGAATCGTCGTCATTGTCGGAATACTCGGCATCATGGCGCCCATCAACGATATGGCCGGTCACCTTCACTGATCTACGACGGCATAAGAGCTTGCCACCACCACAGCATCTATCCCTCGGCATCAATGCCGCCATGGCACAGAAGGTTTTCCAAATCCGGGCCTCGTCACACTGAGATGAGCCACGCGATTAGAAGAGCTCTTACTATAGTACCATTTGATATGTTTGCAGACATAAAGTCCAATATGATCATGCCGAAATTCCATTCATTTCAGAACTTGCTTTAATTTTGAACAATCGTTGCCGAAATTGATGACAAGATGAAAATTTTGGTCTACGAGTGCGGCCTCAGACAAAACCGGAAGGTTGAAGTCTGGTGGTCCAAGTCTCGGGAGGAGCCCTGACGCGCACAAGCAGCGTCGTCCCGCCAATCAAGATCAAATCATATTCACGGGAAAATAGGGTCGACACAATTTTTAGAGCAGGGCTTGGCGCCCTGCTCTTTTTCTTTTGAAGATCTATCCGAAAAATCAAGTCATTCCCGCTCGAGGAAATTCGATCCGATAGCGGCTTTCTTCTTGACCGGATCGAAATCGCAATAGACGCCATCGGCAAGTAGCGTGAAGCTCGGGATGATCGTGTATTTGTCGAGTTTGACCGAGCTCATGCCGATCACCCTGGTATTGGTCCCTCCATTCCACTTGAATGGCGTCGTACTCGACGCTATTTCGCAGGCCGCGACCGCGTCCGCAAAGACGTAACCCTCGACGAACGCCTTCAAAGTCCGAAGTTGGGTGTTCATCCTCCAACTCACGTAAAATGAACCGGCAAGACCCGCAATGGTTACGATCAAGAGCACGGCAATCGTCCGTTGAAGCGTCATATCTTTCCCCCAAACCCAAACAGCAACATTCACAAAATCGAACGGATGAAACGGTCAGAACGCCATCCCCATCAGCTTCGACAGGCGATCGATCGTGAGGAAGCCGGCGCGATAGGCGGCAAAGGCCCCGGCATAGATCACCGCCGACAGCAGGGTCGTCCAGATCAGCTTGCGTCCCATCTGGCTCGCGACCGGCGCGCCTGGATCGGTTCCCGGACTACCGCCGCCATCCTCATGCAGGCTTCGCACGCCGAACGGAAGCGTCACGAACAGCACGATCCACCACAAGACGAAGTAGATCGCCAGACCGGTTGAAATGGAGTAGGCCATCGCGCCTCACGCCTGTTCGATTTCGACCAGCGCGCCGGAAAAATCCTTGGGGTGCAGAAAAAGCACCGGCTTGCCGTGGGCGCCAATCTTGGGAATCCCGTCACCAAGCACCCGCGCACCCTCCTTGATCAAGGTGTCGCGCGCCACGATGATATCGGGCACGTCGTAACAAATGTGATGAATGCCGCCGTCGGCATTGCGTTCGAGGAATTTGGCGATCGGCGAAGTCTCTCCGAGCGGCTGGATGAATTCGATCTTGGTGTTGGGCAGGGTCACGAACACGGTGATGACCCCGTGTTCCGGCAACGGTTGCGCCGCGGAAACGCCGGCGCCGAATGCCGCGCCATAGATCCGGGCGGCCTTCTCGGCATCCTTTACCGCGATCGCCACATGATTAAGACGGCCCAGCATGGCACTCCTCCGTCTCCCTTATAGCTTGTGCGTGCCCCGTTCGCAAAATCGCCCACCGCACCGGAAGGCGTGGATGGCGGCCGATTAGACCGTTAGCACATGAACGTAGCAGAGCGGCTTCTTGCCCCATTGCTCGTTCAACAGCGCACGCACGGCCCGGCGTACCGATTCCGCCGTCGCGTCGGGGTCGCGCCGCCGCGCGCGCGGCAACCCTTCCACCGTCGAGACAACGACGTCGAACACGATCTCATCGATGATTTCCCCGGCGCTGTTTTTCTCCGGGATTCCCACCAGATCGATCTCGGGATCGTCGGCAAGCTCGCCTTTTTCGGTCATCGCGATCGCAATGAAGGCGCACCCCGCAAAAGCCATTCGGCGCCGTTCGACCACGGCGCGCGATTTGGAATCCTCAAGAATGGTACCGTCCTTGTAGAGCCTTCCCGACGGCAACTCATCGATGATGCCGGGCTCCCCGGGCGCGAGCTTGACCAGGTCGCCATTGCGACAAATCAGCGCTTTTGGCACGCCCGCGTCCCGCGCCAGTTTTGCATGCTCGAACAAATGCAGCGCTTCGCCATGAACGGGGATCAGGAGCTGCGGACGCACCCAGCCGATGATGTCCCGTAATTCATCGCGGCGCGGATGACCGGACACGTGAACCAGATGGGTGCGGTCGGTAATGACCTCGACGCCCTGCGTGATCAAGCCGTTGATGATCGCGCCCACCGCCTTTTCGTTCCCGGGAATGGTGCGCGAGGAGAAGATGACGCAGTCACCTTTGTTGAGCGTCACCTGCGGATGGTCGTCATTGGCGATGCGAGACAGCGCCGCACGCGGCTCGCCCTGGCTTCCCGTGCACAGCGCAAGCACCTTGTCGGGAGGAAAATGGCCGTAGAGATCGGCGCCGCGAAAATTCTGCACGCCATCGAGATGGCCGGTTTCGCGCGCGACCTGCACCACGCGCTCCATGGCCCGCCCGACAACCACCACCTCGCGCCCCGAGATGCGCGCGGCATCGGCGACAGCCCTCAACCTTGCCACGTTGGAGGCAAAGGTGGTGACGGCGACCCGGCCCCTCGCCGCCTTCACGAGCTCTGCGATGGTCTTGGCGACTTCGGCTTCCGACGGCGAACGCCCGTCCCGCACCGCATTGGTGGAATCGCCGATCAGCGCCAGCACGCCGGCGTCGCCCAGCTCGCGCAGCCGTCGCTCATCAGTCGGTAGACCAATGATCGGCGTCGGATCGATCTTCCAATCGCCGGTATGCAGGACGGTGCCGACCTCCGTGTGAATCGCCAGAGCATGCGATTCCGGAATCGAATGCGCCACCGGAATGAACTCGACCTTGAACGGCCCGAGATCGATGCTGCCGCCGGACGGCACCACGGTGACCGGTATCTTCGGTGGATTGCGTTCGGAGGCGCATTTGGCCTCGAACAGCGCGGCGCTGAACTTGGTCGCATAGATCGGGCATTTCAGCCTCGGCCAAAGGTCGATAATGGCGCCGAAATGATCTTCATGGGCATGCGTCAGAACGAGACCGATCAAATTCTTCCGCTCCTGCTCAAGAAAGCGGATATCGGGCATGATGGTATCGATCCCCGGCAGATGCTCCTCGTCGCCGAAGGAAACGCCGAGATCGACCACGAGCCAGGAGCGCTGATGGCGGTTGCCAAGGCCATAGATCGACAGGTTCATGCCGATTTCGCCGACACCGCCAAGCGCTGCGAATGTCAGCTCATCCGGTCGCGCCATCAGGCCGCTCCCGCCGAGGCGGCCGAGCCGAAATAGACGTCGCCTGCCGAGATCTTGACCCGATCGCCGGCGGATGTCCTGACGATCATGCTGCCGGTGTCGTCAATCGTGTCGAATATGCCCGCAATCGTCTCGCCGCCGGTGTTGACGGCGACTGGTTGCCCTAGCCCCACCGCACGCTCCAGCCAGAGCCGTCTGATCTCGCCAAAGCCGCGTCCCTGGCTCCAAATCTCGTGAAATTCGACCCAGCAATCTGTCAGGGCCGCGAACAGACCCTCCGCGCTGACATCGATGCCAAGCGCTTGGAGGGAGGTAGCCGGCGTTGGGGCGCCCTCCGGTGCGGCGACGACGTTGGTGCCAATGCCAACGACCACCGCGAGCCCATCGCCAGGAACGGCCTCCGCCTCGAGCAGAATGCCGGCGAGCTTCTGCTGCCCCGCCAGCACGTCGTTGGGCCATTTCAGCGAGAATTTTATGCTGCCAGAACCCCTCACCTGGCTTACCCGCCGCAGCGCCGTTTCGAGCGCGAGCCCGGCGGCAAATCCCAGCGTCGCCGCAGTCGCGGGGGAAGTGTCGACCGTTTCCACGACAGTGCAGGCCAGGTTGCCGCGCGGGGCAATCCACGGACGAAGTCGCCGCCCGCGCCCTGCGGTCTGTTCGGAGGTCACAAGCCACAGCGGGCCGCGCTCACCGGCCCGGACGCGCGACAGTGCTTCCGCGTTGGTCGAACCGATGCTGTCAAAGGCAGCGAGCCGATAACCCGCCGATATGGCCCGATGACCGAGCGCGAATGTCATCTAAAAAAGCGACTTCGCCGCGACCGCCGCGACGCTGATAAGTGGCCCCGGATATACGATCAACATGACATGAAACAAAACCGAAGCCGCCAATACCGAACGCAACTCGATCCGTACCGGATCGAGAACACTGATTGGTTCGTCGAAAAACATCACCTTGACGATGTTGAGATAGTAAAATGCGCCGACGACGCTTGTGAGCACGCCCACAACGGCGAGCGTAAAAAGCCCGGCATGGATCGCTGCGGTGAACACATAGTACTTCGCAAAGAAACCCGCCAGCGGCGGAATGCCGGCCAGCGAGAACAGCAGCATCCCGAACACATATGCCAGGGTTGGGTTGGTGCGCGAGAGCCCGGCAAAGTCGCTGATGTTTTCGACATGCTGACCGTTACGCTTCATGGTCAAGATGACCGCGAAGGCGCCGAGCGTCATCGCCACGTAGACCGCGATATAGACCAACACCCCCTGCGCGCCGTCCGCGGTACCGGCGGCCAACCCTACAAGGGCAAAACCCATGTGGCCGATCGATGAATAGGCCATCAGGCGCTTGATGTTCTTCTGGCCAATGGCGGCAAACGATCCCAGCGCCATCGACGCGATCGACACGAACACCACGATCTGCTGCCACTGCAGGGCGATACCCGGAAACGCGGTCAGCGCTACGCGGGTGAACACCGCGAGGGCCGCTACCTTCGGGGCGGAAGCAAAGAACGCGGTGACCGGTGTTGGCGCCCCCTCGTAGACGTCCGGCGTCCACATATGAAACGGCACGGCCGAAACCTTGAAGCAAAGTCCGGCCAGCAGAAAAACCAGCCCGAATACAACACCGATGCTGCCGGTCTTCGCGGCCGCCGCAATGCCAGAGAATCCAACGGTGCCGGTAAAGCCATAGATCAGCGAAGCGCCGTATAGCAGCATGCCCGACGATAACGCGCCCAAGACAAAATATTTCAGACCAGCCTCGGTCGACTTCGCGTTGTCGCGGTTGCTTGCCGCCACGACGTAAAGCGCAAGGCTCATCAGCTCCAGCCCGAGATAGAGCATGATCAGGTCGCCGGCCGAGATCAGCACCATCATGCCGAGCGTCGAGAGCAGCACGAGGATGGCATATTCGAAGATCCGACGGGATGCATCGGCCAGAAATTCCACCGAAAGGATCAGCGTCGCCGCCGAACCTGTCAAAGAAAGGATCTTCAGGAACCGCGCGAAGTCGTCGACGATGAAACTGCCGCCGAAGGTGGTCAGCTTTCCGGCCGGCAGCGCCAATTCGACAGCGCCGACGACCGCCAAAAGGCCAACCGAAAGGCCGTTGACGAGACTGGTCGTTCGCTCACCCTGATAAGCGCCAACCATCAATAGCGCTATGGCGCCGACGGCGAGGACGAGCTCCGGCAACACGGGCAGCAGCTGATAACCTGCACTCTCAAAGCTCATCGCGTTTGTCCCGGGCCCTTACTGCAGCAGTGCGGCCGCTTTCACAGCCATTACTGCGGTGTTGTAGTTATTGACGAGTTGCTGCACGGAAGTTGCCGACATGTCCAGCACCGGCTTCGGGTAGAACCCGAACAGGATCGTAAGCGCGGCCAGCGGCATCAAGGTCAGGCTCTCGCGGAACGTCAGGTCCTTGATGGTCGCCAACGACGGCTTGACCAGCGAGCCGAAAATCACCTTGCGATAAAGCCACAGCGCATATGCGGCCGACAGGATCACGCCTGTGGTGGCGAAGGTAGCGGTGGGAATATTGACCTTGAAGGTGCCGATCAAGGTCATGAATTCACCGACGAAGCCCGACGTGCCGGGCAGGCCGACATTGGCCAAGGTGAAGACCATAAACACCAGCGCATAAAGCGGCATTCGGTTGACCAGCCCGCCATAGGCGGCGATCTCGCGAGTATGCATGCGGTCGTAGACAATGCCGACGCAGAGGAACAGCGCGCCCGAGACGATGCCGTGCGAGACCATCTGGAAGACGCCACCGGCCACCCCCTGCGTGGTCCCGGCGAAGATCCCCATCGTGACAAAGCCCATATGCGCTACCGAGGAATAGGCGATCAGCTTCTTCATGTCGTCCTGCATCAGCGCGACGAGCGAGGTGTAGATGATCGCGATCACCGAGAGCGAAAAAATGAGCGGCGCGAAATCGTGCGAGGCCAGCGGAAACATCGGCAACGAGAAGCGCAGGAAGCCATAGCCACCCATCTTCAGGAGGATAGCGGCCAGGATCACGGAACCAGCAGTGGGCGCCTCGACATGCGCATCCGGCAACCAGGTGTGCACCGGCCACATCGGCATCTTCACCGCAAAGGAAGCAAAAAACGCCAGCCAGGCCCAGATCTGCAGGCCACGCGGAACGGGGGAATGCATGAGGGTCGGGATGTCAGTAGTACCCGCGTTCCAATACAGCGCCATAATCGCCAGCAGCATCAGCACGGAACCGAGCAATGTGTAGAGGAAGAACTTGAAGGAGGCGTAGACCCGGCGGGGGCCGCCCCAAACGCCGATGATCAAGAACATCGGGATCAGGCCGCCCTCGAAGAACAGGTAGAACAGCACGAGGTCCAGCGCAGAGAAGGTGCCGACCATCAGTGTTTCCAGTAGCAGGAACGCTATCATATATTCGCGCACCCGCGACGTGATGGCTTTCCAGCTCGCGACGATGCAGAACGGCATCAGCGCCGTAGTCAGGATAACGAACGGCAGCGAAATGCCATCGACCCCCATGTGATAGTTGATGGCGTTGGCAAGCCACGGCGCCTTCTCGACGAACTGGAAATCGGGCTGGGCCGGATCGAAGCGCGCGACCAGGATCAGCGAGACCGCGAAACTGATCAGCGTGGTCCACAGTGCGATCCAGCGCGCGTTGCGACGCGCGGCCTCGTCATCGCCACGGCTGATGTAGATCAGGAACGCGCCGACCACGGGCAGGAAGGTGACGACGGAGAGAATGGGCCAGGTCGTCATCAATGACCTCCCAAACCGAACATGAACCAGGTAATCAAGCCGGCAACTCCGATCAGCATGGCGAAGGCGTAGTGGTAGAGGTAGCCGGTCTGAAGCCGCACCACGTTGCGGGTCACATCAAGCACACGCGCCGACACTCCGTCCGGACCGAAGCCGTCAATGATGTAGCCGTCGCCGACCTTCCACAGCGAGAGCCCAATCCATTTGGCTGGCCGAACAAAGATCAGTTCGTACAGCTCGTCGAAATACCACTTGTTGAGCAGGAACTGGTAGAGCAGCGGCTGCTCCTTGGCGAGCTCGACCGGCAGATACGGCCGGCGGATATAGAAAACGTAGGAGATAAACAAGCCCAGCGCCATCATCGCGGTCGGCAAGAAACCCAGCAGATGCGGCATATTCTCCATGTCCTCAAGGATGTGCGGATTCATCTTCACCGATTCACGGAAGAACTCCTCAACACCTTGGCCGGCAAAGAACGGCTTGAACGGAAAGCCCGACAGGATCGAGCCCGCGGCCAAAACGCCAATCGGGACGAGCATCCACAGCGGGCTCTCGTGCGCCGCCTCGTAATGCTCCCGATCGTGCGGTTCGCCGAAGAACGTCTTGAAGATTAGCCGCCATGAGTAGAACGAGGTGAGACCTGCGGCTGCGACCGTCAGCAAAAAGGCATAAGTCGAAAACGGATTATGCGCCGCATAGGCCGATTCGATGATTGCGTCCTTGGAGAAGTAACCCGCAAAGAATGGAAATCCCGTCAACGCCAGCGTGCCGATGCACATGACAAAAAACGTGTAGGGGATCTTGCGCCAGAGGCCGCCCATGTTGCGGATATCCTGCTCGTGATGCATCGCGTAGATCACCGAGCCCGAACCCAGAAACAACAGCGCCTTGAAAAAGGCGTGCGTGAACAGATGGAACATGCCGACGGAGTAAGCCCCCGCCCCCATCGCCACGAACATGTAGCCAAGCTGCGAACAGGTCGAATAGGCCACGATGCGCTTGATGTCGTTTTGGACGAGGCCGACGGTTGCCGCAAAAAAGGCCGTGGTCGCGCCGATAAACATCACGACGGCCTGCGCATTGGGCGCAAGCTCGAACAATGGCGACAGCCGCGCCACCATGAAAACACCGGCGGTGACCATGGTCGCGGCATGGATCAGTGCCGAGACGGGCGTCGGGCCTTCCATCGCGTCCGGCAGCCAGGTATGGAGCAGGAACTGCGCCGATTTACCCATGGCGCCCATGAACAGAAGCAGGCAAGTGAGCGTCAGGGCGTCGGCGTGCCAGCCGAAGAAATCAATGGTTTTGCCGGTGAGGCCCGGTGCGCCCGCGAAGATCGTTTCGAAGTCGGTCGAGCCGATCAGCATGAACACCGCGAAAATGCCGAGCGCAAAGCCGAAATCCCCCACTCGGTTGACGATGAAGGCCTTGATCGCGGCCGCGTTCGCTGACGGCTTGTGGTACCAGAACCCGATCAGCAGATAGCTCATGAGGCCGACACCTTCCCAGCCGAAGAACAACTGTACGAGGTTATCGGCCGTCACCAGCATCAGCATCGCGAAGGTGAACAGCGAGAGATAGGCAAAGAAACGCGGCCGGTACGGATCCTCGTCCATGTATCCGATCGAATAGAGATGCACGAGCGACGAAATGGTGTTGACTACCACCAGCATCACGGCGGTCAGCGTGTCGACCCGCAGCGCCCAGGAAACCTGCAAATCGCCTGAGATGATCCACGGAAACAGAGCAATCCTGGCGTCGTGGTGCCCGAAGCCGACATCGAACAACGCCATCCAGGATAACACCGCCCCTGCCAGCAACAGGCCGGTTGTGATCAGTTCGGCCGCGCGCGAACCCGCAGCCGCCGGTTCCGTCGCGTGGTCGTCATGGCCGTGCTCGTCATGCGCCTCGGCCGCGTGGGCGCCGGCACCATGCGCCTCATCGCGATGCTCGACCTCGTCGCCGCCCGGATTGCGCGCATGCGCGCCGACAATTGAGATCAGCCCGGCAATGATGGCGCCGATAAGCGGCAGAAAGACGATGGCCTGGATCATTGGCGCGCTAACCCTTCATCATATTGACGTCTTCGACCTCGATCGAACCCCGGTTACGGAAATACACCACAAGCACCGCAAGACCGATCGCCGTCTCCGCCGCCGCTACGGTGAGCACCAGTAGTGCGAAAACCTGCCCAACGATGTCGCCGATGAAAGCCGAAAACGCCACCAGGTTGACATTGACGGCAAGCAGGATCAGCTCGATCGACATCAGGATGACGATGATATTCTTGCGGTTGAGGAAAATGCCGAGAATCCCGAGCGTGAACAAGATGGCGCCGACCGCGAGATAGTGCCCAAGACCGATCGTCATTGTACCCACTCCGCCGCGTCGGCATCCTGCAGGCCTTGCCCCGACGCCACCTTCCGAACGCTCATGGCGAGTTCGCGCGTCCGCGCATTCTGCACATTGATGTCCTGGCGCTTGACGTTCGCTTTGTGGCGCAGCGTCAGCACGATGGCGCCGATCATCGCCACCAGCAGCACCAGCCCAGCGAGCTGGAAGTAATGAATGTACTTCGTATAGAGCACGAGCCCCAACGCCTCTGTGTTGCTCACATTGGCCGGAATCGCCGAGGTAATCGACTTGGAAACGTTGGGATTGATCACCCAGCCGCCGCCGACCAACAGCAATTCGGCAAGGAACACCCCGCCGATCACGAGACCAATCGGCAAATATTCCATGAAGCCTTCCCGCAGTTCGGTGAAATCGACATCGAGCATCATGATCACGAACAGGAACAAGACCGCAACCGCGCCGACATAAACCACGACCAGGATCATCGCGAGGAATTCGGCGCCCAGCAGCACGAACAAGCCGGAAGCGTTGACGAAGGCCAGGATCAGGAACAGCACGGAGTGCACGGGATTGCGCGACACAATCACCATGACCGCGGAAGCCACGCAGACGCCCGCGAACAAATAGAAGAACAGGGCTGGAAGGATCATGCCCTCACCTCACCGGTACGGCGCGTCGAGTTCGATCGCTTTCGCGATCTCGCGCTCCCATCGGTCCCCATTGGCGAGAAGTTTCTCCTTGTCATAATAGAGTTCCTCGCGCGTTTCGGTCGCGAATTCGAAATTCGGACCTTCGACGATGGCATCGACCGGGCAAGCCTCCTGGCAAAGCCCGCAATAGATGCATTTTACCATGTCGATGTCGTAGCGCACGGTGCGCCTTGTGCCGTCGTTGCGGCGCGGTCCGGCCTCAATCGTGATCGCCTGCGCCGGGCAGATCGCTTCGCACAGCTTGCAGGCGATGCATCGCTCCTCGCCGTTAGGGTAACGGCGCAAAGCGTGCTCGCCACGAAAGCGCGGCGAGATCGGTCCCTTCTCGAACGGGTAATTCAATGTCGGCTTCGGCTTGAAGAAATAGCGCATGGCGAGAAAGAACGCCGATACGAACTCCGACAGCAGCAGCGAGCGCGACGTGGCATTGATGTTGACACTCATGGCGACCTCATTTCGGCGCGATCCCCGCAAATTGCAGCACGCCAGCAACGACGACGACCATCGCCAATGACAGCGGCAGGAACACCTTCCAGCCCAGCCTCATTAACTGGTCGTAGCGGTAGCGCGGCACGATGGCTTTCGCCATTGCAAACAGGAAGAACATGAAAAACAGCTTGAGCGAGAACCAGACTACTCCCAAGGGCGCCCAGTTGAGAGGCGGAATGTCCACCGGCGGCAGCCAGCCGCCCAGGAAAAAGATCGTGGCCATGGCGCACATCGTGGTGATCGCGACATATTCGCCAAGCATGAACAAGAGATACGGTGTCGAGCCGTATTCAACCATGAAGCCCGCGACCAGCTCGGATTCGGCTTCCACCAGATCGAACGGCGGACGATTGGTTTCCGCCAGCGCCGAGACATAGAACACCACGAACATCGGAAACAGCGGCCACACATACCAGTTGAGGATGGTGAGCCGAGGCAGGCCGATGAGGTTTGCAAGACCGTGCGTGTTTTGCGCCTCTACCACCGCCGACAGATTGAGCGAGCCCGCGCAAAGCAGCACGGTGATGATCACGAACCCAATCGAGACCTCGTAACTGACCATCTGCGCTGCCGAGCGAAGCGCCGCGAGGAACGGGTATTTGGAATTCGACGACCATCCGGCCATGATGATGCCGTAGATCGACAGCGACGAGATCGCGAAGATGTAGAGCACGCCGACATTGATGTCCGAGATCACCCAGCCCAGATTGGTCGGGATTACCGCCCATGCCGCAAGCGCGAGCACGCAACTCACCAGAGGTGCTAGCAGGAACACACCCTTGTTCGCGCCGGCCGGAATGATCGGCTCCTTGAGGACGAACTTCAAGAGGTCGGCGAAGGATTGCAGCAGGCCCCACGGCCCGACGACGTTGGGACCGCGCCTGATCTGCACCGCCGCCCAGATCTTGCGATCAGCGAGCAGGATGTAGGCGATCGCGATCAGGAGCACTACGAGCAATAACACGCTCTCGGCGACCATGACGATCAGCGGCCAGAGGAAGCCGGTCCAGAATTCGCTTGCGAAGAAATCAGCCATCAGGTCACGCTCACTCCGCTGCCGTCAGCATTTGCCCGGAGGCCAGACGGGAACATTCCGCCATGACCGCAGACGCGCGCGCAATCGGATTGGTCAGGTAAAAATCTTCGATCGCAGCCCTGAATGCGGACTTCTCGACGTTGCCGCCCTTGCCGGCGAGCGCCTTGATGTCGGCAGGATTGCCGGCCTCGATCTGGTCGATACGCATCAGGCGTGGCACCGCCTTGAAGATCGCTTGCCGCAGGGCGGCAAGCGAATCGTAAGGCAGCTTCTTGCCGAGCGCTTCCGAAAGCGCCCGGATGATCGCCCAATCCTCCCGCGCCTCTCCCGGAGGAAATCCTGCGCGGTTAGCCATCTGCACCCGGCCCTCGGTGTTGACGAAGATGCCGGACTTCTCCGTATAGGCAGCCCCTGGCAGTATGACGTCGGCGCGATGCGCGCCGCGGTCGCCGTGGGTGCCGATATAGACCACGAAAGTGCCATCCGGCGCCTTGATCTCATCGGCGCCGAGCAGGAACAGAATATCGAGCGTACCGAACGTCGTCATCTCGACTGAAGTCAAGCCGCCGGCGCCAGGAGTGAAGCCGATGTCGAACGCGCCGACGCGCGAGGCCGTATCCTGCAGCACTGCAAAACCGTTCCAGCCGTCCTTGACCGCGCCGACATCGAGCGCGAGCTTGGCCACGAGCGCCATAACCGCAGAGCCGTCGTGCCGGGCGGCCGCACCCGCGCCGACCAGGACGATCGGGTTTTTCGCGTTCTTGAGCACTTCGGCGAAGGAATGTTTACCGGCGGCGAGTTCGTTCAGCGAATCGGTCCCGGCCCCGAGATAGTCGTAGGCGTAAGTCAGATCGGCCTTGGCCCCGATCACGCCGATCTTGAGCTGGCCGCTGCGCCAGCGCTTGCGGATGCGGGCATTGAGGACGGCGGCCTCCTTGCGCGGGTTCGAACCGACGATCAAAAGCGCATCAGCCTTATCGATGCCGGCAATGGTCGGATTGAAAATGTAGGAGGCGCGCCCTGCCTTGGGGTCGAAGGCATCGCCGCCTTGCACCGCGAAATTGACCGAGCCGCACTTCGAAAGCAGCTCCTTCAGCGCAAACATTTCCTCTACGGCTGCCAGATCGCCGGCAATGGCGCCGATCCGCTTGCCGTCGATGCGACTCATCTTTGCGGCAATGGCCGCGAAGGCCTCGGACCACGACGCCGGGCGGAGCTGGCCATTCTGTCTGATATAGGGGCGGTCAAGCCGCTGGGTGCGCAAGCCGTCGACAATATGGCGGGTCTTGTCGGAGATCCATTCCTCGTTCACCGCCTCGTTGACGCGAGGCAAAATGCGCATGACCTCACGGCCACGGGTATCCACGCGGATCGCCGAGCCCACGCCGTCCATCACGTCGACCGACTGGGTTTTGCCGAGCTCCCAGGGCCGTGCGGCGAAAGCGTAGGGCTTCGAGGTCAGCGCACCGACCGGGCAAATGTCGACCAAATTGCCCTGCAGTTCCGAAGTCAGCGCCGTCTCCAGATAGGTGGTGATCTCCATGTCTTCACCGCGGCCGGTAGCACCCATCTCGGGCACGCCGCAGACCTCGGCGGCAAAGCGAACGCAGCGCGTGCACTGGATGCAGCGGTTCATCGAGGTCTTGACCAGCGCACCGAGGTACTTGTCCTCGACCGCCCGCTTGTTCTCGGCGAAGCGGGAGGTGTCGACGCCATAGCCCATCGCCTGATCCTGCAGGTCGCACTCCCCGCCCTGGTCGCAGATCGGGCAATCCAGCGGATGGTTGATCAGCAGGAACTCCATCACGCCTTCGCGCGCCTTCTTCACCATCGGCGAACGCGTCAGGATTTCCGGCGGCTCGCCTTTTGGACCCGGGCGGCAGTCGCGAACCCCCCAGGCGCAACTTGCAACCGGTTTCGGGCCGCCCTTGACTTCAACAAGGCACATCCGGCAATTGCCGGCGATCGACAGGCGCTCGTGGTAGCAAAAGCGCGGAATTTCCGCGCCGGCGGCCTCGCAAGCCTGCAGCAGCGTGAATTCCGCGGGAACATCGATCTCTTTGCCATCGACGATCAGTTTGGTCATTGCTGTTTCTGCCACCAGAAAATGCTCGATTGCGACATCACTGTTACTCCGCCGCTGCCGCGACCATATGCGCAGGATCACGAATGCCGACGTCGTCGACGTCGGCTTTGCGGGTGTATTCGTCGATGCGCCGCTCGATCTCCGGTCGGAAGTGCCGAAGCAACCCCTGCACCGGCCATACCGCGCCGTCGCCGAACGCACAGATGGTGTGGCCCTCGATCTGTTTGGTGACTTCGAACAGCATGTCGATCTCGCGCTTTTGCGCGCGACCTTCGGCCATTCGCGTCAGCACACGCCACATCCAGCCCATGCCTTCACGACAGGGTGTGCATTGGCCGCAGCTCTCATGCTTGTAGAAATAGGAGATCCGGGCCATCGCGCGGACGATATCGGCGGTCTTGTCCATGACGATGACGGCCGCCGTACCGAGCGCTGATTTGTGCGCGGCGCAACCGTCGAAATCCATCAAAAGATCATCGCAGCCGGTTGCGCCGGCCGGAATCAGAGGCATCGACGAGCCGCCGGGGATAACGGCCAGCAGATTATCCCAACCGCCGCGCACCCCGCCGGCATGCCTCTCGAGCAACTCGCGCAGCGGGATCCCCATCGCCTCTTCGACATTGCAGGGACGCTCGACATGGCCGGAAATGCAAAACAGCTTGGTGCCGGTATTGTTTGCCCGGCCGATGCTCGCGAACCACGCCGCACCGCGCCGCAGGATATCCGGCGCAACCGCGATCGACTCGACATTGTTGACGGTGGTCGGGCAGCCGTAGAGACCGACATTGGCGGGAAATGGCGGCTTCAGCCGCGGCATGCCCTTCTTGCCTTCGAGGCTTTCCAGCAGCGCCGTTTCTTCGCCACAGATATAGGCCCCGGCGCCGTGGTGAACATAGAGGTCGTATGGCCAGCCATGGACATTATCCTTGCCGATCAGCCTGGCCTCGTAAGCCTGGTCGACCGCCGCCTGCAGGTGCTCGCGCTCGCGGATAAATTCACCGCGTACGTAGATATAACCGACATGCGCGCCCATCGCGGCGCCCGCGATCAGACATCCCTCGACCAGCAGATGCGGATCGTGCCGCATGATCTCGCGGTCCTTGCAGGTGCCAGGCTCTGACTCATCGGCATTGACCACGAGATAGCTCGGCCGGCCGTCGGCGGACTCCTTCGGCATGAATGACCATTTCAGACCGGTAGGAAAACCGGCTCCGCCGCGGCCGCGCAGGCCCGACGCCTTGATCTCGTTGACCATCCAGTCACGGCCTTTGTCGATGATGGCCTTGGTGCCGTCCCACGCGCCGCGCCGGCGCGCACCTTCGAGGCCCCAGTCGTGCAGGCCGTAAAGATTCTTGAAGATGCGGTCCTTGTCGTCGAGCATGATCGGACTTCCTGGGATCAGCGTTTGGACTGCGGCCGGGCCGCCTGCAACGAGCGGTCGCGCGTCATGTGGTTTCTTTCAGCGTAGTAGGGCCGCCCACGGGAGCGGAGAACTGGCGGTTGATCTGCGGCCCGGGCTTGGGCGGACGGCCGGAGGCAAATCCATCCAGCACCTTGCCGAAGCTCTCCTTGGTCAGATCCTCAAAGGTGTCCTTCCAGATCAGCACCATCGGGGCGTTCACGCAGGCGCCAAGACACTCGACTTCCTCCCAGCTGAAATTGCCATCCTTGGACAGATGGAAGGGTTCGTGGTGAATCCGGCTCTGGCAAACATCGATGATGTCGCCGGCGCCGCGCAGCCGGCACGGCGTGGTGCCGCAGACCTGGACGTGCGCCTTTTTGCCGACCGGCTGAAGCTGGAACATGGTGTAGAAGGTGGCGATCTCCAGCGCCCGGATATAGGGCATGCCAAGCAAATCCGCGACCGCCCGGATCGCGGCTTCCGAAACCCAGCCTTCGTGCTGTTCCTGCGCCCGCCACAGGATCGGGATCACGGCGGATGCCTGGCGGCCTTCCGGGTATTTGGCGATCTGCTCCCTCGCCCAGGCCAGATTCTCCGGCGTGAACGTGAAACTCGCGGGCTGAAGTTCCTTTGGCGCTAGGCGACGGACGGACATTGCGTTTTGTCTCTCATTGCATGCGGCGCGCGGCGTTTGCGTTCAAGGCGTCGATTCGTTGCCGCCAGAACGCACTTGCGGTGCCGAACACGTTATAGCCGACGTGGGACGAGACCTTGATACGATCGAGGATCGAAAGCTCGCTCACCGTCTCCAGGCGATTTGAGCGCGGATCGTAGACGATGAGTTTGAGCGGCGTTTGCTTGAGGATATAGCGCGACACAGTATGATCGGGATCATTGCCGTGCTCCTCGCACACGATCAAGCTGTCGCCTTGCAGAAGCCTCGTACCGCCCTTGATGGCATCGATCTCTACCCCCTCGACGTCGAGCTTGATCAGAATTTTTCCGCCGGCAGAAACCTTGCCCTGGTCGATCAGATCATCGAGCGCCATGACGGGCACTTCCTCGCCACCGCGATCGGCGCAGCCGGCGATACTGAAGGCCTCGTGTTTGGTTCCGGACAGCCGAGCAGTTCCGCTCGCCGCACCAATCGCGCATTTCATCAGCGCGAAGCGGGTGCCGTTGACCCTGGCGTTGTTGGCCAGCCTTGAAAAATTTTGCGACGACGGCTCGATCGCGATCGCCTTGTGGGAACGGAACGGCGCGCTCGTCACCAGCACCGACCAGTAGCCATAATTGGCACCGCAATCGAGCAGCGTGTAGTCGATGTCGACGGAATGGCGAAACAGAAGTTCCAGCTCGTCTTCGTAACGGTAGGACCGGTCGAGCAGCTTGCTCCAGTAGCCGTCACCGTAGGGAAATTCAAAGATCGCGTCCGCGTTGAGTTTAATCGCGATATTGCGCTCGGGCAGCGTCTTGCGCAAGAGATTGGCGCAGCCGATGTAACCGCGGTGCGAAAATTGCGACGATATTTTCGAACCCGCCATCAGTGCTAGCGCAGCCGCCCGCTCCCAAAGGTTGGCACCCTCCAGAGACCCCGAAGCTCGGTCAAAATGGATAGGCGGCAGCGCGATCACCGATCGACCTCTCCGAACACGATGTCGAGCGAGCCGAGTATGGCCGAGACGTCGGCCAACAGGTGTCCCTTGCAGATGAAATCCATCGCCTGCAAATGCGCGAAACCCGGTGCCCGGATTTTGCATTTGTACGGCTTGTTGCTTCCGTCAGCGACCAGGTAGACGCCGAACTCGCCTTTGGGCGCCTCGACCGCGGCATACACCTCTCCCGCCGGCACGTGGAATCCCTCGGTGTAAAGCTTGAAATGGTGGATCAGGGCTTCCATCGAGCGCTTCATCTCGCCGCGGCGCGGCGGGAAAATCTTGTTGTCCTGCACCGCGACCGGCCCCTGCCCGCCAGCCGCGCGGAGCTTTGCGATACATTGCTTCATGATCCGCACCGACTGGCGCATCTCTTCCATGCGGATACAGTAGCGGTCGTAGCAATCGCCGTTCTTGCCGACCGGAATGTCGAAATCCATCTCGGCATAGCATTCATAGGGTTGGGCCTTGCGCAGGTCCCAGGCAGCACCCGAGCCGCGCACCATCACGCCCGAAAAACCCCATCCCCACGCCTGCTTCAGCGACACCACGCCGATATCGACATTGCGCTGCTTGAAGATGCGATTGCCCGTAAGCAACGTCTCTAGATCGTCGACGACGCCAAGGAACGGATCGCACCACGCCTCGATATCGTCGATCAGCTTCGGCGGCAGGTCCTGATGCACGCCGCCGATCCGGAAATAGGCTGCGTGCATGCGCGAGCCGGAAGCCCGCTCATAAAACACCATCAGCTTCTCGCGCTCCTCGAAACCCCAGAGCGGCGGGGTGAGCGCGCCGACGTCCAACGCCTGCGTGGTCACGTTGAGGAGGTGCGACAGGATGCGTCCGATCTCGCAATACAGGACGCGGATCAACTGACCGCGGCGCGGCACTTCGATGCCGAGCAGCTTCTCCGCCGCCAAACAGAACGCATGCTCCTGATTCATCGGCGCGACATAGTCGAGCCGGTCGAAATAAGGGATCGCCTGGAGGTAGGTCTTGTGCTCGATCAGCTTTTCGGTGCCGCGGTGAAGCAGCCCGATATGGGGATCGACGCGCGCGACGACTTCGCCGTCAAGTTCCAGCACCAGCCGCAGAACACCGTGGGCTGCCGGATGCTGCGGTCCGAAATTGATGGTGAAGTTACGGAGTGCTGCTGCTTCGGTCATGATCAGCCTTTCGGCCCCGCCTTCTCATCGCCGGGCAGCGGATAATCAGCGCCTTCCCATGGCGAGAGAAAATCGAATTTACGGAATTCCTGGTTGAGACGGACAGGTTCGTACAGCACCCGCTTCTCCTGGTCGTCGTAGCGAACCTCGACAAAGCCGGTGAGCGGGAAATCCTTGCGCAGCGGATGGCCGTCGAAGCCGTAATCGGTCAACAGGCGACGCATGTCGGGATGGCCGGTGAAGGTCACGCCGTAGAGGTCGTAGGTTTCCCGCTCAAACCAGTCGGCGCCGGGAAATATGTCGATGATCGAGGGCACCTGCGTGCCCTCACCGGCTTCGGCGCGCAAACGGACACGCGTATTCAACGTCGGCGACAGCAGGTGGTAGACTACGTCGAAGCGCTTCCCGCGTCCGGGATAATCCACCGCGGTTATGTCGGTCAGGTTGACGAAGCGGCAGGAAGGATCGTCGCGCAGGAAACGGACGACGTCGACGATTTTCTCGGCATTCACCGTCACGGTAAGCTGGTTGAACGCGACGAAGTGGCCGCTCGCAGCGCCCGTCAGCGCGCTAACAATCGTCTGCCCCAGTGCGTCGAGCCTGCCGTCGTCCATGAAAAAACCTTAGCGTTCGATGGTACCGGTGCGCCGGATCTTCTTCTGCAAAAGCATGACGCCATAAAGCAGGGCTTCTGCCGTCGGCGGGCAGCCAGGCACATAGATGTCGACGGGCACGATGCGGTCGCAACCGCGCACCACCGAATAGGAATAGTGATAATAGCCACCGCCATTGGCGCATGATCCCATCGAGATCACGTAACGCGGCTCCGGCATCTGGTCGTAGACTTTGCGCAGCGCGGGCGCCATCTTGTTGGTCAGGGTGCCCGCCACGATCATCACGTCGGATTGTCGCGGCGACGCGCGCGGCGCAAAGCCGAAGCGCTCGGCGTCATAGCGGGGCATCGACATCTGCATCATCTCGACCGCGCAGCATGCCAAGCCAAACGTCATCCACATCAACGAGCCGGTACGCGCCCAGGTAATCAGGTCGTCGGCGGCCGCGACGAAAAAGCCCTTGTCGGACAGCTCGTGTCTGACCTCGAGAAAATAGGGATCGTTGGCCCCCACCAGCTTCCCGGTCGAAGGGTCAATAATGCCGGTTGCGGCTGGAGCGACCGCGGTCGCGAACCCTGGCTTGACGGCAGCTGGGCTCAATCCCATTCGAGCGCGCCTTTCTTCCATTCATAGGCAAAGCCGACGGTGAGGACGGCGAGGAACACGAACATCGACCAGAAACCGGTTGCCCCCAACTTGCCGAAGGCTACCGCCCAGGGAAACAGGAAGGCCACTTCGAGATCGAAGACGACGAAGAGAATTGCGACCAGATAGAACCGGACGTCGAATTTCATTCGGGCGTCGTCGAATGCATTGAATCCGCACTCGTAGGCCGAGAGCTTTTCCGGGTCCGGCTGCTGGAAGGCCACCAGGAACGGCGCGATCAGCAGCGCCAGGCCGATTACGCCGGCAACCCCGACAAACACCACGAGTGGGAGGTAATTCTGCAAGATGCCGGTCATCGGCGGGACCTTTTCCTGCGGTTGCTGGCGCCCGCAGATTCGTTAATTGGAATTGTTCCGAGGCTTAGCGCAGCGCAACAAGGGGCGCAAGACAAGCTATCTTGACGGCCTTCCGGCCTCCCATGGGAGGGGAAAACCCACGATGGCCGGAAAATGCCAAGGCACCAGCATCGATGTTGGCGCCCTCGCCATCAGGGATTCAGCCGTTAAGTCCTGAACCGGCTACTGAGCGTCCCCAACCGCGCTTTGGTTTGCCTTAAAAGTGGGTGGGCATCTGCCTGGCGGCAAGACTGCCGGATCGACGGAGCCCCTGGGGATGGCGACGAAACCATTTGGGGAACCAACGAAATCGGGCGCCGCTGAGGACACTACAGGAATAAATCGGGGGCAGCTCGCGGTTCCCAAAACCAAGCGTTCGCCGAGATCAAGTCTTTGAAAATGGCGCGAGAGACGGGACTCGAACCCGCGGCCTCCGCCGTGACAGGGCGGCGCTCTAACCAACTGAGCTACTCCCGCGGATGCCTTGATCTGAGACCGATCCGCACAGAGCTGAGGGAATAAAGGCGCGCCCTTCGTTAGTCAAGGATGTTGCGAATCCCGCTGTCTTTCAGGCCTTTTTCGGAAGTCGATGCAAAAAATAGGCTGTTTACAGGCAAAACAGCGTAGTCATCGCCGCCCCGAATCGTTTAAGGCCTGATACGTCTTAATTTCCTGAGCCATCAACAACGAGGAGGGCCAAAAATGGCGAAGAAAGCGACCCCGACGACCGTCACGCTCAAGCATCTCGCAGCGGCAATCGCCGAAGATCAGGAATTGTCCAAGAAGCAGGCGGAAGCCATCCTCAACGATCTGGTCAGCCGCATCACCAAGCATCTGAAGAAGGGCGAACGCATCCGCATCGTCGGCCTCGGGATCCTGCAAGTGCGCAGGCGCGCCGCCCGCATGGGCCGCAACCCGGCCACCGGTGAGGCCATACACATCAAGGCGAGCAAGAAGGTGGCCTTCCGCGCCGCCAAAGAGCTCAAGGAGGCCGTCTGATAACGGAGGCTCCAATCCTGTCGACGTCATTCCGGCGCGGCATACGCGGCCCCCCGGAATGGCGCTTCCTCCTGAGAGGCGTTTTCTGTTACTCGCGGTCATGACTGTGAGTTTACCCCTCCGTTTCACCCACACCGTAACCGAGCGCTTCCTGCGCTATGTGGCGATCGATACTCAATCCGATCCCGCCTCCCCGACCTGCCCCTCGACTGACAAGCAAAAGGATTTGGGTCGTCTGCTCGCGCGCGAGCTGCAGGCGATGGGGCTCTCCGACGCCCATCTCGACGAATATGGCTACGTTTATGCGACGATCCCGACGAATAGCGCGAAACACGTGCCGGCGATCTGCTTCTGCTCGCATATGGACACCTCGCCGGACTGCACCGGCGCCAACGTCAAGCCTCAGATCGTCAGAAACTACCGTGGCGGCGACATCGTGTTGCCCGCCGACCCCTCGCAAATCATTCGTGTCGCCGATCATCCCGCGCTCGCCGATCAGATCGGCAACGACATCATCACGACGGATGGCACCACACTTCTGGGTGCCGACAACAAGGCCGGCATCGCCGAAATCATGGACGCGGCGCAGTTCCTGTTGGCGCACCCCGAGATCAAGCACGGCGCGATCAAGATCCTGTTCACCCCTGACGAGGAAATCGGCCGCGGCGTCGACAAAGTGGACCTGAAGAAGCTCGGCGCCGATTTTGCCTATACGATCGACGGTGAAACCGCGGGAAATATCGAGGACGAGACCTTCTCCGCCGACGGCGTCACCATCGCAATCGAAGGCGTCAGCACCCATCCCGGTTTTGCCAAAGGCAAGATGGAGCACGCGATCAAGATCGCCGCCGCCATCGTCGATCGCCTGCCCAAGGACACCTGCTCGCCTGAAACCACCGAAGGCAGGGAAGGATTCCTGCATCCGATCGGCATATCCGGGACGCTGGAGGCGGCAACTCTCGGCTTGATCGTGCGCGATTTCACCGATGCGGGACTGCACGAGAAGGAGGCGCTGCTCGAGAATATCGTCAAGGAGGCGATGCGGGATTTTCCTCGCTCAACCTATCGAATGGAGATCAAGCAGCAGTACCGCAACATGAAACAGGTGATCGACCGGCACCCGAAAATCATCGACAACGCGATGGAGGCAATCCGCCGCACCGGCCTTGTCCCTGTGAAAGCCTCGATCCGCGGCGGCACCGACGGCTCGCGGCTCTCGTTCATGGGATTGCCCTGCCCCAATATTTTCGCTGGCGAGCACGCATTCCATTCGCGATTGGAATGGGTGAGCGTGCAGGACATGGAGAAGGCCGTACAGACCATCGTCCATCTCGCGATGGTTTGGGAGGAGCGGGCGTAAAACGCGCGCGCTGTCGCTCCTTCTGATTCAAGATTTCAAACAGCCCAACATCGTCATTGCGAGGAGCGCTTGCGACGAAGGGCCGTCATTGCGAGCCAACGGGTCGCGCGAACGCGCGCCCGATGGCAGGCTCCGCGAAGCGATCCATGCCGCAACACAAAGAACGAATGGATTGCTTCCGCCTACGCGCTCAGGCGCTTCGGCGGACTCCTACCCTGCGAAGCTCGTGCAGCGAGCGTAGCGGGGTCGTCGCTTTCGCTCCCTTGCGCAAACGCTTTGCGTTTGTCGCAGGCAATGACGTTGGGGTGCACTTCCACGATCCCGCGGCGCGAATTCGCCCGAGTTATGCAAAGCATTCCGCCCTTCGAAAACAGAGGGCGCAGGGAAAGCCGGGCGCGCGGCGCACCCGTAGCCTCGTATGCAAAAGTGGAAAGCATACGAGTTAGTCACCACAGGTTCGCCGGATCAGTCCGGCCTTCCCTGCGCAATGGTTTTAACGGCTTATCTTCGCGCTCTCCCTGGTGACCGGGCTTTCTTGCCACCATCGCCTCGCGAAGTTGCCTCCGCGAAACTTGACGCCAGCGTCGGGGCGTCAGGACCACACGACTTCGCCGTCCGCATCGAGCGCCCTCGTCAGAAGCGCTGCCTGCGTCCACCGCATCCCGCCCCGCGTCCGTGACGTTCGCGAGCCGCCCCTCCAAGGGGACGGGACCTGACCGCTATAATTCTGCTTCTACCCCGGCGTCAAGCATTTTTTCGGAAATTCAGAAATCACTCGCGGGCGCAGTCGTTTAGCTGGTTCACTCGGCCCCTTCGCATGCTGCCACATCCGCCGCACAACCTCTGATTTGCCCGACTCACAGGCAAATCAAGAGAGGCCGAAGGCGCTGGCGCACAATACTTGGCTTCCTGCTCTTAGCCGGCGTTTGCCGTCACCATCCAGATCGACGCTGCGAGCGGCACCGACTGCCCCCTGACCAGAGGCGTCAGCGCCTCGCGGATCGAATGGCTAGCGGCGGCGACCACATCGGGCGGCTGCTCGGCCAACGCGCGCGCGGCCGGTCCGATTTCCAGCGCGCTTTGGACCGCGGCATCCAGCCCGCGCCCGATCGCGATATCGAGCGAAAGATTGCACGGCTCCATCGCAATCCCGGAAAACCCGGCCTCGCTCAAAATCCTGACGACGCGTTGTTGGGAGGCAAATGAGAACGGGCCCGGATCCTCAGGGCCAACCTGCGGCAGTTTTGCAACGTGTTTGTAGACTGCCTGCAGCGGCGTCATGAAAAAGGGATTTTCCCGCGGCTCGCGCCAGCATGCGAAGGCGAGCCGCCCCGTTCGCCGCATCCCTCGCCGCATATTGGCGAAGGAAAGCACGGGATCAGCAAAGAACATCACGCCAAACCGCGAGACGAGAAGATCGAAACTATCTGCAACAAACGGATAGATGGTCGCATCCGCAAGGACGAAATCAACCGGCGCGCCCGCGGGCGTTGTTTGCCGGGCCCGGGCGAGCATCGGCCCCGAAATATCGATGCCGGTGACGCGTCCCGTCGAACCCACGCGCTGCGCAAGCGCGATCGAGATGGCGCCGCTGCCGCAGCCGACGTCCAGGATGCTTTCGCCCGCGGCGGCTCGCGCGCGCCCGATCAGGGCGTCGGCAACCGGCGCCAGCACGATATCCTGCGCATGCTGGCGGTCGGCCCAGCGCTGCCCGCCCGGCCCGTTCCAGTACGCGATCTGGTCGGCGTTTTGATGGTGGCCTACGGGTGTGTCCATTTGGAGAAACTTTCGGTCGGTCCGCCTTCGTTGCGTCCGCAACTTCGGCGCGATAGCCGGCTCGCCGAGCCGTAGCCCCCGCAGGGGCGAAGGCTGGTGGGCGGCTACGGATTCGAACCGCAGACCCTCTCGGTGTAAACGAGATGCTCTAACCAGCTGAGCTAGCCGCCCCTCGCCCTCTGTTTAGCGCTCCCAAGCCATCTGGCGCAAGCGGCGCTTCATCTCTGAAAAAAACGGCGCCCGCGGGCGCCGTTTTGTCGTCTTGCTAATGGTTCGTTCAATGCGCCGTCAGGCCACCGGACGCTTCGTCGCCGGTTTCCGGCGGCGTGACCGGCACCTTGGCGGCGGTGTCCTCTTCCCAGACGATCGGTACCGGAGGCCGCACCAGCGCCTTGGAAACGACGTCGTCGAGCTTGGCCACCGGGATGATATCCATCCCGCCCTTGATCGCATCGGAGATTTCCGTGAGATCCTTGGCATTGTCTTCCGGGATCAGCACCGTCTTGATGCCGCCGCGCGCTGCCGCGAGCAGCTTCTCCTTCAAGCCGCCGATCGGAAGCACGCGCCCGCGCAAGGTGATCTCGCCGGTCATCGCGACGTCGTGGCGGACCGGAATGCCCGTCATGACGGAGACGATCGCGGTGGCCATGGCCACGCCGGCCGACGGTCCATCCTTCGGGGTTGCCCCCTCCGGCACGTGGACGTGGATGTCCCGTCTGTCAAACAGAGGCGGCTCGATGCCGAAGCCGACGGCGCGCGAGCGGACGTAAGAGGCCGCAGCCGAAATAGACTCCTTCATCACGTCGCGCAGATTGCCCGTGACGGTCATCTTGCCCTTGCCGGGCATCATGACGCCTTCGATCGTAAGCAGCTCGCCGCCGACGTCGGTCCAGGCAAGGCCCGTGACAATGCCGATCTGGTCGTCGGTCTCGATTTCGCCGTACCGATATTTCGGTACGCCGAGGAACTCCTCAATCGACTTCTCCGTGACCTTGACCGACTTCTTCTTCGAGATCATCAGCTCCTTCACCGCCTTGCGGGCAAGCGTCGAGAGCTCACGCTCGAGGTTGCGCACGCCCGCTTCGCGGGTGTAGCGGCGGATCATCAGGAGGAGAGCATCGTCGTCGATCGACCATTCCTTGGAATCCAGACCGTGCTTGGAGAGCGCGTTCGGGATCAGGTGCTTGCGGGCGATCTCCACCTTCTCGTTCTCGGTGTAGCCGGCGATCCGGATGATCTCCATGCGGTCCATCAGCGGCCCGGGAATATTCAGCGTATTCGCGGTCGTGATGAACATCACGTTGGAGAGATCGTAATCGACCTCCAGGTAATGGTCGTTGAAGGTCGAGTTCTGCTCGGGGTCGAGAACCTCCAGCAGCGCCGATGACGGATCGCCGCGGAAGTCGGAACCCATCTTGTCGATCTCATCCAGGAGAAACAGCGGATTGGAGGTCTTCGCCTTCCGCATCGACTGGATGATCTTCCCGGGCATCGAACCGATATAGGTGCGGCGGTGACCGCGGATTTCGGCTTCGTCACGCACGCCGCCGAGCGACACCCGAACGAATTCGCGCCCCGTCGCCCTCGCGATCGACTTGCCGAGCGAGGTTTTGCCGACGCCGGGAGGACCGACCAGACAAAGGATCGGCCCGGTCAGCTTGTTGGCGCGCGACTGCACGGCCAGATATTCGACGATGCGGTCCTTGACCTTCTCGAGCCCGTAATGGTCGTTGTCGAGTACGGTCTGGGCGGCGATCAGATCCTTCTTGACCTTGGACTTCTTGTTCCACGGAATCGACAGCAGCCAGTCGAGATAGTTGCGCACGACGGTCGCTTCCGCCGACATCGGCGACATCTGGCGCAGCTTCTTCAGCTCGTGCTGAGCCTTTTCGCGCGCTTCCTTGGAAAGCTTGGTCTTCGAAATCTTCTCCTCGAGATCGGCGAGCTCGTCACGGCCTTCGTCGTCGCCGAGCTCCTTCTGGATCGCCTTCATCTGCTCGTTGAGATAGTATTCGCGCTGCGTCTTCTCCATCTGGCGCTTGACGCGCGAACGGATGCGCTTCTCGACCTGCAAGACCGAAATCTCGCTCTCCATCAGCCCGAGCACCTTCTCCAGGCGCGCGGTGACCGACAACGTCTCCAGGATTGCCTGGCGGTCGGCGATCTTGACGGCAAGATGCGAGGCCACGGTGTCACCGAGCTTGGCGAAGTCGGCGATCGCCTGCACCACGCCGACGACTTCGGCGGAGATCTTTTTGTTCAGCTTCACGTAGCTTTCGAAATCCGACACGACGGAGCGCGCAAGAGCCTCCGCCTCGACGGAGGTCGCATCGGTATCGGCGAGCGCGGTCGCGGTGGCTTCGTAATATTCGGTGCGGGGCGTATATTTCTGGACGCGCGCGCGCTCAAGCCCCTCCACCAGCACCTTCACGGTGCCGTCGGGCAATTTGAGGAGCTGCAGGACGCTGGCGAGTGTCCCTGTCTCATAGATCGAATCCGGCAATGGATCGTCGTCCGACGCGTTCTTCTGCGTCGCCAGCATGATCAGGGCATCATTCTTCATCACCTCTTCGAGCGCGCGGATCGATTTCTCGCGGCCGACGAACAGCGGCACGATCATGTGCGGAAAAACGACGATATCGCGCAGCGGCAGCACCGGATAAGAATGGCTTTCGCCGTGAACGATAGATGGCCGCGGTTTTGGGGTCGTCATGGCCTTTTCCTTTTGTTGTGCCCCCTTGCACGCAGTCCGCTTTCGTGCGCAACCGCCACAAGGTGCCGAAATGCTCCGGGTCGTATGGCCCAGCTATGGCCGACTTTCCCGGATCGCTCTGGCCGCGAATCTCGGCTTGAGTTTTTCGCCGCCGAAAGCATTAGGTGGCTATCGACCATGGAGGTGTCAAGTCGTTGAAAATGCCCGCCAGATGGGGCTAAACAAGAAGGAAAAGCTACGCCGATTTGGCCGCCAAAAACGTCCGGCAGCCGCCACGATTACAAACCTCAAATCGCAAGCGCCCGAAAGGAATCAGGCGCTGGCGCTGCTTTCAACGGCGCGATCGGAACGGTCGGCGTAGATGTAGAGCGGGCGAGCCGTGCCCTCGACCACCTCGCGCGAGATCACGACCTCTTCCACGCCTTCCAGGCCCGGAAGGTCGAACATGGTCTCAAGCAGGATGCTTTCGAGAATCGAGCGCAGGCCCCGCGCGCCGGTCTTGCGCTCGATGGCCTTGCGCGCAACCGCGCCTAGCGCCTCGTCGGCGAAGGTCAGTTCGATATTCTCCATCTCGAACAGCCGCTGATACTGCTTCACCAGCGCGTTCTTCGGATCGGTGAGAATCTTCTTCAGCGAAGCCTCGTCCAGATCCTCCAGCGTCGCGACCACCGGCAAGCGGCCGACGAATTCCGGGATCAGGCCGTATTTCAACAGATCTTCCGGCTCGACATGGCGGAAGATCTCGCCGGTGCGGCGGTCTTCAGGCGCCAGCACTTGCGCGGCAAAGCCGATCGAGGTGGACCGCCCGCGGGCGGAAATGATCTTCTCGAGCCCCGAGAACGCGCCGCCGCAGATGAACAGGATGTTGGTGGTATCGACCTGCAGGAACTCCTGCTGCGGATGTTTGCGACCTCCTTGCGGAGGAACCGACGCCACCGTGCCTTCCATGATCTTCAGCAAAGCCTGCTGCACGCCCTCGCCCGAGACGTCGCGGGTGATCGAGGGGTTGTCGGACTTGCGGCTGATCTTGTCGATCTCGTCGATGTAGACGATGCCGCGCTGCGCGCGCTCGACGTTGTAGTCGGCCGACTGCAGCAGCTTGAGGATGATGTTCTCGACGTCCTCGCCGACATAGCCAGCTTCGGTCAAGGTCGTCGCATCCGCCATTGTGAACGGCACATCGAGAATGCGCGCCAGCGTTTGCGCCAGCAGCGTCTTGCCCGAACCGGTAGGTCCGATCAGCAGGATGTTGGACTTCGCCAACTCGACATCGTTGTGCTTGGTCTGGTGATTGAGCCGCTTGTAGTGGTTGTGGACGGCGACCGAGAGCACCTTCTTGGCGTGGCTCTGCCCGATGACGTAATCGTCGAGAACCTTGCAGATTTCCTTGGGCGTGGGAATCCCGTCGCGCGATTTCACCAGCGAGGATTTGTTCTCCTCGCGAATGATATCCATGCAGAGTTCGACGCATTCGTCGCAGATGAATACGGTGGGGCCCGCGATCAGTTTGCGAACTTCGTGCTGGCTCTTGCCGCAGAACGAGCAATACAGCGTGTTCTTGGAGTCGCTGGTGCCAACCTTACTCATTCGTCTCTCCGTCCGATCCCGTACGCTCGCTCGCCCCATTCCGGGAATTACCGGCGCAGAGTTCTAAATAGAGCAAAATTCGTACCAAAAAAGACCCCACACTCTGGAAGCCACGCGAATCGCGGCCAACTCGAATCCTCCGCGATCATAACCTATTCAACCTAGCCAACCATGGTCGCACCCGACTATCAAGAATTCGCTAATCGGCCGGGCTCTGGATATCCGTGACAATACCGTGATTTGCGCTTTTCGTACGGGCAGAACCTGTCGAAATCGGCCCGGCGTTGCGCGAATACCACGCCGCCAAGCCAGCACGAAAGCGGAACTTTCCGCCTGCGGAGGCAAAAAAGCCCCGTTTTGCGGTGCAAATCGACCGTGGAAAGCGACTGTTAACGCCAGTTCTGCGTCTGGCAGGCAACGTCGTTAAGAAGCCTTTGCTGCCACCAGCTCTTCCGACCGCTTGTCGATAACCTTGTCGACAATGCCGAATTCCCGGGCCTGTTCGGCGGTAAGGAACTTGTCGCGTTCCAGCGCGTCCTCAATCGCCTTGAAGGTTTGGCCGGTGTGCCTGACGTAGATCTCGTTGAGCCGTTTCTTCAGGTTCAGGATTTCCTGCGCGTGCAGCATGATGTCGGTGGCCTGGCCCTGGAAGCCGCCCGAAGGCTGGTGCACCATGATGCGGGAATTCGGCAGCGAGAAGCGCATGTCCTTGTGGCCTGCGGCCAGGAGCAGCGAGCCCATCGAGGCTGCCTGGCCTGTGCACAACGTCGATACCGGCGGGCGGATGAATTGCATGGTGTCGTAGATCGCAAGGCCCGACGTCACCACGCCACCCGGCGAGTTGATGTACATCGAGATTTCCTTCTTGGGATTCTCAGCTTCGAGAAACAGAAGCTGCGCGACGACCAGGGTCGACATTCCATCCTCGACCGCTCCGGTCACGAAAATGATGCGCTCTTTCAGGAGGCGCGAAAAAATGTCGTAGGCCCGTTCACCCCGGTTGGTCTGTTCGACCACCATCGGAACGAGGTTCATGTAGGTTTCGACCGGATCGCGCATTAGTCACCCAAAGGTTAGCAGACAGGTTGGCGAGGCGAGCATCGGTCGGCAAAACCGCAAAGGCCAGGATTTGCCGAAACAGACAAGCGTCCCGAGGTGCAGCACTTGAAGCGCAGTTTAACAGATATGGGCCGGTTTCCCGACCACAAGACCAAGCCGGCCCGGCCACAAGACCGGGTCAAGAGCGTGGGGAACGGGTCCCAGTTGAAGCTGATTCTGGTCAAAGGGCATAGCGGCAGATGGCCGCCGTCGTGCTCTTTTGGTTCTCAACCTTAACGTCGTGCTCATGCCGCTCAGACAGCGCTCTTCACGGCCTCATCATCTTTGTACAACTCCTCCCGCGACACCTTCTTTTCGGTCACGGTGGCAAGTTCGAGAATAAAATCGATCACCTTGTCTTCGTAGATCGGTGCGCGAAGCTGCGCCAGCGCATTAGGATTGTTGCGGTAGTAGTCCCAGACTTCCTTCTCGCGCCCGGGCATCTGGCGCGCGCGTTCGATGACGGCGCGGCCGACTTCGTCTTCGGTAACCGTAATCTTGTTCTTCTCGCCGATTTCAGAAAGTACGAGACCTAGCCGGACCCGGCGATCGGCGATCTTGCGGTAGTCTTCCCTGGCCGCCTCCTCGGTGGTTCCTTCGTCGGCAAAGCTCTTGCCGCCCGACTCCATCTCGCTCTTGATTGAATTCCACATCAGATTGAACTCTTCCTCGACCAGGGACGGCGGCGCCTCGAAGCGATGGGTCTCATCCAGGCGGTCCAGGAGCATGCGCTTCACCCGCTGGCGGGTTGCGCCGGCGAACTCGGTTGCCAACCGCTCCCGCGCCGCCTCCTTCAACTTATCGAGCGATTCCAGTCCCAGCGTCTTGGCAAACTCATCATTGATGGCGGTTTCCTGCGGGGCTTCGATCAGCGATGCCGTGGCCTCGAACTCCGCGGGCCGGCCCGCCAGCTTCGTGTTGCCGTAATTCTTCGGGAACGAGACCTTCAGGGTTCGGGTTTCACCGGCGCCAATGCCAGTGAGCTGATCCTCAAAGCCTGGGATGAAGGTGTTGGAGCCGATCGTCACCTGAACGTTCTCACCCGCGCCGCCGTCGAACGGTATGCCATCGATGGTCCCCTTGAAGGAGACGGTGACCCGATCGCCGCTTTCGGCCTTGGCGCCCTCTGCCTTCGCAGCGAAGCTGCGGTTTTGTTCGGCGATACGCTTGATGGCATCGTCGACCTCGGCGTCGGTCACATCGGCTACCGGCTTCTCCACCGTAAAGCTCTTGAAATCGGCGAGCTGGATCGCAGGCACGACTTCGATTGCAACGGTGTAGGTGAGGTCGGATTTGCCGGCGAGAATGTCCTCGACCTCCTTTTTCTCGGTCGGCATCGTGACCTTGGGTTCGGTCGCCAACCGGAAGCCGCGCTCGGTAAAAATCTGCGAGTTGGTGTCACGGATGGTCTGATCGATGGTCTCGGCCATCACGGAGCGGCCATAGACCTTCTTAAGATGGCTCACCGGCACCTTGCCCGGACGAAATCCGTTGAGACGGACCTTGTCCTTGAGGTCCACCAGCCGCGCATCCGCCTTGGCATCGAGGTCCGCTGCCGGAACGCTGATCAGAAATTCATGCTTCAACCCGTCAGCGACGGTTTCCTTCACCTGCATGGCGTCAATCTTCTTCCCGATTTCGCCCGGCGAATACGCCGGACATCTACAAATGGAGGCGGTACGACCTTGCAGCCGGCGCCGGTGGTTCGGCGGACCCGATCCGTTAGGACGACAGATCCGTCAGTCATTATCATCATGCGCAAACGCGGTCGGCGCTTGGTGCGGGCGGAGGGACTCGAACCCCCACAACTTTCGTCACTGGAACCTAAATCCAGCGCGTCTACCAGTTCCGCCACGCCCGCTAGAATAGCATCATGTCCGGCCGCGATGCCCGAGATGGTGCCGAAAAGTGTAAAGCGGTTTTTCGGGCGGCCATCATGCTCCAAGTCAATGGAATCGATCACGTTTATGAGTTGGATGCCCAACCCAGTTCATAAATGCGATCGTTGCGGCGGGCTTATAACA
>DATGGY010000152.1:0-59067 GCA_035308285.1 Bradyrhizobium sp. | reverse complement strand
ATGACGCCCATGATGTCGCTCTCCTTCATGATCAGGAGCTCCTGGCCGTCAATCTTGACCTCGGTGCCCGACCACTTGCCGAACAGCACACGGTCGCCGACCTTGATGTCGATCGGGATCAACTTGCCAGCTTCGTCGCGGCCGCCGGGGCCGACGGCGACGACTTCGCCCTGCGAGGGCTTTTCCTTGGCGGTGTCCGGAATGATGATGCCGCCTGCGGTCTTCTCTTCGGCGTCGATGCGCTTGACCACGACGCGGTCGTGAAGCGGACGGAATTTCATGCAGTCCTCCTAAGCTTTTGAAGATGTTTTCAGATTTTGAATACTTGGCAGTCGCCGCCGACGAGTGCCAGCGGGCGCTCTGGACATAGGTCAGACTTGTTGTGGGGACAAGGGCCTCTAGCAGAAAAATTAGCACTCAAATATGACGCCTGCCAAAATCGTCCGTCATCGTTAATTCCGGCGGCGCTCCTGCCGAGCCCGTACTAGCACCAGCGCTAAGCTGCTGCCAACGCTAACTTTTTCAACAGTTCGTTAAACATTTAAGCTTGTGATGGGTTGGTCGCGTGCGTCACATTTCTCTCATGTGAGCGCATCTCCCCCGGGGCTGGCTCTGGGCCGGTAGCCATCTCGGACAATGCGCTCCAGCAATGGAGGGTTGGCATGGTTTCGCGGGTTGGCGTTTCCGAAGACTTCCGGAAACAGGTGCTGGGTTATGGGCTGACGACGGCGGAGATTCTTTACCGCATGCCCGATCATCCGTCGCTGCTGCAAACTTATGTCTGGCAGAACTACGATCTGTTTCCGAATTTTCCCGCACTGGCGGGATTTCTTGCATTTTGGCAGGCTAAGCTTGAAGGCCCGCTCTACCATGTCACGATTGCCCATTCGAAATTGATCAAACCCGCCGAGCTGCGTGCGGTGGACGGCGTGTTCCGACTGCACTGAGGACGCTACCTTACAAATTTCCCCGCTTCTGTCTGGACCGCCCAACCGCGCGCGATCTGTGCTAGCGTCGCTTCCGCAAATCAAGGGAGGACGTCGATGGCCAGGAAGAAGCCGAAATCGCGAGCCGCACGTCGAAAAGCGGCGCAGAAGAGATCGCCGGCGCGCAAAACGTCCGCGCGCAAGACCGCCGCCAAACCCACGGCCCGCAAGAAACTCAAGGCGCGCGGACACGCGCAACCTTCCGTCAGGCGCGCCCGCCCGAAGCAGCGCGTCGCCATCAGCCATTACCGCGACGAGGATTTCAAGGCCGACGGTTTGCGCGCTTACGCGAAATACCGCGACCTCGGCATCGCCGAGGCGAGCCAGGGACTGGCGCGGGCGCATGTGATCCGGCTGATCGGGCCATGCGATCCGGCGGAAGTTTCCAAGCTGCATTTCCACGACGTCGACTTTCAGATGGTCTATGTCCTTAAAGGCTGGGTGAAAACCTACATGGAAGGGCAGGGCGAGACCTTGATGAGCGAGGGCTCGAGCTGGACCCAGCCGCCGCGCATCAGGCATCTGATCTTGGATTATTCCGACGACGTCGAGTTGCTCGAAGTGATCCTGCCCGCGGATTTCAAGACGGTTGAACTGGCGGCATGAGGCGCGCGCCGCGGCGCGTGGCGGAATGACGAAACCCGTCATGTCAGCACCCCGACGATCGCGCCCATCAGGCAGGTCGTCAGCGTGCCCGAGACGATCGATTTCAATCCGAGCGAATTGATCTCATCGCGCCGCTCCGGCGCCATGGTGCCGAGCCCGCCGACCATGATGCCGAGGCTGCCGAAATTGGCAAAGCCGCACATCGCATAGAGCATGATCAGCCGCGAGCGGGAATCGAGCGCGCCCGTGGCGAGCTTCGACAGATCGACATAGGCGATCAGCTCGTTGAGCACGGTCTTGGTGCCCATTAGGCTGCCGGCTGTGATGGCTTGCGGCCACGGCAGGCCCATCAGCCAGCACACCGGCGCCATGGCGTATCCGAGCATTCGCTGCAAGGTGATTGCCGCGCCGCCGGCATCGGGCAAGAGTCCGAGCAGGGCATTGGCAAGATAGACCAGCGCCACCAGCACGATCAGCATCGCGATGATGTTGATCAGGAGTTCAATGCCAACGACGGTGCCCTTGACGATCGCGTCCATGGTGGAGGAGGCGTGCAGCTTGGGATCCTCGCCAAGCGCGCCGCCGGTGCGCGTTGCACTCGTCTCGGGCACCATGATCAGGCTGATCAGGATCGCGGCGGGCGCGCCCAGCACCGAGGCGATGACGAAATGCGCGGCCGCATCCGGTATCAGCGGCGCCAGCAGGGTTGCGTAGAGCACGAGCACGGTGCCGGCGATCCCCGCCATGCCGCCGGTCATGACCAGGAATAATTCGCTGCGCGTGAGCTGCGCCATGTAGGGGCGGATGAACAAGGGCGATTCCACCATGCCGAGAAAGATGTTGGCGGCCGTGGATAAGCCGACAGCGCCACCCACCCCGAGCGTGCGCTCGAGAAGCCAGGCCATGCCGCGCACCACCGGCGGCAGCACGCGCCAGTAGAACAAAAGCGTGGTGAGCACGCTCATGACGAGCACGATCGGGAGCGCCTGAAACGCGAGGATGAATTCCGCACCCGGCGCCTTCAGGTCGAACGGCAGCGCGGCGCCGCCGAGATAGCCGAACACGAACGAGGTGCCCGCGCGCGAGGCCGCCGATATCGCGCCGACCGCGTCGTTGATCGCGCCGAACGCATGCGCGACGATCGGCAGCTTGATCAGCACCACGGCGGTGACGAGCGTGACGGCAAGGCCAATTGCCGCCTGCCGCAGCGAGACCGCATGGCGGTTCTCGCCAAACATCCAGGCGAGCGCAAGTAACGCAAAAATGCCGAAGGCTGATTGCAGTTGAAGCATCGTTATCCCAAGCGTCGCCATGACCAAAACCGTCTTTGCGAGGAGCGAAAGCGACGAAGCAATCCATACTTCACCCGCGGCTTTGGATTGCTTCGCTTCGCTCGCAATGACGTCATGCGATGGGGCTAAAGCCTACCCCCGTCCCACGAACGGCATCTTGCTCGCCATCACCGTCATGAACAGCACGTTGGCGGCGAGGGGTAGGTTCGCCATATAGGCAACCGCGTCGCCGACCGCTTTCGCATCCATGCGCGGCTCCGGCATTTTGCGGCCGTCGGGCTGTAGCACGCCGTCGACCATGCGGTCGGTCATCGGGGTTGCGGCGTTGCCGATGTCGATCTGGCCGACCGCGATGTCGTAGGCGCGGCCGTCGAGATTGGTGGCCCTCGTTAGGCCCGTGATCGCGTGCTTGGTGGAGGTATATGCCGCGGAGAACGGCCGGGGTGCATGCGCGGAGATCGAGCCGTTATTGATGATGCGGCCGCCGCGCGGGGTCTGGTCCTTCATGATGCGAAAGGCGTGCTGCGTGCACAGGAATGGCGCGGTGAGATTGGTTGCGACTACCGCCTGCCATTGCGCCAGGCCAAGATCCTCGAACGGCACCGGCGGCGCGCCCATGCCGGCGTTGTTGAACAGCACGTCGAGCCGGCCGTAGACGTCCATCACCTTGGCGAACAGGGCGGCGATCGAACCGGGATCGGCCATGTCGGAGGGAACGGCGAGGCTTTTGCCGTTGCCGCCGAGTTTTTGCGTCTCTTCGAGTTTGTCGAGCCGCCTTCCGGCGAGCACGACAGTGAAGCCGGCGTTCATCAGCGCCAGCGATGCCGCGCGTCCCACACCGGTTCCGGCGCCGGTTACCACGGCGATCTTGTTCTTGGCCTCGGTCATTGGCATGCCTCTTTCTTATGTTCTTGGCGTTTCGGTCTTGTAGGGCGGTCGTGGAATATTCTGATGGGCCGCACGCAACGCCGCCGACCAGCGCGAGCGCAAATCGTGGAAATACGGCTCGCCCGCCTCGATGCGGTGATTGAGATCGGCGTCGCACACGTCCGTCCGCACCACCAGCACGTCGATCGGCAAGCCGACGCCGAGGTTGGAGCGCATGGTCGAGTCCATCGAGATCAGGCTGGTCTTGAGCGCTTCGTACAGTTCGACGTCGTAATGCATGGCACGGTCGAGCACGGGCTTGCCATATTTGTGCTCGCCGATCTGCAAATAGGGGGTGTCGGTGGTGCATTCGATGAAGTTGCCGGCCGGGTAGACCATGAACAGCCGCATCCGCGACCCCCTGATCTGACCGCCGAACAGGAACGACACGTCGAAGCTGATATCCTCCGACTTCAGCGCAATGCCTTCGGTGGCATGGACGGAGCGAATGGCTTTGCCGATGCGCTGCGCGGCCTGGAACATGGTCGGCGCGTTCATGAGCGTTTCGAGTTCGCCGGTGGCGGGGTCCTCGAGGCCCTCGGTCAGGGTCGAGAGCACCGATTGGCTGATCGCGAGATTGCCGGCGCTGGCGATCGCCATGATGCGTTCGCCCGGCTTGGAGAAGATGTGGAGCTTGCGGAAGGTCGAGACATTGTCGAGCCCGGCGTTGGTGCGGGTGTCGGCAATCATGACGAGCCCGTCCCGCACCAGCACTCCGCAACAATAGGTCATTTCCGCATCCCCAAACCACACTCGACGCGCGCGCAAATTACTAGCCAATTTCGCAAGAGGCGTCCAACCCCACTTCTCCCTCGCCCCGCTCTTGCGGGGAGAGGGCTGGGGTGAGGGGCTGCGTCCGCAAATACGGGGAACAGACGAGCACGCGGTGAGACTCACCCGGATCGCCAAGAGGCGATCCGACCTCTCCCCGCAAGCGGGGCGAGGTGACTTAGTACACACCCCCGCATTCCCGCAACGCTGTCGCGTCCGGGTCGTGCGAAATCATCGGCCCTGAAAAACAGAGGGCGCAGGGAATACCGGGCGCTCGATGCGCCCGCAGCCTCGCATGCAAAATAAAATAAGCATACGAGCGTAGTCACCACGGTCACACCGGTTTCACCCGGCATTCCCCGCGCAATGGTTTACAGCTTATATCGCGCTCTCCCCGGGGACCGGGCTTTCTTGCCCCCGTCGCCCGCAAGATCATCACCTCGCGAGCTTGACATCAGCGTCGGGATGCCAGGACCACACGACTTCGCCGTCCGCTTTCGCGCCGCCCGTCTTGCGCCGCCAAAGCATCCACCGCATCCCGCACCCAACGTCCGTGACGATGCGCAACGCCCCTCCTGAGGGGTGCGGGATGGGCGAGATATACATCTGATTTGCACTTCGGAAAAACAGAAATATTTTTACAAAGGGGGCTGGACAAACGGCCGGAGAGTTTGCAACGACGACCCGTCGGGCAAATCAGTTGCGTCAGTTGAACGCGGGATACATCAATCAGTGTCGTCGCTGCGAACGCAGGGACCCATACCGCGTTGTGCTATCGATAAGATGAGTTGGCCGACGTTCTTCGTAAAACAGTCGCCGGTGGTTATGGGTCCCTGCGTTCGCAGGGACGACTCGTTGATGCCTCGCCGGAGCCTGTGATCGGGCTCGCCGAAGGCGAGACCCAGTGGCGGGGCATGACGGTTGAGCGTGAGATGGGAGATGAAGCGTCCGATAGACGTTCACCTTCGCGCGGGGCTTGAGAAATGAGTGACGCCATCGTTGATCGGATTGCGGTGACATTTTCGATGACGGCCGACGATTACGCGCGATATTTTGCGGTCGTGAACCGGCATCAGCCGCGTCGGGGCAATTTCATCGCTTTTCTTGCGGTATTCGTCGGAGCCATCCCAGTTGCGCTCGCCTTCCGCGCCATCGGAACATCTCTTTCTGGCAGTACCGCTACTGGCGACCTGATCGGCCGGGCGAGCCTGTTCGCATTTCTGCTCGGCGGTTGCGCGATGCTGGTGGCGGGTTACGTCATTCGCCGGATCGCGAGCAACCGGTATCTGGCCGGCACGCCCAACGCGTTCGAGGCCAAGACCGTCGCGTTCGATGCGACGGGGGTCACGCTGACGGGCAAGATATCCGAGGCAAGATGGCGCTGGGCCGCCTTCAGCCGCTTTACTTACGAGAATGATCTCTTGCTGCTCTGGACCGGGTCTTCTTCCGCGGTCACCATTCCAAGTCGCGGCTTTGAAAGCCCAAATGCGTGCGAGGCGACCGCCGCCTTTATCCGCGCCAGGCTGCCTGAGGTCATATCCTCTTGAAAATTGATCCTCATGGTGAGGAGCGCGGCTTCGCGCGTCTCGAACCATGCGGCCCCGATGCCGCCATCCTTCGAGACGCCGCGCAAGCGCGGCTCCTCAGGATGAGGGACAGAGTTGCTTCGCAGGCATCACGACTGGCGTTTGGTACCGCTAGACCTTTTGCAGCGCGCGCTTTCGATGCAGAAATCCATGTTCCGGACCATTTTCGGAAGGAGCAAGGCTAGAAATCTGTCGAGACTACGATATCATTCTTGTGGTCTACTCGTCGTCCTCAGCTACCGGGAGAATTTAATATGCCCTCCACCGTCAACCTGCACCTCATCGGCGTTTGGTTTTGCGTCGGCTTCTTCACCGGTGCTGGGTGGGCGGCTGCCACGTGGCTCGTGGGGCGGATCATCTCCTTTATCTGAGCTTGGATGTGCCGTCTTCGCTGCCGGCGCGCGGATGCGTCTGGAAGGAACATTTTCGCGATATGCCGACCGGCTCTGAAGATGTCCGTTGACTGGGGTATACCGGAAGACATGGCTCACGCTGAGTTCTTCCGACTTGACCTGGAGCGGAAGTTCACGTGGAGCGATTGCGGTTCTGCGCGAACCGCTCGACAAGGTCGGACCAAAACGGAATGTACTTGATCTGCGCGGGCGAAGGCTTGCTGTTTCAGCACCGTAGGGCGCATTAGCGTCAGCGTAATCCGCCGTTGCACCTTCGAGATGGCGGATTACGCCTTACTGCTAATTCGCCCTACGGGCTTTGACCACCGGCGCCCAGAGTGCAATGTCGGTTCCAAGCGAAGTGGCCCGTTTAGAGACTAATTGCCCTTGCGCGGATCGTCGGCCGGATTGATGTAGATGATGCTCTGCGGCCCCATCCCATGCAGCTGGACGATGGAGTCCTCGGTGAACCACGCAAAATGCTGCATACCTTTTGGCATGTGGACAAACCCTCCGGCCTTGAGCACATCCCCCTTTTTCTCATCGAGTTTGTCACCCATTCCGATGTTGAATGTCCCTGAGATGACGGTGATATTTTCATCATTCGGATGAGTATGCGCCGGAACTTTGTATCCGGCAGGCACCTTCAGACGGACGACATAGAGGCCGTCCTTCGAAGGATCGCCGCTTAAAACCGCAATCTGCGCGCCTTTCGGAAAGGCGGGTGGGGCAGCAGCCCATTTTAAATTATCCGGAGAAACGGCCACATGCTCTTCTGCCGCCGTTGCGGGAAATGACAGCATGCCTATCAGTAACAGCCCGCTTATTAGAGATATCCGATTCATGGAATTCCTCCCGGTATGTTGTCGCGCGTCAACGCACCGCCGATGTTACTATCCGCTAGCATTTCCCAACTGACCGGGGATGCTCGAGCGCTAACATTTTGGCGGCGTATTGCGCCACCACAATTGAAACAAAAGGCATCCTACCGGTTAATGGACAGCCGGGAAAGCCTAGATAACTTTGGCCTCCGCGAAATTCGGACCGGGGTATGTCCAGCTCAGTGGCCTTGATTTCAGCAGACTGCTTTGTATCTGGCCCGGCATGCTGGGGTCGCCACTGAACACACCAAAGATCGGGTTCCATTCGACCAGCGTCATTTCTTCGATCAGCCTCTTTGGCAAACGGGTCTTCGGAAATGATCTCATCCAATTTCTGACGGTCGGGCGCGGATATGATCAATCGCAGGCCTGTCGGGAATACCTTTGAGTGGGCCTGACGCGCGCAATGTTTCTGCTTTAAGCAAGTCTTGAAGATAGCCGTGGGCCATCAGGCGCTTTTGCCAGCCTTCTGCGTCGGGATGGGTGTATTGGAAACGATTGGCGGCATGTATTCTCCGCCGGGCTTGGCCGTCTCCGTCGGCGGCATCTGTTATTCGCGCTGTAACCAAGGCCGATTTCTGCAAAGCGGACGTCTGCCGACCACTCCAAATTCATGGGTTCACGCCTCACGACTGGCTCTGCCACTGACCGTGCCGGCCGGCCTGATCGACCTTGACCGAAACCGTCAGCGTTTCGTTGCCGCCGCCATATCGCGTGCCGCGCACTGGCGCGGCGCCGAGGTAATCGAGACCGACGGCGACGCGGGCGTGGGCGTCGGTGGTGCAGATCGCATTCGCCGCGTCGAAGCCGACCCAGCCGAGATCCGGCACATAAGCTTCGGCCCAGGCGTGGCCGGCCTGCTGATGCGTGGAGCCGTCCGAGCGCATGAAATGGCCGGAGATGAAGCGCGCCGGCACGCCGCCCGAACGCGCGCAGGCGATGAAGATATGCGCGTAATCCTGACAGACGCCACGCTTGAGCGCGAAGGCCTCGACCGCCGAGGTTCCGCTGTGCGTGGGATCGACATCGAAGGTCATGTGATCGTTGATTTGCAGCATCAACGCGTGCAGGAAACCGAGCACGTCGGCCTCCGATTCCGAACGCAGCTCGCGCACAAAGGTGGCCATCGCCGGGTTGGCTTCGGTCAACCGCGTTGCGCGCAGGAACAGGCTCGGCGGAAACCGCTCGTCGGTGCCGCGGAGCACCCCGCCGGTGTCGTGGGTTTCGATCAGGCCTTCGACGTTGATCGTGAGGCCGGAAATCGCGCCCTCGGTCAGCACATGCGTGACATTGCCGAACGCGTCCTGGTGCAAATGGAGGCGGGAGTCGGTGGAGACGTCGATCTGCCATTCGGCGACATATTGGCCGTCATGGCTACCTGGCGTCATCCGCAGGATCTGAATGATGCCGGTCGCCGCCGGCTCGTAGCGGTAGGTGGTGGAATGGGCGATGCGCAGGCGCATGGGGTGGACTGTCCGAGTCGTGTTGCGATTGCGTCAACGGAGCGCGCTCCCTCTCCCGTAGGGAGAGGGTTGGGGTGAGGGGTTACGGTCCATCGTTAGGCCGTAACCCCTCACCCGGATCGCAAGAGCGATCCGACCTCTCCCCAAGGGAGAGGTGAGACCGAGCCGGCGGTTGCGTCCGATTCCACATCAAGTTTCTAACGTTAGATTAGATACTGCCGCGTGATGATTTCACCGAGCCTTGAATTATCGGCGATGAATTCCTGGATGAATTCATGCACGCCGTGCTGGAAGATATCGTCCATATGGCTGTGTTCCAGCCGGTTGCGGACGCCGCGGGCGTGGCGCTGGGCGGCGCCCTGGCGGCCATAGGCGACGCCGATCTGGTCGAGGTTGCGCACCAGATTGCCGTAGCAGCTCGCCAGCGAGCGCGGCAACGAATCGTTGAGGATCAGGAGATCGGCGATCAGCCAGGGTTTCAACGTCTCGCGATAGACCCAGTGATAGGCGGTCAGCGCCGACACCGAACGCAGGATCGAGGTCCATTGATAATAGTCGAGCGGGCCGCCGACATGCTCTTCCTCGGGCAACAGCACGTGATATTTCACATCGAGAATGCGCGCGGTGTTGTCGGCGCGTTCCAGATTCAGTCCGAGGCGCGAGAACCAGAAGGCGTCGTTGCGCAGCATGGTGCGGTAGGCCGAGCCGTCGAACCGCAGCGAGGTCTCCTGCACGAAGCGCAGGAATTTTGCGAGTTCCTCGCGGGTCTTGGTGCCCTTGCCCCAGAGTTCCCCGAGATCGATCCATGCCGAATTGATGGTGTCCCACATCTCGCTTGTGAGCGCGGTGCGCACCGAGCGTGAATTGAGCCTGGCATTTTCGATGCAGTTCTTGATCGAGGACGGATTTTCGGCTGAAAATGACAGATAGTCGACGACGCTTTGCTCGTCGGCCTCCTTATGGGTCTGGTAGAAGCTCGGACCGACGCCCGCCGTCATCAGCGCCGAATCCCATTCGTTGGTCTTGCCGATATAGGCGCTCGGCAGCGCGGTCACGCGCAGCGTCGCCTCGATGGTGCGCGCCAGATATTCCGCGCGTTCGACGTAGCGGGCGAGCCAGTAGAGATTTTCAGCCGTGCGCGACAGCATGTTATGTCAGTTCTTCTCCAACATCTCACTCATCCAATATCCAGGTATCCTTGGTGCCGCCGCCCTGGCTCGAATTCACCACCAGCGAGCCTTCCTTCAGCGCCACACGCGTCAGGCCGCCCGGCACGATGGTGACGTGGTTGCTCCCCGTCAGCACGAAGGGGCGCAGATCGACGTGGCGCGGCGCAAGGCCAGCCTCGGTGCAGGTCGGGCAGGTCGAAAGCGCCAGTGTCGGTTGCGCGATAAAACCCTCCGGCTCGCGCTTTAGTTTTTCGCGAAACGCCTCGATGGTCGCTTTGGTCGCAGCCGGTCCTATCAGCATGCCGTAGCCGCCGGAGCCGTGCACTTCCTTCACCACCAATTCGCTCAGGTTGTCGAGCACGTAGGCCAGATCCTTCGGCTCGCGGCAGCGCCAGGTCGGCACGTTCTTGAGGATCGGCTCTTCGCCGAGATAGAATTTCACGATCTCCGGCATGTAGGAGTAGATCGCCTTGTCGTCGGCGATGCCGGTGCCGACCGCATTGGCGAGCGTGATGTTGCCGGCGGCATAGGCCGACATCAGCCCGGGCACGCCGAGCGCCGAATCGGCGCGGAAGGTCAGGGGATCGAGGAAGTCGTCGTCGACGCGGCGGTAGATGACATCGACGCGTTTGAGGCCCTCGGTGGTGCGCATGAAAACCTCATCGTCCTTGACGATGAGGTCGCGGCCCTCCACGAGCTCGATGCCGAGCTTGTCGGCGAGGAACGAATGTTCGTAATAGGCGGAGTTGTAGACGCCGGGCGTCATCAGCGCCACCGTCGGCTCGGCTGCGGCCGAAAGCGGCGCCACCGATCGCAACGTCGACAGCAATTCATCGGGATATCGTTCCACCGGCGCGATGCGATGGCGGGCGAACAGGTCGGGAAACAGCCGCATCATGATTTCGCGGTTTTCCAGCATGTACGACACGCCGGACGGCGTGCGCGCATTGTCCTCCAGCACGATGAACTTGTCTGCGTCGACCCGGATGATGTCGATGCCGGCGATGTGGACGTAGACGTCGTGGGGGACGGCCTGGCCGTTCATCTCCGGTCGGAACACCGGATTCTGGAAGATCAGGTCTTCGGGGACGATATTGGCGCGCAGGATGTCGCGGCCGTGATAGATGTCGCGCAGGAACATGTTGAGCGTGCGCACCCGCTGCTTGAGACCCTTTTCGAGAACCGTCCATTCCTTCGCCGACATGATTCTTGGAATCACGTCGAAGGGGATCAGCCGCTCCTGGGCTTCAGCATCGCCGTAAACCGCAAAGGTGATGCCGATCCGGCGGAACAATAGCTCGGCTTCCTGCCGGCGATATTCCAGGGCGTCCGGCGGCGTCTCCTTGAGCCAGCGGGAGAGTTCCTGATAGGCCGGGCGAATGTCGCCGCCGCCGCCGTTCATTTCATCGAATGCAACTGCCATAAATCCCGATTGCCCTTCGACGCCGTAGGACACAGTGCATGACTTCACAGGATGGTAGCAAGGCCTGTGCCGGCGCGATATGGATTGGTCCAGAGCATTTGCCTGAAAGGGCGCGATGGTGCATGAAAAAGCGGCTGGCGGCTGCTTATTCCGTCGGCAAAACCCGCCAGACTTCAATATGTTGGCCGGGCAGGGGAACGAGGCTGCCTTGCGGGTGGATACCCCCGCGCGGTGAGCGGCTTTTAGGAGAGGTCATGAGCGAAATCGTCACGGCGGGAATTCTGGTAATCGGCGACGAGATCCTGTCCGGGCGGACCAAGGACAAGAATATCGGCTTCATCGCCGAATACCTCACCAATATCGGCATCGACCTTAAGGAAGTCCGCGTCGTCGCCGACGAAGAGCCGGAGATCATCGCCGCGCTCGACGCGTTGCGTCATCGCTACGACTATGTCTTCACTACCGGCGGCATCGGCCCCACCCATGACGACATCACTGCCGACAGCGTGGCGAAGGCCTTCGGCGTCGGCATCGATCATCATCCCGAAGTCGTTGCCCGCTTCAAGGAGCGCTGGAGCGCGCAGGATCTGAACGAGGCGCGGATGCGCATGGCGCGCATTCCCGACGGCGCCGAACTGATCCAGAGCGCGACCATCCTGGCGCCCGGCTTCAAGCTCGGCAATGTCATCGTGATGGCCGGCGTGCCCTCGATCATGCAGGCGATGATGGATATCGTCGCGCCGAAACTCAAATCCGGGTTGCGGATGCTGTCCGACAGCGTTCGCGCCAATGCTCGCGAAGGCGATATCGGCGGGCCCTTGCGCGAGATCGCCAACGCCCATCCCGACACCATCATCGGCAGCTATCCGTTCATCGATGAGGAGAAGAAGCCGAACACCAATCTGGTGGTGCGCTCGCGCGATCCGGACAAGCTCGCCGCCGCGATGGCCGCGGTCAAGGAGATGCTGGCGGGATTGAACGTGGTCCGGTAGCGGCGGTCTTTATTTGAGGGATTTAAGGAGCGTGTCATGGCGGAGCATCCGGAACTGAGTGCGCAGGAGCGGGCCGGCAAGGCCTTTCCGGTTTCATGGGACCAGTTTCACCGGGATTGCCGGGCGTTGACCTGGCGGCTCAATGAAGTCGGGCCGTTTCACGCGGTCATCGCGATCACCCGCGGCGGTCTGGTGCCGGCCGCGATCGTCGCCCGCGAACTCGGCGTTCGCGTCATCGATACCGTGTGCGTCACGAGCTACGACCATACCAAGCAGAGCGATTTGAAGGTTCTCAAGAGCATTTCGGCCGACACTGCCAAGCTCGGCGGCGGCACCGGCAGGGGACTGCTGATCGTCGACGACCTCGTCGACACCGGCAAGACCGCGCGGCTGGTGCGCGACATCTTGCCGGAGGCGCACTTCGCCACCGTCTACGCCAAGCCGATGGGACGGCCGATGGTCGATACCTTCATCACCGAAGTGTCGCAGGACACCTGGATCTTCTTTCCCTGGGACACCGCGCTGTCGTTCCAGCCGCCGATCCGTGACGGCGCGGCGTGACATCGTCATTGCGAGCGAAGCGAAGCAATCCATGCCGCGGCAAACTGGATTGCTTCGTCGCTAACGCTCCTCGCAATGACGGCTGGGGCTAAAGCGGATGCCGCTACAAAACCGCGTCACGCCGTCAGGCGACATCATCGCAACGCCACATCGCGGGATGTTCACCGGCAACCGCGGCATCATTCATGATCCCGCAACCAGGACCTTGACGCGGCGCTGGGCGAGCCGCGCCTGGCTCACCTGCGTTTGCGAATTCAAAGGACGGCGGCGTCAGGTGATGGGTGGCCGAAGCTGGACCGAACTGTTCTTTCTCGACGAGGCCACTGCCTTTGCGGCCGGCCATCGGCCGTGCTTCTTCTGCCGCCGCGACGACGCCAGGCGGTTTCGCAGCGCCTGGGAGCAAGGCAACGGTACCTCGAACCTCCGCGCCGATGACATCGACATCGTGCTTCACCGCGAGCGGCTGGAGGGGAGGAAGAAACAATTGCATGCGCTTCCAGCTCCACTTTTGCAATTGCCGGACGGTGCGATGGTGAAGGCGGGACAGGAAAGCTTTTTGATCGCGCAAGGAACGGCGCTGAAGTGGTCGCCGGAAGGCTACCGCGAAGCCAAGGGGGGAATCGAAGGCGCGATGCTGCTGACGCCGCCCTCGACCTTGCGCGCGTTTTCAGCGGGTTACCGGCCGGTGCTGCATCGGAGTGCGAGGGAGTCGATCGCTTAGCATTTCAACACGTCATTGCGAGGAGCGTGAGCGACGAAGCAATCCACTCTTTCTTTCTTTTCTTCAGCGACAATGGATTGCTTCGCTCCGCTCGCAATGACGGCATGCTCACCCGAACCGCGCTCTTGCCAGCTTCGCGCCCGCACCTAGCGCCATCAGCTTGGCTTCGGCGATATCGCGGCGCATCGGCGCCATGCCGCAATTGGTGGTCGGCATGATGTTGCTCTTCGGCACGAATTTGGCGACGGCTTCGATCACCTTCACGACGTCCTCCGCGGTCTCCACCGCGTCGCTGGCGACATCGATCACGCCGGCCTGAACCATCTTGCCCTTGAGCAGGGCAAGCAGTTCCAGCGGGACCTTGGAATTGCGGCATTCGATCGCGACCTGCTGGATCGGGCTGTTGGCGATCGCCGGAAAGATATCCTCATATTGCCGCCACTCGCCGCCGAGCGTCGCTTTCCAGTCGGTGTTGGCCTTGATGCCGTAGCCGTAACAGATGTGGACCGCGGTGGCGCAGGTCAGCCCTTCGGCGGCGCGCACCAGCGCTTTGATGCCCCAGTCGTTGACTTCGTCCATGTAGACGTTGAAGGCGGGTTCGTCGAACTGGATCAAATCGACGCCGTCGGCCTGCAGCGCCCTGGCTTCCTCGTTGAGCAGGTCGGCGAAGGCGAACGCCATTTTGACGCGGTCGCCGTAATACTGGTCGGCGATGGTGTCGATGATGGTCATCGGGCCGGGCATGGTGAATTTCAGCTTGCGCGTGGTGTGGGTACGCGCGACGCGGGCCTCCTCGGCATGGACGCGGCCCTTCAGCCGCAGCGGCGCGATGACCTGCGGCACCATCGCCTTGTAGCGGTCCTTGCGGATGCCCATCTCGACCTTGTGGGCGAAATCGATGCCCTCGACCTTTTCTAAGAAGCCGTGAACGAAGTGCTGCCGGGCCTGTTCGCCCTCGGTGACGATGTCGATACCGGCGTCCTCCTGCAGCTTCACCGCCAGCAACGTGGCGTCGCGCTTGGCGCGCGCCAGCTCATCGCCCTTCGATTTCCAGGGCGCCCACAGCGTATTGGGTTCGGCCAGCCATTCGGGCTTGGGCAGGGAGCCTGCGATCGTGGTAGGAAACAGCATCTTGGCGTGTCCTTGAGGTTTCTAGCGTTTTATTGCAGCGTCTAATGCCATGTCCCGGGCGCGAGGTACATCGGATTTCGGGGAGTAGAATGCGACGAAAGCAGGGGGTAGGATCGAAGCCAGCCCCACTTTTCGGAAGGACCCATGATCGACCTCTATTACGCGCCCACGCCGAACGGCTGGAAAATCTCGATCATGCTGGAGGAACTCGGCATTCCCTATCATGTCATTCCCGTCAACATCCGCGCCGGCGACCAGTTCAAGCCGGAATTCCTGGCGATCAGCCCGAACAACCGCATTCCCGCGATCGTCGATCGCGCGCCTCCCGACGGCGGCGGGCCGTTCTCCGTGTTCGAGACCGGCGCGATCCTGATCTATCTCGCCGACAAGACCGGCCGCTTTCTGCCGCAGGATTTGCGCGCGCGATCGGTCGTGATCCAATGGGTAATGTGGCAGATGAGCGGGCTTGGCCCGATGCTTGGCCAGCATGGGCATTTCGCGCTCTATGCGTCGGAGAAAATTCCCTACGCCATCGAACGCTACCGCGACGAGGCGGCGCGGCTCTATCACGTGCTCGACACGCAATTGGGCAAGACCGGCGCCTATGTCGCCGGCGACTATTCGATCGCCGACATCGCCTGCTTTCCCTGGACCATGACCCACAAGGCGCAGGGCTTTACCCTTGACGACTATCCAAACGTCAAGCGCTGGTACGCAGCAGTGCGCGCGCGGCCGCAGGTGCAGGCCGGCTTGGCAATAGGCAAGTTCGTCAAAGAGCCGTTCGACGAGGAGGCGCGCAAGAACATGTTCGGGCAAAGAGCGAAGGAGATCGCGGAACGAAAGTAATTTTTCCAGTCGTCATTGCGAGGAGCGGAGCGACGAAGCAATCCATTCGCGCCGGGCAAAGATTCTGGATTGCTTCGCGTCGCTCGCAATGACGGGCGTTAGATACCGAGATTCAAACAACGAGCGCATACAAAAAGGAAATGCCATGATCGAATTCTTCTTCGACTGTTCGAGCCCCTGGACCTATCTCGCTTTCCACAACATCCAGCCATTGGCGAAGGAGTTCGGCGAGGAGATTTCGTGGCGGCCGATCCTGGTCGGCGGCATCTTCAACACCATCAATCCGGAAGTCTATGCAAGGCGGGACAATCCGGTGCCCGCCAAGTTGAACTACCAGAACAAGGACATGGCCGACTGGGCGCGGCTGGCTGGGCTAAAGATTTTGATGCGGCCGACGGTGTTTCCGGTCAACAGCGTCAAGGCGATGCGCGGCTGCATTTATCTCGGCAAGGAGGTGGTGCCGTTCGCGCGGACGGTGTTCGAGATTTATTGGGGCGAGGACAAGGACATCTCAAAGGACGAGGTGCTCGCCGAAGTCTGCAAACGCGTCGGCGTCGATCCGGCAAAATTCTTCGCCGGCATCGCCGAGCAGGCAGTCAAGGATCAACTCAAGGCCAATACCGACGAAGCGATGGCGCGCGGCGGGTTCGGCTCGCCGACCATCTTCCTCGACAAGACCGACATGTATTTCGGCAATGACCGGTTGCCGCTGATCCGCGAAGCCTTGCTGCGTCGAAAGGCGAGCGCGGCCTGATGCCGAGAGCTGTCGTCTGCCGCGAACTCGGCCCACCCGAGCAGCTATGTTTGGAACATTTTCCCGCCGTAGCGTTGACGCAAGGGCAGGTGCGCGTCGCCGTGCATGCGGCCGGAATCAACTTTCCCGACATATTGATGGCGGCGGGCGAATATCAGCTCAAGCCGGAGCTGCCGTTCACGCCCGGGGTGGAAGCCGCGGGCGAGGTTATCGAGATCGCCTCGGGCGTATCCGGCATCGCGGTGGGGAATCGCGTCATCGTCCGGATGCGGTACGGCGCCTACACCGATCAAGCCGTCGTGACGCCGTCGCAACTGACGAGACTGCCATCCAATTTTGACTATGCGGAAGGCGCGACGTTCCTCGCCGCGCACGGCACCGCCTATCACGCGCTGGTCGATCGCGGCGAGCTTCTGCCGGGCGAAGTATTGCTGGTGCACGGCGCCGGCGGCGGTGTTGGTATCGCCGCGGTCGAAATGGGCAAGATGATGGGCGCGACCGTGATCGCGGCGGCGTCATCGGAAGAAAAACTTGACGTCGCTAAAGCGCGCGGCGCCGATCATCTCGTGCTCTATGCGCGCGAACCGTTTCGTGAGGCCGTCAAGCGCATCACCGAGGGCCGCGGCGCCGACGTGGTGTTCGATCCCATCGGCGGGGAGATTTTCGAAAACAGCCTGCGCTGCATCGCCTGGGGCGCGCGCCTCCTCGTCATCGGTTTCACCGGCGGCATCGGGCAAGCCCGCACCAATCTGCTCCTGATCAAGGGCGCGAGCGTGCTCGGCGTCCGCGCCGGGGAAGCGGCGCGGAGAAATCCGAACCTGGGAGAGGCACGGATCGAGGCGCTGCTGGAATGGGCAGAAGCCGGCAAAATTCGCCCGCACATCTCGCACCGTTTGCCGCTGGAGAATTTCGCGCAAGCGATGCGGCTCTTGATCGACCGCAAGGCAATCGGGCGCGTGGCGTTGGTGATGCGGTGAACGCGAGGAACGGCCTATCAGCCGTCGTCCCGGCGAACGCCGGGACCCATACCGCGTGATCTATCGAGAAAGACAGGTTGGTGGACGCTCTTCGTAAAACTGGAGCCGGTGGTTATAGGTCCCGGATCGCGCTCGCTAACGCTCGCTTGTCCGGGACGACGAGTCTCACTCATATTCCCGCTCGTCCCACCACGGGAAATAATCGGGCATGTCTTTCGACACCTTGTTCCCAAAATTCGCAGGCCGCTTTTCCAGAAACGACATCACGCCTTCTTTCACGTCATTGGAACGGCCGCGTTCGTAGATGCCGCGGCTGTCGACCTTGTGCGCCTCCATCGGATCGTCGGCCCCCAGCATCCGCCACATCATCTGCCGGATCAGCGCGATCGCTACGGGCGCGGTCTTGGTCGCGATCTCGCGCGCCAGCGCGCGGGCGGCGGGCAGCAGCTCGTCCGGCGGCACGATCTTGCTGACGAGGCGGCCGGCGAGCGCCTCCTGCGCCGGGAACACGCGTCCGGTGTAGCACCACTCCAGCGCCTGCGAGATACCGACGATGCGCGGCAGGAACCAGCTCGAGGCGGCCTCGGGCACGATGCCGCGCTGGGAAAACACAAAGCCGAAGCGCGCGGCTTCAGACGCGATGCGGATATCCATCGCGAGCTGCATGGTGACGCCGATGCCGACCGCAGGCCCGTTCACCGCGGCGATCACGGGTTTGAGGCATTTGAAGATGCGCAGCGTCAACTGGCCGCCGCCGTCGCGCGCATTGGGATCGCTGTAGTCGACCCGGCCGTCGGCCAATCGCCGCACCGGCCCGCGCCGCGCGTCGCGGTCGAAAGTGTCGGCGCCGGAGGAAAGATCGGCGCCGGCGCAGAAGGCGCGGCCGCTGCCGGTGACGATGATGGCGCGGATATTGTCGTCCTTGTCGGCGGCATCGAACGCCTCGATTATTTCCCGCTGCATCGCGGCGTTGAAGGCGTTGAGTTTGTCGGGCCGGTTCAGCGTGATGGTGAGGATCTGGTCTGCGACCTCGTATTTGATTGTCTCGTAGGTCATATTTTCTCCTCCCGGAAGTCCGTCAGGCGATGCGAAGCATCGAACTATGATGTGCAATTGCACATCGGAGAATCTCGAGATTCCGGGTCTGGTCCTTCGGACCATCCCGGAATGACGGAGAGTGCTTTACTTCCCCGGCACACTCGGCCATGGCCGTTGTGCGCCGCGCAAGCCCTCGAACGCCTTCGCCATGCCGAGTACGCCAAGGTCGTCGAAGCGGCGGCCGATGATCTGCACGCCGATCGGAAAACCCGCCTCGTCATATCCGCCGTTGATCGAGACGGCAGGATTTTCCGCCATGCTCCACGGCACAGTATAGCAAATATGCTCGAACGGTTTGTCGGGATCGTCGAGGGGTGCTGCGAGCTCGGCGCCGAATTTCACCACCGGCGACACCGGCGAAATCACATAGTCGAGATCGGCGAACAATTTTGCCGCGGCCGATCGGATCGCCATGGTGGCGTTGAAACCGCGCACGACGTCGACGCCGGAGAGCTTCGCTCCGGCCTCCGCCCATTTGAGGATGTAGGGCAGGGCCTTGGCGCGCTCGGCCGGCGTGAGTTGTGAAAGGTCGTCCCACAGCCGCGCGCGCCAGAAATTATCGAGCCCGTCGAGCATCGCGCGCGTCAACATGCCCTTGACCTCGGTGACAGCAGCGCCCGCCGCCTCGAACGCCTTCGCCGCCTTCACCGCGACCTCGCGGACTTCTTTTTCCAGCGGCTGGCCGACGCCGAGATCGAGCATCAACCCGATGCGCAAATTGCGTAAGGGCTTGTCGAGCGCCTTCCAGTTGATGTTGGCTGGCGGCAGGCTCATGCCGTCGCGGCGATCGGGCTTTGCCATCACGCTCATCATCAAGGCGGCGTCATCGACCGTGCGGGTCATCGGCCCGACGACACGGCCGACATAAGGCGGATCGACGGGAACCCGGCCGAGGCTGGGTTTGAGCGCGACCAGACCGCACCAGCAGGCCGGCAGGCGCACCGAGCCGCCGATGTCGGTGCCAAGATGCAATGGGCCATAGCCCGCGGCGCACGCCGCGCCGGCACCGGCGCTCGAGCCGCCGGGATTCATCCGCAGATCCCAGGGATTGCGGGTGAGGGGATGGAAGCTCGACAGGCCCGATGACAGCATGCCGAAATCCGGCATGGTGGTTTTGGAGAAAATGATCGCTCCGGCTTCGCGCAGCCGCGCCGGCGGCGGCGAATCCGCTTCCGCCGGTACGAGTTTTGTGGTCGCCGCCCCCAGCGGCACCGGCGTACCCTTGGTGGCGATATTGTCCTTGACGGTGACGGGAACGCCGTCGAGCGCGCCGATCGGCTCGCCCTTCTGCCAACGTTCCGTTGACGCCTCGGCGGTTCTGCGCGCGCCTTCGGGGTCGAAGGCGTACAGCGCCTTGATGTGGGGCTCCCACACCGCGACATTCGCCAGCAGATCGTCGAGCACCTCAGTCGGCGTGAATTGCCTGGCACGAAAGCCCGCTATCAAATCGATGGCGCTGAGATCGTGCAGCGCCGATTCCTCGTCGTTTGCCGGGTTAAGCATGGCGACCTACCGGCAAACGGGTTTCGACGATGCGGGCGAACATGCTGGCGCCGATCGGAAGTATCTTGTCGTCGAGCGTGAAGGCGGGGTTGTGCACCGGCACCGAGCCGTCATGGCCGAGCCAGAAATAGGCGCCGGGCACGGCGTGCAGCATATCGGCGAAATCCTCGCTGCCCATCTTCGGCTGCGCGCGGGTGAGGACCTTGGCGGGGTCGACCACCGTCCGGGCTACTTCCGCAACCACCTTCGAATGTTCCTCCTGGTTGACCAGCACGCTGAAGATGTCGCGGATGTCGATGGCGATCTCGACCTGGAAGGCGGCAGCGATCCCGGCGCAGAGGCTGCGCATCCGCTCCCGGATCAGCGCGCGCACTTCGTCCGAGAAGGCCCGCACCGTGCCGGCAAGCTTGGCTTCGCCGGGAATGACGTTATAGGCGGAGCCCGCGTGAATTTGCGTGATCGACAATACCGCTGCTTTCAATGGATCGACGTTGCGGCTGACGATGGTCTGCAGCGCCTGACCGAGCGCCATTGCGATCACCACGGGGTCCTTCGAACGCTCCGGCATCGCGCCATGGGCGCCGTAGCCGTTGATGGCGATGTCGAAGAAATCGGCGCCCGCCATCGCCGGTCCCGGCAGGATCGCGAGTTCGCCGTGATTGAGGTCGGGCGCGTTATGCAGTCCGTAAATCTCGTCGCAGGGGAATTTTTCGAACAATCCGTCCTTGATCATGGCGCGCGCCCCGCCGAGGCCTTCTTCCGCCGGCTGGAAGATGAAGTGCACGGTGCCGTCGAAATTGCGGGTCTCGGCGAGATAGCGCGCGGTGCCAAGCAAAATGGTGGTGTGACCGTCATGGCCGCAGCCGTGGAAGCGGCCGGGAACGGTGGAGCGCCATTTCAGATTGGTGTTCTCCTCCATCGGCAGCGCGTCCATGTCGGCGCGTAGTCCGATGCGCTTGCCACCGGAGCCCTTGCCCTTGAGCACGCCGACGACGCCGGTGCCGCCAAGCCCGCGATGCACCTCAACCCCCCATTGGGCGAGTTTCTCGGCGACGATGCCGGAGGTGCGCACTTCCTCGAATCCGATCTCGGGATGCGCGTGCAAATCGCGGCGGATGGCGGTGAGTTCGTCGGCAAAGCCGTCGATGCGGTCGATATTTGGCATTTCTGTTATCCGATGGCCGGAGAGGGGGCGACGTTAGACTCGTCATTGCGAGGAGCGCAAGCGAGGAGGCAATCCGCTCCCACATGGCTTGGCGCTACTTCCGGATAGCTCGCTTTGATCCCGAGGGGCGCGTTTGCGCCGGCTGGAACCATGACCGGCATGGCAAGCGTCATGCCGCGTGATTGGTGCCGATCGACATCGCGCAGATCCGCGAAAGATGGACATAGGGCAATCCCGTTTCCGTGGCCCAGGCATTGAACTGCGCCTGCACCTTGGCGAGATCGCCCTTCGATTTTACTTCCTCGGCGATATCCAGGCCCGCGTCGCGCAAGCACGCCACCACATCCTGCGACGTCACGAATCCATCCCAGCCGATGAAGCGCAGGAACATTTGTCCGCTGTTGCCGCCGAGCCGGCTGCCGCGCTTGGCGAGCAGGTCCAAAAGACCGATCTGGTCGGAAGAGGGCCATTTCGCCAGGAATTTGCCGAAGCTGCCGTGCTCCTTGGCGGTCTCCTGAATGAAGGCGGCATTTTCGCGCACCGAGGCGATCTTGGCCCCGTTGCGCACGATGCGCGTGTCGGACAACAGGCCGTCCCAGTAATCGTCGGGCTGAAAGACGAGCTTGACGGGATTGAAGCCGAGGAAGGCTTTTTCGAAACCCGGCCACTTGTTTTCGATCACGCTCCAGGCAAATCCGGCCGAGAACACGCGCTTGGTCATTTCGGCCAGAATGCGGTCGTCCCTGAGTTTCGCCAGCGCTTTGTTGTCCGGCTTTTGCGGCAACAGCTTTTCCAGGCCTTTCGGGCCGCCCTTGCGCTTCTCGGCGCGCGCGCGAATGATCTTGAACGGAATGGCGCGGGATTTGGTCTGGGCTTTCGTCACGGCAGTTCACTCCAGCGTAGCCAATAGCCCGGCCATCAGGCGGCCGCGCTCAGTGAGGCTATCGACCTCGATGTGTTCGTTGAGCGTGTGGGCGTCGGCGCCGCGCGCGCCGAGCCCGTCGAGCGTCGGGATTCCAAGCGCGCCGGTGAAGTTGGCGTCGGAGCCGCCGCCGGCGCTGCCATGGGGCAGGTCGAGGCCCATTGCCTCGGCGACGCCGCGCGCCTTTTGATAGAGCGCCATGGTTGGCGCATCAGCCTCCCATACCGGCCGCGTCACCCCGCGCGTGACCTTGAACGTGACGTCGTCGGTGGTGCCCGAAAGCGCCAGCATCCGCTCGACGCCGCGATCGAGATCGGCCTGGCGTTTGGCCATGCTCAGCGCCTCGCCGGTACAGGTGGTGGCGACGCAATTGACCCATTGGCCGCCATGGACGATGCCGACGGAGAAGGTGCAGTCTTCGCTCGTCATCCCATCGATGAGGAGGATCTGCCGCGCCATCTCGCGAATGGCCGAGCGCCCCGAGGACAGGGTGGCGCCGGCATGGCTCGGCTTGCCGATGGCCTCCAGGTTGAACCGCGCGATCGCATAGCGTCCGGTGACGACGCCGTTGTTCGGCCGGCCCGGCTCCGGCACCAGCACGTATTTGTTGCGCGCGGCCTCGGCCTCGATGATGTCGCGCGTCGATGGCGTGCCGACTTCCTCGTCCGGCGTGAACAGCACGGTGACCGGCAGCGGCGGCGTGAACGAGGCCCGCGCGAGCTGCCGGATCGCTTCCAAAGCAAGGTAGTTGCCGCCCTTCATGTCGAAGATTCCGGGCCCGAAGCATTTGTTGCCCTCGCGCCGCCAGTTCAACTTCTCCAGCGTGCCGATCGGGTGAACCGTATCGAGATGGCCCGCGATCAGGATACCGGGCTCGCCTTGTTTGGGATGCGGAAATTTTGCGCGGACGCAGCCGCCAAAGCCTTGCCGCCCGGCGATGCGCTCGATCGACGCCCCCATGATCGCCATGTCGCGCGCGGCGATGTCGAGCATGCGGTTTACCGCGGCCGCATCCCAAGTCGGGCTTTCGCATTCCACCCAGCCGCGCAAGCCAGCCAGCATGGCTTCGGAATCAAAGGGAAGGTTGGCGGGGTTCATCTGCGGGGGCTTTCGGTTTTCGAAGGGATATTGAAGTGATATTATTGTGGAGTTGGGCCGCGGCAAGGGCATAGCGAGGGATGGCGCGGGTCGATGGGCCGCAAAATCGCCTTCAAATTTGCTGACTGATGCGGGCCAATTCAGCTATCCTTAAGACCGGCCCCGCGGGCAGGGCCGCGTTGATGGGGCCCCTCCAGGAAGGTTGCTAAAATGCTTCTCGCTAGCCGGTTTGCCGCCGCCGCGACGGCTCTATTCCTTGTCTCAAGCGTAGTCTCGGTCTCAAGCGTAGTCTCGCCGGCCAAAGCGGCCTCGGGCGGCTGCGGCGACGCGGCGGAACTCTCGGTCTTGCCCTGGCCGCTGGCGCCGTGGAAGGGCGCGGCGCTGCGCGTAATGCTGGTCAGCGAAAAGCCGCTGGAGGGCGCGCTCTCGCTGATCGCGCCCGACGGACGGGTCGCCGCCAAATCGCCCGACCGCCGTGGCGGAGGGCCGTATACCTGGTTTGCCGAGGTCGCCGAGCCCGCCGCGGGGACGTGGCACGTGACGCTGGCGCTCGACCATGCCACGGCCGAATGCGACGCCATCACCCGCGACGTCAGCGTGAGCGCGCACAAGCCGGAGCCGCCGCATACGCCCGCGGGAAGCTTCTGGCAGGTGCGCAACAACTGGAACAACGCGACGGAATTGCTGTTCTCGGCGTGGATCGAAAAGCTGTTCGACGCGCCGGCTGAGCAGTCGCTTTCCTGGAAGGCCTGGCATGAAGTGTTGCGCGATCCGTCGCGCAATTATCTCTTCAACTATTTGGGCCGCGGCGAGGACAATGCGAAGACGGGCCTTCGTCCCGATTGCGCCGACTTCGCCTATTTCCTGCGCGCCTATTTCGCCTACAAGATGGGGCTGCCGTTCGGCTATTCGAACTGCTCGCGCGGCATGGGCGGCAAACCGCCCAAGTGCTACCAATGGTTCGACATGGAGCATCCCGAGTTCACGCGTCCGCCGCCGCCGCCCGAACAGCAGGAAATCGCAGCCGCCACACCGGCCGCCGCCGCGCCGCCAGCGCCAACGCCGACGCTTCTCGACTTGTTCTCCAACCAGCAGCAGCCGGCTGCCGCGACGGCGGTTCCGCCTGCCAAGCCAGCGGCTGCAAAGCCGAAGCGCCCGACAACGTTCGGCGAATATCTGCGCGACGTCGGCGACGTCGTTCATTCCGGCGCGGTGCGCGTATCGGGGAATGACGACAACACCGATTTTTACACCGTCGCGCTGACGCAGAAAGCGCTGCGCCCCGGCACGGTGTATGGCGATCCCTACGGCCACGTGCTGATGCTGGTGCATCGCGTGCCGGAGGTGGACGGCACCCCCGGCGTCTTTCTCGCCGTCGACGCCGAACCCGACGGATCGATCACGCGAAAGCGTTTCTGGCGAGGCAATTTCCTGTTCGTGCACGATCCAGGGCTTGGCACTTCCGGGTTCAAGCACTTCCGGCCCGTCATACGCGACAAGAACGGCGCGTTGCGGCGCCTGAGCAACGGCGAAATCGAAAAAAATCCAGGTTACGGCGATTTTTCGCTCGATGAGTCGCAAATGAGCGCGGAGGATTTTTACGACCGCATGGATGACGTGATGTCGCCCGAGCCGCTGGATCCGGTGAAGGCGATGACCGACGCCATCGCGAGCCTCAACGAGCAGGTCAAGACGCGCGTCACTTCGATCGAGAACGGACGAAAATATCAGGAAAAGGCGCCCGGCGACATGTCGATGCCGGACGGCCCTTCGATCTTCGAGACGTCGGGGCCCTGGGAGGATTACTCCACGCCGGCGCGCGATTTCCGCCTGCTGATCGCGATCGATGTGGTGCGGGGATTTCCCGACCGCGTCGTGAGGCGGGCGACGCGCTACGCGATGCCCCCCGGCAAGAGCGCCGAGGAGGTGAGAAGCGAGTTGCGGGGCGTGCTCGCCTCCGAGCTTGCCTCGCGCAAGATCACCTATACGCGCAGCAACGGCTCGGAGTGGACGCTGACGCTGAAGGATGTCCTCGACCGGGCCAAGGATTTGGAGATGGCCTATAACCCCAACGATTGCGTCGAGCTGCGTTGGGGCGCGGCCGAGAACAGCGAGGAGGCGTCGACCTGCAAGCGGCGCGCGCCGCAGGGCCAGCGCGCGAAGATGTCGCAGGACTACCGCGCCTGGTTCCGCGAGCGGCACTGGCCGACGAAGACGTAGTAGCCGTTCTGCCGATCGGGGTGGGGAGGGCTATCGGCCCACACTCAGCGGCAGCGGCTGGTCGCCGAGCATCGCCTTGACGACAACGTCGCGCGCCTTCGCTGGGTCGAGCGCGTGTTGGGCGATCAAATCGCCGCATTCGCGCACGATCTGGTCGGCGTCCTGCATGATCTTGAGCTCCTTGTAGCGATCATGCCGCTTAAGCCCCATGCTCGCGCCGACCAGTTCGAGCAGGTTGACGATGCGGAACGGCCAGTCGCGCTCATGCGCGCATAGCTCGCGATGTTCGGAATGATAGACCGTCACCAGTGCGTCGATGCCGGCGTCGCGCGCGGCCTCTAGCTCGTTGAGCTGCAGTTCGCGCTTGAACGTCGGCAGCACGCCGAGGCTGACGCTCTGCAAGCCGACCGCCGGCTGATTGAGATCGACAAGCGTGATGCCGGGGATGGCCTGCAGGATGGAGGAGGCTGCCTCCATGACACCGGCGACGCCGGGATGACGGTGCAGCGCGACCCGCATCTCGACCGGCCTTCGCAAATGCGCCGTCAATTGATCGAGCCGGCCGGCAAGAAAGCGCATGAACGGCGTCATCTCGAACGGCCGCGCGCCGCGCTGGCGCTCGATCGCCGGCAGGGTGGTTTCCGTGAACTGGACGTAGCAGCTCGGGCACCAGGCGATCACCTGGCCGGATTTCGCGTGCGACATTTTCTCGACGCTGCTGGTGCCCATGCGGCCGGACATTTCGACGTCGCCAGGGCGAAACTGCAGGATGCCGCAGCAATGGCTCGGCCCGCCCATGACCTGATACTTGATGCCGAGCGCATCCATGATGTCGAGCGCGAGCAGCGCGATGTGCGGCGTCTTCAGCACATTGCAACCGGTGTAGAACACGAAGTCCGGCGGCTCGGCAGGCTGCGCCACCGACGCCGATTTTTGACCCAGGCGCTCCAGCACCTCGCCGTCGAGCTGCAAGCGCGACAGCACGGTCACGTCGCGGCCGAGATCGCGGTATTTCTCCACGCCCTGGCGCCGCCGCTCCGGCAATTCGCGCGCGGCCTTGGCGATAGCGACGCGCGCCATCGCCAGCAGAAAGCGCGGATTGACGCCTTCATCGCATGCCTTGATGCATTCGCCGCTGAGCATGCAGGACTGCGCCCAGATGCGCGAGGCCTCCCACCCTTCACCGCCGCGGATGATGTCGATGATGCCGGCGATGACGTCGGCGGATGCGGCTTGCGCGATGCCTGCCGGCTTCACGCTCGGGCAGGCCTCGACGCACTTGCCGCAGCGCGTGCAGGCGTCGAGCATCTCCTCGACGCGCGCATCGAGGGCCGCTTCAAAGGAGATGTCGTTTGCCTGCATGTCGGGCTCTCCAGCCGATGCGTTCGCGGAGGCGATCAAGGGTTAGGCGGCATAGGCCGCAGAAGTTTTATACACAAATGCAAGCGAAACAAGGATAGCCCGCGCGCGACCCGCACCCAGCCAGCTCAACCAAACTTGAGGCGTTGCGAGCCAATACGGCCACCAAAGCCCTGCTTATAGGCGAGATGGACCAGCATCATTCCGGATGGTTCGGCGTAGAGCGGGCCGGCATCGACGGGCTCGGCCCCGATCAGACGCACAAGTTCGGAGACGGTTCGCTTGGCGACGGCATTATCGCCGCAAACGAAGATGGTGTGCTTGGGCGCATCGTCGGGGAGGGGCGGCCCGTGCAGCACCTAAGGGGCTGCGGTCCAACACCGCGAGCGCCGGTAATGCTCAAGTCTCGTCCTCTCCCGCCTCGGCCGCAGCGATGGTCTCCTTGGCCCGTGCGATGAACTGATCGGCGTCCTTTTTCATTGCGCGGATGAGGTCATCGGCGTCGCGGCGAAAGCGGTCGAGGTCCAATCTCAGTCCGCCGCCAGAGGGTTTCGCGACCGACGTCGCGTAGGTCATCATACGAATGGTCAGCGAAGCCCGGAGCAGCAGGAATGCCAGGATCTCGTCGGCGACACCCTCCTCGTCTGCGAATTCATTGACGCGGTCGAATAGGATACCGGAGAGCCGGTTGAAGTCGCGAAGCTCTTCGTCCTCGCTTTCGCCGAAAAGATCATCGTCGGACATCTCGACCTCGGTCTGCTGGATAGGTTGGTGCGGGCGGCGGGACTCGAACCCGCACGACGTTGCCATCGAGGGATTTTAAGTCCCTTGCGTCTACCAGTTCCGCCACGTCCGCTTTAGTCACAGGATCAGATACTTAGCGCGTTTTTTGAGCACAGGGAATGAGGTGACCCATTAAACCGCGGTCCCCTTCGTTTAAGGGACTGTGCTTGACAAGGCAAAGCCTCAATGCCGACACCAGGCGCGGGCAAGTTCGGGCCGCGCGCCGGAACACGCCCTGCTTCAATAGGCGTATTCGGAATCGCAAAACCGGGGCCTACTTTTTTCGGAATACGCTTGTGTTTTACCCGACCTCAATGTCGAGCGCTTACCAAGGTCTCATGATCGCTTCGCTTTTTCGCTTTCACGGGTTGTCGCGCGCCGGTGCGGTGCTGACGCTGCTTGCCTGCGGCCAGGCGCTTTCCGGCTGCGCTGACATCAGCGAGAGCATGAGTTCGGCGTTTGCCGATCCCGCGAAATACGACCTTTGGGAGTGCAAGCAGCTCGAGGTCGAGCGCAAGAGCCTCGCCACCCGTTCGGCCGAATTGCGCGGCCTGATCGACAAGGCGCAAGCCGGCGTCGCAGGTCCGGTGGTGGCCGAGCTTGCCTATCGCAACGAGTACATTGCGGTGCGCGGGCAGGCGAAGAATGCCGAAGAAGTCTGGCAGCGCAACAAGTGCCGCGAGACAATGCCGGCGAAGCCGGCCGTGTCGGCCGGCGCGCCGGTCAATGACAAGGCGGGCCAGCCGCCCGTGCGATCCGGCAACGCGGTCTACTGAGCACAAACGGCCCCGCTCACGCCCGCCAGTCGTAGATCCAGTTCTGTCGCGCCAGCATGCGTTCCGGACCCAGCGCCTTGATGACGAGGTCGCGCGCGAAGGCGAGCGGGCTTGCCATATGATAGATGCGCCCCGCTTGCCGTGCGGCGCGCTGAACCCGGACGACGCGTGCCCGTCGCAAGGCTACGTAACGCTTCAGCGCCTTGGGGATAGAAGGTCCGCTCGGCTTGAGGGTTTCTCCGAGACATTTGGCGAGCACTGCGGCGTCCTCGATCGCCATTCCGGCGCCTTGGGCCGCGAACGGCAACATGGCGTGGGCGGCGTCCCCCATAAGGGCGACCGCGCCTTCGGTCCATTCGCCGCCATCGGGAACGGTGAACAGCGCCCATTTTTTCCACCCGTCCACGGCGCCGATCAGCATCCGCGGGACCGCATGCCATCCCGCCGAGGCAAAGGAGCCTTTGACCTCATTGGCCTCACCGGGTTCGCTCCAGCCCGGCCGGTTCCAGGTGCCCGTAACCACCGCCACCACATTGATCTGACGGGCGCCCGAAATCGGATAGGCGACGAGATGGGCGCTCGGCCCCATCCAGAGCTGAACGCGGCGCGAGGTATATTCACGCGGCAATTGGGTGGCATCGAGCGTCCCGCGCCAGGCGATCAGGCCCGAGAAACGCGGCTGCACTTCGGGAAACAGGCGATGGCGCACCGCCGACCAGATTCCGTCGGCGCCAATCAGCGCCACAGCAAGTTCCTCGTGGCGCGCGGTGCGGCTGCGCTGAACGATGGTCAGTCCCTTAGTATGGGTGCCGACATCCTCGAATTGGCGGCCAAGCCGCAACTCGATGTCCGGCGTGTCATTGACTTGGGCCTGCAGCGCCGCCTGCAGATCGGCGCGGTGGATCACCCAATAGGGCGCATCGGCTTGAAATCCCGCGGCGTCGCCGAGCGGAATTCGGGCGATTTCGCCACCGCCGCGCGCGCTCATCAGGCTGATGGCATCGGGTGTCACGGCACGCGAACCAAGCCGCGGCCGCAAACCGAGATCGACTAGCACGCGGCTCGCATTGGGCGAAAGCTGCAGGCCGGCGCCGGTCTCCTCCAGCCGCTCGGCCTTTTCCAGAACGATGACCCGGAAACCCGCCCGCGCCAGCGCCAGCGACGCCGTCAACCCTCCGATCCCGGCGCCCGCAACGATGATCGTGCGTGAAGCCGCCACCGGCCCGTCAGGCGACCTTGTCGGTCAGCACGCATTCCGGCGGCCGGGCTTCGCCGGCCTTGAGGTCGGCAGCGTAACGGTAAAGCGTGGAACAGTAGGGGCAGATGATCTCGTTGTCGTTACCGAGATCGAGGAAGACGTGCGGGTGGTCGAACGGCGGGTTGGCCCCCACGCACATGAACTCCTGCGAGCCGATCTCGATGACGGGAACTCCGGCATCATTGTGAAAGTGCGGGACGACATGATCGGACATCGAATTCACCTATGGAAAGCGACAATAGCAGGCGAAAACGCGCCTCGCCGCACCGTCGAAATGCGACACGACCATACTGACGGATGCAGTTGATTCCTAGTGCACGGAAATCACAGGGTCCCGAACACCTACAGCTCACCCCGGCAGCCGATTTGCTCATGTAAATTCGACACAATCCTGTCGTCCCGGAGAAGCCCTTCTTTCGTCGGGGCCGTTGTGTCGTAAAAGCGGCACACCATTTCAGGAAAGGCGGAAACTTCGGATTTTGGATGAAACACTGGCGGATCGGTTTGGTTATAGCGGCGGTGACGGTAAGCGGTGCCGCACTTGCCTTTGTGTGGCCGCATGCACGCGACGCCTTTGTCATTCTGTCAGCGCAGGACGATCCTGCAGAATTGTCAGAGGTCCGCCTCAATTCTGCGCTGCGGAATAACCGAAATATAGTCGCCGACCAGATCGAAGCCGCGCTCGCTTCAGGCGATGCCGCTCTTGCCGAAAGCTTTGTCGAGCTTGCCCGGGAGAAAAACGTCGCTCTGCCAAGCGATCTGATGCAACGGGTGAGCGATGCCGTCGACGAAGAAAACTCCCCGCCGCATTTTGCCAAGCGCTTTGCCTTGGGCCTTGCGACCGGAAATGTCGACGACGCCGCGAGCCTCACCGGCACAGTGGCCGGAGACCTGTTCTTCTTCGGCGATGTCCGGGATGTCGTGCGCGAGAGCAAACATCTGGTGATGGGTGAGGATACCGATCGCCTGGTGCTCGGCCTTGCCACCGCGGGCCTTGCGGTGACGGTGGCGACCTATGTCTCGGTTGGCGGTGCGGCCCCGCTCCGCGCCGGTCTGACGCTGGTCAAGGATGCGCGCAAGGCAGGACGGCTGGGCGAGGGGCTCACCGAATGGGCTGGCCGCTCGACGCGCGAGATGGTCGATACGCCGATGCTGCAAAGCGCGGCCGCATCCGGCTCGGTGATGCGTCCCGGGGAGACGGTGAGCGCCATCCGAGCTGCCTTCCACGCCGAGAAGGCCGGCGCGCTGGTGCGGCTTGCCAAGGACGTCGGACGCGTCAGCGAGAAGGCCGGCGCGCGCGGCGCGCTCGATACGCTCAGGATCGCGGAAGGCCCGGAAGATGTGGCGCGCGCCGCACGGCTGGCGGAGTCCAAGGGCGGTCAGACCCGCGCGATCCTGAAAATGCTCGGCCGTGGCGCATTGCTGCTGGCAGGTGGCGCCTTCGACTTGTCGCTGTGGCTGTTCGGCGCGCTGTTTGCGCTGTTTGGCCTGTTGTCATCGATCAAGGCCACCACCGAGCGCTTGACGCAGTCTTGGCTCGATCGCAAGAAGGCGCAGCGTCTGCGAAAACAGATGGCGGCTGCGGCCGACCGGCGTTGGCAGGTGGCGGCGTAACCGGCTAGCTTTCGGCCGGTCTCTTAAATCTTTTTTCCAAACATGGAATGGTTGATGCCGAGTTTTCATAACGGCGCTGTTGAAATTTCCTATCTCGACGAAGGCGAGGGCGACCCGATCCTGCTCGTGCACGGATTTGCCTCGACCAAGAACGTGAACTGGGTATATCCAAGCTGGGTTTCGGAACTGAAGAAGAACGGCCGCCGCGTCGTCGCCTTCGACAATCGCGGTCATGGCGATTCCGGCAAGCTTTACGACAAGGACGCCTATGAGATCGCCGTCATGGCCTCCGATATCACGGCGCTGATGGATCATCTGGATATCGCGCGGGCTGATGTCATGGGCTATTCGCTGGGGTCGCGGATGACGGCGGTGCTCGCGCGAAGCCGGCCGGAGCGGCTGCGCTCGGCGATTCTCGGCGGCATCGGGATCGGCCTGATCGAGGGTGGCGGACCCGGCGAGAACGTCGCCAGGGCACTTGAAGCGGACTCGCTCGACGAGGTGACCGATCCGGTCGGGCGGACCTTCCGCGCATTCGCGGACCAGACCCGTTCCGATCGCCTGGCGCTCGCCGCTTGTCTGCGCGGCTCGCGGCGCCCGATGACAAAAGAAGAAGCCGCCGAGATCACCGTGCCGGTGCTGATCGCAGTCGGCACGGCGGACGAAATCGCAGGCTCGGCCGAAGCACTCGGAAAGATCATTCCCCGCGCAGAGGTGCTCGACATTCCCAACCGCGACCACATGCGGGCGGTCGGCGACAAGGTCTACAAGGCGGGGGTGCTGGACTTTCTCTCACAACGAAAATGAAGCAGCGGCTTCTTCATCGTCGCGCGTGAAACGGCGGAGAGCCGCAATCAGGACCGTGAAGGTCGCGACCCACACCAGACGCGAACCGTAGCGGTCGTGCGGCCCGGATATCGCGCCGCAAACGATGGCGTTGCCGAGCAGCGCCAGCGACACGGTTGCGGCGAGAAGTGTGAGGTCGTCGAGCTTTCGCCGCCGGATCGCTGTTGCGAACATGCCAAACACCAGCATCGTCGAGATCAGCGCCACGGGTACGTGAACCAGGTTGATCGGGCCGAAGGCGATGTAGTTATTTTGCTGGTACGCCGCGCGCACCAATTTGAGCTGCTTCGGCAGGTAGCGTTCGATAGTGCCGTGGGTGTGGGGAATCGGCCGATTGGCGTTCTCGCCGGTTGCCACGAAGATCAACTGACGACCGGCAGCCGCCATTGCCGCCTCGGCCTGCCAGAGCGGATAGTCGGCGAGCGAATGGGTGACGATGAAGCCCATCTCCTCGCCCAGACCCTTGAAACGGCCAAGCCGGTTGAACACACTCTCTCTGCTCCAAAGAAACTCATCTGCGGTTTCTTGCAATTGGTCGCGATAGGGGCAGAGCTTCAGGTTTTGAGCGGGACAGTGGTCCCCAAGATAGCGCGTCACGATGCCGTCCTGCAGCATCCTGGCAAACGCAATGGCGTAGCCGCCGGGCGTCCATGCCAGTTGGCCGGACAGCGCGAAATTGGCCGACAGCAACATGAGCGCGCCGGCGACGATGGTAAGGCTGCCTTGCGTCAGCCCCGCGATCGCAATCCGCTCACGCAGGAAGGGGCGCGCCATCCACCCCGCGCAGCACAATCCCAGGAGTACGGCCAGCGTTGCGCTGTGGCTGGCGGCTGCGAATGCGGTGAAGACAAACAGCGCCCATTTTTCCGTGCCGGAAGTTTCCTCGCCATGCAGCACGAGGAGAAACAGCGACAGCACCGAAAGGCCGGCAAAGATATCGGTCAACAGCATGCTGGCGAGCCAGGGTAGCGCGGTGGTCAGGGTCAGCGCGAAGCAAAGGGCCAACAGCCGCTGCGGCCTCGCCATGCCGAATACCCGCAATGTCAATTGCAGTATCCACATCACCGCGAGCACCTGGATTCCGAGATTGACCCAGAAGTAGCTGTCCTCGCCGAAATGGAGGTAGAGGCCAAACACGGTCGACCGGCTGGGGACCAGATAGCCCTCATACCACCGCGCCAGATAACCGCCGGTATCGGACTGGAGCAGCGGATAGCCGTTCCAGAGCGCGGGCGCGAGCAGCATCAAGGGAATGGCGATCGCCGTTACCCAGACCCAGGCCGAGTCGACGGCGCGCGCGCGTAAGGTCTGCGTTGTGATGCGCTTCCTCCCCCGATTCTCCTCCAGCATGCCCGGTTTGGCGGCGATGCCGAAATCCATCAATAGTCGGAAGCCCCAGCTTGAATTTTGCAAACGGCGAACCACGTTCAGATGCGGCCCTTGGCTGATACCGGCCCGGTTTGCGTAAAGAAAGCCTATCGCTTCAATGCTTTAGCGGCTATTCGGAGTTTGGGTGAATGTTCACCTTGATGTGAGTGGGAGGGACAGTCGTCCGTCTGTCGTGCTAAGATGTTTTCAAAGGGATGATCGAAGAAATTTTGCGAGAGCAGCCAATGGTAAAGCATCAGACCAATCCACAGAGCGGGACCAAGCTGGCGGCTTTCGATCCGATCTGGGATCGCGTGCGCTCGGAGGCTGAGGACATCGTTCGCCGCGAGCCGGAGCTTGCCTCCTTTATCTATTCGACCGTGCTGCATCACGACCGGCTGGAAGATGCGGTGGTCCACCGGATCGCCGAGCGTCTCGACCACTCGGCCTTGTCGGGCGATCTGATCCGTCAGGCCTTTGATGAGGCGCTGCGCGACGATCCCGATCTCGGCAATGCCTTCCGCGCCGATATGGTGGCGGTCTACGACCGCGACCCCGCGACCTCGCGCTTCATCGATCCGTTGCTCTACTTTAAGGGATTCCACGCGCTCCAGACCCACCGTCTGGCGCATTGGCTGTTCCGGAGGGGCCGCAAGGATTTTGCGTACTACCTGCAAAGCCGTTCGTCTGCGGTATTCCAAACCGACATCAATCCGGCGGCCAGGATCGGCCGTGGTATTTTTCTCGACCATGCCACCGGTTTCGTCTGCGGCGAGACCGCCGTCATCGACGACGACGTCTCGATCCTGCACGGCGTCACGCTGGGCGGCACCGGGAAGGAAAACGAGGACCGCCATCCCAAGATTCGCCATGGCGTCCTGATCGGGGCGGGCGCCAAGATCCTCGGCAATATCGAGGTCGGCCACTGTGCCCGGATCGCGGCGGGCTCCGTGGTGGTGAAGCCGGTACCCCACAACATGACGGTGGCAGGCGTGCCCGCCAAGATCGTCGGCGAGGCCGGCTGCGCCGAGCCCTCCCGCACCATGGATCAGATGCTCAACGCGATCGGGCTTTGAATTTCTTAAGCCGCATTCAGCAAGGTCAGGCCCCGAATGAATTTAGGGCGAGGTCCGGTTTTGCGAATGGACGGCGGGCCAGCTATAAGCGCGGAACAACTGCGCGTAACATTCCCGGAAAATGGCTGGCGGCCGACGCCGACCCGTCCTAAAAGTTCCCTTTAAGATCGCATTGGAGACCGCCGTGGACGTTCAGGAAGTCAGGAAACTCGACGCCTACCTCAAGCGCCTGTTCGGCAACCCCAAGATTCGCGTGGTTCCACGGCCGAAGAAGGATGATTCCGCCGAGGTCTATATCGGCGACGAATTCATCGGCGTGCTGTTTGTCGATGATGAAGACGACGACCGCTCGTTTCAGTTCCAGATGGCGATCCTCGAAGACGATCTGGTCGAGCAGGGCTAAGCACTATCCCTTCGGCCCGCGCAGCGTTTGCGTCAGGCGGTCCATCGCGTCCGCCACCTCGCGCCATTGCGCAAGCCAGCTTCGCGGAAAGCGGAATGTCAGATCGGCCCCCTCGATGCGGCGTTCGCTCAGGCACATGCCGGGGGTGGCGGCGTCGCGGGTGCAGCGCGCGCTGATATTTGGCGCGCTGGCCAGGAACAGATCCTCGTTGCTGTAGGGCGAGCCGTCGCGAAAGGCGCGCATCGTCAATCCGTCTTCACCTAATGTCGCCGTCTGATCGAGATAGCGCGGATAGATCGTACGCGTGCGGATATCCGGCGCCAGTGAATCATGGTGCGCGGCGATCGAGAGAAAAATCCGGTCGATCGGCTGCAGCGCGTCGTCCAAATTGCCTGCGCTGACGCGTTTTTGGGCTTCCGGCGGTTCCAGTGCAGGAAAGGTGAAGCTGAGATCGATGCGTTCCTGCGCTCCGGAGTGGCGCTGGATTTTCATGCGGATCGCCGCCGCAGGCACGTTGAAAAGCGTATTTCCGATGCTGACGGGCAACCGTGCCGGACCGCTCGGGAGTTCCGGCTCCCAGGTGGGCCACAACAAATAGGCGACGAGAGCGATCGCGCCCGTGGCGATCACGCATGCGAGCCCGATCGGAAACAAATGAGCACGCGGGTCATTGCGGGTACTGCGTGCGATGTTCCGGGCGGCGGAAAGAAATGTCATGAACGGGGCAATCGCGAAACCTATCCGGGGCTCGCGCGCCCCGAATCATCGTCAATATGCCATGGCAACGCACTTCCGCACCAATTCGCAACTTTAAGCTTCGGGCGAGCCATTTGCCGGGCGCGGTTCCCGGGCCTTTTGTATTAACCTTTCCTTAAGGATGTGGTGGCGGCGGGCGGCCGATTTTGCGAAGGAGTTGCGCCTTGTAGCGTGGTAGCGGATGAGCTTGCGATGTCGCCTGAAGCGTTGAATTCCCTGTTCTCCCTATGTATCGGCTTTGCGCTCGCCGGCGCGCTCACCAGCGGATACCAGGCAATCGTCCAGCGCCCCGCGGGATTTGGGTTGCTTCAGGAGGGCGTGGCGCCCAGCACGTTCGCCGCCGTGCCGTTTCTGGTGTTTGCGGCTCCCTTCATCATCATGCGCAATACTTTGCGCGGCGCGCGGATCGAACGCCGCCGCTTCGAGTTCGTGATGATGGCGACCGTTCTGGCGGGGGTCTGGAGCCTGATGTCCGGCACGTTTTTCCTGATGACGCTGCGCGCCGCCGGGCTGTTGGCCTGAAGTTTTATATTGGCGCGCTTTTGACGCCTGTGCCAGAGTTTCCTTCTTGCAAGGGAGACCACACGCGTGGCGATCTACGAACTTAACGGGCAGCGGCCCGAACTTCCCGAAAACGGCAATTACTTCATCGCCGATACCGCCGTTGTGATCGGCAAGGTGCGGTTGCTTGAAAACGCGAGCGTGTGGTTCGGCGCGGTTTTGCGCGGCGACAACGAGTGGATCGAGGTCGGCGAGAATTCCAACATCCAGGACAATTCGACTTGCCACACCGACCTGGGCTTTCCCCTGACGATCGGGAAAGGTTGCACGGTTGGCCACAACGTCATCCTGCATGGCTGCACGCTCGAGGACGGCGCGCTGGTCGGGATGGGATCCATCGTCATGAACGGCGCCAGGATCGGCCGCGGCAGCATCGTGGGCGCGGGTTCGGTGATTACCGAAGGCAAGCAATTTCCCGAGCATTCGCTGATCCTCGGCGCACCGGCGCGGGTGATCCGCACGCTCGAACCGGCGCAGGTGGCGGCGATGGGAAGCCCCGCGCGATTTTACGTCGGCAATGGGCCGCGTTTCAAAAAAGGCTTGAAGAAAATTGGCTGAAGCGCCGTCTCTAATTCACCCGCCAGCCGCCTGATTGTCCTTCAGGATTTCGTCTTTCGTTTTGCCGGCGGTTGCGAAAGCGAGGCGCTCTTGCGTAGCGCGTCTTTGAGATCGATGGGAATGCCGTGCTTCCTGAGCAAATCGGCAAATGCCTCGTCCGCCAATTCCTGAAAGGTTGCCATCCGGTCGCGCGCAAGCTGTCTGAGCTTGTCGAAGGTGTCGTCGTCGAAGGCGATCAATTTGCGCACGCGTGCCCGGCCTCCAAGGCTAGCGGAAAACGTCGTACGCAAGAATTAACAGGGATCACCCAACGAGCCAAATACTGGTTATGTTAATTAACATGATCGAAGACCGGACCGAAGAGGCCACCCTCGCCGCCACCTAGACGAAAGCAGTACTGATCGAGCTGGACAGATTTCTGTTCGCTCAGCTCGCTCACGCAAACGATCGTTAATCCCGAAACAAGTCAGATTGGCGTGCTCAAAGGCGACGCTCGCAAAGCGGCAATGCGCGCAACCGTGCGAACCGGTCGCGTAGAAGTGTGCCGAACATGCCGGGATTCAATCACGATCTCGGTAGCTCCCGGAACGCTACTGGGCCGAGCCGAATTGAGTTACGGGGCGGGTTATCTCGGGAGGGACAAGTCATGTTGCGAAAAACGATGATTGCGCTGCTCGCAGTTGCATCAATCAGTATGCTGGCGCCAGACATAGCACTGGCACGCGGAGGCGGAGGCGGTGGCGGTGGTGGCCACGGCGGCGGTGGTGGCGGTGGAGGTGGAGGTGGCCACGGTGGTGGCGGATTTGGAGGTGGATTCAGCGGCGGCTTCGCGGGTGGTCGTGGTTTCGGCGGCGGCGGGGGATTTGGCGGAGCTGGAGTCCGCGGCGGGAGCTTTGGCGCAGCTACGGCCCGCGGCGGAAACTGGAGCGGCAGCTTCGCGCATGCGACGCCGACCGGTCCCGCTAGCTGGCAAGGCAGCCGCGGCTGGCAAGGTAGCCGCTCCGCCTCACGCAGCTTCGATCGCGGCTTCCGCCACGACCGCGACGGCTTCCGTCACCGCAGGTTCTTTGCGGACGGATTCTTCGGAGCTGACTTTTACGACGACTATCCGGGTTACGCATTCGACGATTCCTACTACGACAACGGCAACTGCTACATCGTGCAGCGTCGCGTGCATACGCGGCACGGCTGGCGTCTTCAGCCAATCCAGGTCTGTGGGTAATTCTGCCGTCCGCGGCGCGGAAGGTTTGCCTCGTCAGTCACAGGAAAAGGCGCGCGGTGAGCACCGCGCGCCTTTCTTTGAATTTACAGGGCTCAGCCGAGCACTTTGTATTTCTTGAACCAGGCCTGCATCTGATTCCACCCGTCTTCAGCCGCTTCCTTGCGGTAGCTTGGGCGATAGTCGGCGTGGAAGCCGTGCGGTGCGCCCGGATAGATCTTGAATTCGGCGGGCTTCTTGGCTTGGGCAAGCGCGGCCTTCAACGCCTCGACGGCGGCGACAGGAATGCCGGTATCCGCCTCGCCGTATAGTCCGAGCACCGGCGCCTTCATCTCGGGTGCAAGCTGGGTCGGGCTTTTCGGCCAGAGCGGGTTGGGCGCATCGACCGGCGGCCCGTAGAATGCAACGCCGGCCTTGAGGTCGCCGCTGTGGGCGGCGTATTCCCAGACTGTCCGCCCGCCGCGGCAAAATCCGACGATGCCGAGCCGGCTGGTGTCGCCGCCCTGCGATTTGGCCCAAGCGACGGTGCTGTCGAGGTCCGAAAACAGTTCCGCATCCGGCTTGGCGTTCACGATCGGCAGAAGTTGTGGGATGTCGGTGATCTTGGTGAGATCGACACCCTTGCGATAATAGTAATCGGGAGCGACCGCGAGCGCGCCGAGCTTGGCAAGACGCCGCGTGACGTCGCGGATGTATTCATGCAGGCCGAAAATTTCCATCGCGACCAGGACGACCGGCGGCTTGGCCACGCCCTTCGGCCGGGCGAAATAGCCGGGCATCTCGCCATCGGCGACCTTGATCTTGATGTCGCCCGCTTCGAGGCCGTTGGTGTCGGTCTTGATGACGTCGGCGCGTACGGGGCCGGCGGCAAGCGTATAGCCCGCAGTGACGGCGGCGGATGCGGTCATAAAGCCACGGCGTGAAAACGGCGCGGTCTTGGTCAGTCCGACGACATCGGACGTGAGCAGGGTGTCGGCACTCATTTGGATTCCTCAGGGCTGATGGAGGCGCGCATACAGCAGGCAATTGCGGCGGAAGGCAAATCACGCACCTGCGAGGTGGCCCCTCAGCCGCCGGAGGGCAGGGCCAATTGGGGTAATTCGCCAGGTAAAATGTCAGACGCCGGAAGGCCAAAAAAACAAGGCCGTCAGCGCAGTATTGACGCTCACGGCCTTGCCAGCCCCGGACTCAAATTGGCTTACGCCATCCGGTAAACTTTACCTTGGCCCGCCGCGCTGCCGGCGGATGTGATCCAGTTCACAGATTTCAAAAAAGTTGCGGCCAGCCCTTGGGGGAGAGCTGGCCGCGCGCGATCCGGTCTGGGACGGGGAGGGGTGGGGATGTGACCGGGTCGCGTGTCCTTTAATCTCGTTGCTCGTTACTTCTGGTCGCGGGCGGTGGCCGTGGAGGCCGCGGCGGGGCGGGCGTCGCCGAGCGAGACCCATACGTTGGGATCGCTCTGCGACTGACGCTTGACGAAGCGGTATCCAGTCTCTGTCCACGCCACGACGTTTTCGTTCTGGTTGTCCAGAATGAACTCGCCCTTGTCGCTCTTCACGGTCAGCACCGCGTGGCCTTCGCCCATCTTGTCGCGCACCACCGTGATCAGAAGCGCCTCGCGCGGCCATCCGGCATCGATCAGCATCTTGCGCTTCAGCAGCACGTAATCCTCGCAGTCGCCGTAGCCGTCGGTTGGGATCGACCATTTCTCGATGACACCCCAATGCTCCATGTCGGTCATGGGCTTGATGGTCTCATTGACCCAACGGTTGACGCGCAAGAGGTCGCGCCAGGCCGATTGCGTCATCACGATGTCGCGCGGCTGTGACGGACCGCCCCGGCACTCGCTCGCATTCTCGGTACAGAACTCGACCCAACCGATCGGCGCGCGCGTGACGTCGCCAAGGCTGGCGTAAAGTGTCCGTTCGTCGGCGGCACGCGCCGCCGTACTCAATCCCAACAGGATGGCGACGACCGCCAAACCCTTTACCTGCTCCCTGAACCCGATCATTGTGGCCCCCGTTTTTTTTGTTGGGACCACGTTTCGCACAAAGGTTTTGCGCCGCCGCTAAGTAAACCAAGTACAATTAAAACGAATACGAATAAATACTTCAGACAAACCAATTTATACTTGAGTCAAATTTGTATAGAATTTTAGACGGCTGCAATTGATTCAAATTTTAGACATTAACGAGCTACCGCCCGTCGATGCTGCGCTTGTCGAGGCCAGCCGCCGGCGGCATTAACGCAAATCGCGCGGATGGGCGGCCGCCTTGCCGGTATTTGGTGCCGCAAAAGCCGTTCTTTGGTTTCCAAAAGCAGGAAATGGCGGAGGTTATGGCTTTACCGCGCGCTAACGCTGTCCCGGCGAGGCCGGAAATCCTTGGCAAGGCGCCAAGTCCATGCATGCATGCAAGAAAACAGCGAGGTGGCCATGAAACGCGTCTTTTCGAGGCTTTTGGCGGTGCTTTGTCTGGTGCTCGGCGGCGAGGTCCATGCGGAAGATAGGGTCCGCATCAATCCGACCGATCCGCAGCCGACCTGCATCATGTGCCCCGGCAGCTATATTCCTGCAGCCGAACTCGAGAGCTACACCGGAAAGGCGATCGCGGAGAAGCTGATCGACCAGCAGGTGCGCGATATCGACATCGGCAAAGCGCGTATCGGCATCGGCATGGTTCATCGCGGCAGGCTGGAAAAGCCGACCCCGAATTCAGTGGCCGAACATGACCAGATCAGCGAGATCTATCATGTGATCTCTGGCGCCGCGACGCTGGTGCTTGGCCCCGACATCGTCGACCGGCAGCGGCGCCCGGCGACGATGCGCACCGTGGTCGAATTCAACGGTCCCGGAAACAACGGTTCGGATGTGCGCGATGGGATTGCCTATGAGATCAAGGCTGGCGACGTCGTGGTGATTCCGGCAGGGACCGGTCACTGGTTCACCCGGATCGAGGATCACATCGATTATCTGATGATACGGATCGACCCCGACAAGGTGACGCCGCTCAAGGGCGAGGCGCAGTCGCGCGAATATCTGTCGAAGCCGGCAACGCGCGGCGAATGAACTGAAAACATCGGGCGTCTAGCGCGTTTTCGAGCGAAAGCCTGCCCCGGACTTGATCTGGGGTGGATACCGGTTCGCGTGAACAAAACGCGTCAAAACAAGAATTCGGAGCTTCGGTTCTGATTCAATCAGAACCGAAGCTCTATCGCGCGGTGACGGCTTCCTCGAGCGCGTCGGCCATCTGCTCGTGGACGAATTCGAGCGCAAAACCTTCCTCCAGGTTCCGCACCACGCGCGACTGGACCTTGCCGAGCATGACCAGCGATTTCAGCGGCGGGCGGTTTTCCGCCGCGATCGCCGCACCCGAGCGCGACATGTCGATGATCCGGCAGGTCATCTTGGTGCCGTCCTCGAGCGTGAGCATTGCGATCGGATTGCGCGGGATGATGCGGTCGTGGCGGCGATCCTCGGGCAAATTCAGGATGTCGCGGTTGGCAAGCCAGGTCAGTTGCGCCGCGAGCTTGTCGCGCTTGCGGGCGGTTGCGCCGACGGTCATGGCAAAGCCATTGTCGATGATGCGCGTGATCCTGCCCTCAACGCGTCCGATATGGTCAAGATAGGCGATGACCCGGTCGCCGACGTTGCCGATGCCGGGCGCCAGCAGCGCCAGGCCCCCCGGCGACATATTGACGATCTGGCAGGGAAACTCGCGCCGGTCGGGTAGCATGTAGCGCCCAAGCAGATGGACCTTCACCCGTTGGAAGCGCCGTCGCTCTTCGGCGGACGGAAGTGCCGATTTTTTGTTCGCCAACGCCATTTTGGCCACCAGACCACCGGGCTTTCGGTGTCAAAAAGACCCTACGGCCGACAAGGTTAACGAGCCGTTAGCAGTGACGTTGTCAGGCGCGATCACGCCATTTTCGGCCTGGCCGCCGGGAAGCGATTGAATCCCCACAACAGCACAGGGCACGCCAGGAGCGCCGCCGCGCCGAGATCGAAGGCCGACGCGGCGCTTCCCATCGATTTGGCAAAGGCCCCGGCGACGACAGGTCCTAACATCATCGTGGCATAATAGAGTGTGTAGAAGATGCCCATGCCGATCGCGCGCGTTTCCGGCGCTAGGACACGCGCGGGCAAGCCTAGGATTGGTCCAGCCGGCTGGCCGCTGACCAATCCAAGTGCAGCGACGATCAGCACCACAGAGCCGCTGCGCGGCAAAGCTAGCATCAGAATTGCGAACACGACGCAGCCGGCGACAAGAATGACGGCGGGACGTCCGGTGCGGTCGGCGAGAAAGCCGCCCATCGGCACCGAGACCACCGCGAGCCACAGCACGATGCTGATGGTCGAACCCGCCAGCAAGATCGACCAGCCACGCTCGACCAGCATCGCCGGCCCAAAACTGAAGATCATCGCGAAGCCGACATTGAAGAAGCCCCAAATCAAGCCCGCAGCGACCACCGCGACCGCAGCATTGCGGTCAAGCCGCGCCGCCGTCGTGGCCGCGGTCATGACATCCGCAGGTGGATGGTAAGTCGCCGCAAAGAGCAGACCAAAGAGCCCGATCAGGACGACTACGGCGAGATGGACACCGCCAACCCCGAAGGCAGTTCCAACCGCTGGAAGCGTCAAGAGCGAAAGTGCGATCCCGGCCGGCCACGAATTGACGAAGATGGCCATGGCAGTTGCGATCTCCTTGCCCACAAACCAGTCGGCGACCATTTTGGTCATCTGGACGTTGAGCAGCACGCCACCAGCTCCCGCGACCAGCCGTCCGGCGATCTGCAGGCTCCACGAGACCGACAGCGCCATCGCAAGTCCGCCGACCAGCATCAGCAGCAATGCGCCAAGCACTGTCGGCCTGTCGCCGAATCTTTGACCGATGGCGCCGCCCGGCAGTGCCAGTGCTACGCCCGGGGTGAAATACAGGCCGATCAGGAGTCCGATGTCGCCGAGGCCGACGCCGAATTCGCGGCCGAGCAAAGGCGCAACCGCGGCGACGCTCTGGAACTGGAAGCCCATGGCGAGGCGAACCACAAACAGGACGGCAAGGATAAACCAGCGATTGCGCAACGGATCGAATCCCCCGAGATCGCAGGCTGGAGCGGCGCGCCGCCGCTGTCAAATCGCGTGGTGACTTCAATCAAGCCGGTGATTGGCATTGCCGGCCGCTTCACATAGGCTTTTTCTTTGCTCCGAGAATGCCATCAAACATTTCGCCGAAGGGCCGGCCGAGGAAGGAAGCCATGGAACAGATCCGCGTATGTACCTATGACGGTCCCGGCGCGCAGCCGGTCATTCGAACCGTGCCGTGGCCGAAAATTCCCAAAAAAGCGGCGTTGATAAAGGTCGGCGCCTGCGGGGTCTGCGGCACCGATCTGCACATCCTCAAAGGGCACTGGCCTAAACCCTTGCCGTGGCCGTTCACGCTTGGCCATGAGATCGGCGGCGTACTGGTCGAGGCCGGCTCCGAATTTCGCGAAGACTTTATGAGCAAGCCGCTTCACGTGGGATCGAAGGTGATGATCCCGCCTTTGATGCCGTGCGGGCGATGCTACTACTGCATTCATTATCCCCTGAGCGCCAACAAGTGCCTGACGCCGGTCTATTACGGCCGCTATCTCGGCTTCGACAAGGCGCCGCATCTGTGGGGCGGCTGGGCCGAATATGTCTATGTCGATCTCGAGATGTTGCCGGGGACCAAAATCTACAAGCTGCCCGACGATATGTCGTTGCGGCTGGGCGCCTTGTCCGAGCCCTTGACCTCCTGCATCCGCGCCTTCAACCGCGCCACCCGCGCCGGCGGTTTTACCTGGGGCGACACCGTGGTCATCCAGGGCTCCGGCCCGATCGGGATTCTCGCGGTCGCCGCCGCGCGCGAGATGGGGGCGGGCAGGGTGATTTGCGTCGGGGCGCCGGAGACGCCACGGCTGGCGTTGGCGCGCCAGTTCGGCGCGGAGGCCACCGTCGATATCGAGGAAATGAGGACGCCGGAGGAACGCATCAAGCGCGTGCGCGAGATCGTCGGCGGCTTCGGCGCCGATCTGGTGATGGATTGCTCGGGCCATCCGAGCGCCGGTCCCGAAGGCATCGAAATGCTGCGTGACGGCGGTACCTATGTCGAAATGGGCCAGTTCACCGATGCCGGCTCGATCAATACCTCCTGGCACCGCATATGCACCAAGGACCTAAACGTGCTGGGCTCCTGGGGTTTCACCGGCAACGACCTGCCGCTCGGCGTCGATATGCTTTATCGCACCCGCAACAAATATCCCTGGCTCGACATGCAGACGCTGTATCCGTTCTCTGAGGAGGGCGTCGGCCGGGCGGTTGCGGACGCGATGGCGATGAAAACCGTGAAATCCACCATCGTGCCGTGGCGGGAGCTTGTGGAATAAGCGGGCCAACGCTTGTCTGGCGCCTTTTCGCGCGATCCGGCTTCCACCTCCGGGGCCATTCGGGTGGCGTTTTTTCTGCAATGTTACCGTCGGTTTCGGTTCCTCTAGGACATTGACGCCCGCATGCTTGTTGGTATCAATGAGCGGGCGGATTTGCTCTTGGCTGACGGATTATTTTGGGCTTTCGGCTGCGAGCCGCGAACACATGGACTTTTTGCCGGTGTTCCTGAGTCTTTTTTGCCGATTGGGCGATAGCCAACGGGACAAATGGATGGGGCATGATGGCCAATCAGGATCAGGTATCTCTCTCTCATTTCGTCGAGCGCGATCTCCGACTTGACCTCTTCCGCGGCCTAGGGCTGTGGATGATTTTCCTCGATCACGTTCCGGACGACTTCGTCTCCTGGTTGACGCTGCGCAATTACGGCTTTTCCGACGCCGCCGAGGCCTTCGTGTTCATTTCCGGTTATCTGGCCGGCTACATCTACGGTCCGATCATTGACGCTGGGAATTTTCTTGCCGCGTTGAAGCGGCTGTGGACGCGCGTCTGGCAGATGTACGTTGCCCACATCATGCTGTTCCTGCTGTTCACGGCACAGATTGCCCGCACGGTCAGGAAATTCGACAACCCGATGTATGAGGATGAATTCAACGTTCACAATTTCTTGCAGCATCCGGACGTTCTGATCGGGCAGGCGCTGACGTTGCGTTATAAGCCGGTCGATCTTGACGTGCTGCCGCTCTACATCACGCTGATAGCGGTCTCGCCGTTTGTGTTGTGGTGCATGTTGCGCCGTCCAAACCTGACATTGCTTGCTTCGGTCCTCGTTTACATCGGCGCGCGTGTATTCGACTGGAATCTCGCGTCATATCCACCCGGAACGCACTGGTACTTCAATCCGTTCGCCTGGCAATTGCTGTTTATGTTCGCGGCATGGTGCGGCGTCGGTGGCGCGGCAAAGCTTTGGCCCATCATCCAGTCCCGCGCGGCACTGATAGTGGCCGGGCTGTGGCTTGCCTTTGCATTCCTGATCGTGATGACCTGGCACCTGCCGTTCCTGGATGCGATGGTGCCGAAATGGATGATCAAGCTGATCTATCCGATCGACAAGACCGACCTCGACATGCTGCGTTTCACGCATTTCCTCGCGGTGGCGCTGCTGGTCGCCCGATATTTCCCGCGCAGGGCAGAGATACTCAATGCAAAATGGCTGCGTCCGATGATTCTGTGCGGCCAGCATTCGCTACCGCTTTTCTGCTTCGGCGTCTTCCTGTCCTTTGGCGCGCACTGGATCCTGGTTCAGCACGCCCAACACGGCGCGCGCGCGCTCTGGATGCAGCTGCTCGTCAGCGTCGGCGGCATCCTGATCATGATAGCGTTGGCATGGCTTATGGATCGGGCGAAGAAAGTCCCGAGCCTGTTCGTCGATACGGCCGAGGTCAAGGAAGGCGAAGGCAAGTTGGTGGTGGAACCCGCAAAGGCGTGAGTTCGCGTTACAGCTTGTGCCCCTTCTGGCGTAGCGCCTCGGTCAGGCGCTTGCGTAGATCATCGGTCGCCTTGCGGCTGACTTCCTGAGTGACCTGGGCGTTCTGCTGAATAATCGCCGGCGTCTTTTCGAGTAGCTTCTGTCCGGCCGGCTGGCGATAGAACGCCTCGATTTCGCGGAGCTCGCCGGCCGTGAAATTGATGGCATAGATGGTGGCGACAGCGTCGACCATCGCCGAATAAAACGGCGTGTAGGCTTCCGCGATCATCGGCATCATTGCATCGTAATCGCGTTCGATTTCCGGCCTGTCCTGGGTCAGCGCCGGCCTGAGACCGAGCAGGATGGCCGGCAACTGCGCCTTGTATTGCTCAGCCAATTTCATCGTGGTCACGAGATTCCGTGCCGCAGTCATGGTTTCGGGCGAGGGCGTTTGTGCGGGGGAAACAGAAATTGGAAACAGAAAGAGGCATGCGATGATAAAAAGTCGTCTGGCCATGGTTTCCTCCGATGCGCCTTCATGCGATGGTCATTTGAAAAAAGGATTTCCCCGCAAGGCCCTGACGCTCGAAGACCCTTCTTTCACGCCGAGCGGTACCGGGAAGTTGCCTGCGGGAACCCCATTTGTCCAGACTGGAGCGCATCAATCCGAGGGGCACGCGGCCCACTCGTCGGCGCTCGGCCGATAGCGGGCTCGGTTAGCCGCTAGAGCGTTTTCGAGCGAAGCATGCCCCCGGACTTGATCCGCGGGTGGATACCGGTTCGCGTGAGAAAACGCGTCAAAACAAGAATCTGGAGCTTCGGTTCTGATTCAATCGGAACCGATAATGCTCTAGGATGGATTGTCCGGTAGAGGATGAGCGATGAGGCGGCGGGAATTTCTCGGAGCGGCAGGTTTCGGGCTGGTGAGCTGGCCGTACGTCGCACGTGCACAACACTCGATGCCCGTCATTGGCTATCTGAGCGCCAGGTCACCGGGTGAAACGGCCGCACTTCTCGCCGCGTTTCGCAAGGGCCTCGGCGAAGCTGGTTTTGCCGAGGGCCAGAATGTCGCGATCGAGTACCGTTGGGCGGAGGGCCAGTACGATCGCTTGCCGGAAATGGCGGCCGATCTCGTTCGCCGCGGCGTTGCAGTACTGGTCACGACCGGCGGCGAGCCCTCGGCGCTTGCCGCCAAAGCGGCAACTTCCACGATGCCGATCGTGTTCACGGTCGGTGGCGATCCCGTGAAGATCGGTCTGGTCCAAAGTCTCAACCGGCCGGGTGGCAATGCCACTGGGGTCAGCGTGTTGACGACCGCGCCGGAATCGAAACGGCTTGGATTGCTGCACGAACTGATACCCGGCGCCAAAGCCGTCGGAGTACTAATCGATCCGTATTATCCGGAGGCCGAAGCCCAGGCGCGAGAATTGCGGGAGGCGGCCGGCACACTCCGTCAAGCCATTCATATTGCATATGCCAAGAACGACGCGGAGCTTGAGCAGGCCTTTCAAACGCTAGTCCGGGAAGGCGCCGAAGCGCTACTAGTGGGCGCCGACCCTTTTTTCGATACCAGGCGTGAACGGATCATCGCATTTGCGGCAGAACGTCGAATGCCGGCCGTCTATCAGTTCCGCGAGTATGCGCTGGCAGGCGGCCTAATGAGCTACGGTGTGAGCCTTCCCGAGGGATATCATCAGGTGGGCCTCTATGCCGGGCAAATCCTCAAGGGAGCCAAGCCGGCCGACCTGCCGATCGTCCAATCGATCAAGTTCGAATTCGTCATCAATCTGAAAACGGCAAAAAGCATCGGACTGGAAGTGCCCGCGATGTTGCTCGCGCGGGCCGATGAGGTGATCGAGTAACGGAAAAATCCGAGCGATGAGGCTTTCGCCTTAGCGCAAGCCTTCATAGACCATGAGCCCGCGCGCGAGCTTCAGTTTGCGTAACGTGCGGGGCACGAGCCGTTGCACCGGCGGGTGGCCGAGGTAACGCCACGAGGTCAGTTTGAAATCCCGCAGGCGGCCAAGTCCGTTTTCGAACGGGGCGAGCAATCCGGTCAGGCTGAGCGGGGTGTGCGCGCGGTGGCTAAAGGGCAGCAGCAGCAATTCCAGATGCGCTTGCGCGCCGTCTTCCGAAGCCGCGGTGATGCCGGCGACGGCGGCCAGCATCTCTTCCGTCACCACCGTGATGATGTCCTCGATCTCGCGGCCGTCCGCGCTGAACAGCTCCGAAAAGCTCCGGTCTTTCAGATCGCGGCCGAGCAGGGCGCATAGCCGGGTGCCGGCGACGCGAAACGGATAGCCGGCGGCGCTGTCGCAAGACAACACGAGAATGTCGCCGAGCAGGTCCCGCACCGCGTCAGGATCGAACTCGCTGCGGTCAGGCGCGCGCTCATCGCCGCGCTTGCCGTCCCAATATGCGAAAAATGCCTGGTTAGACGGATGTTTCATGCCCTGTCCCTTGCTCCGAGCCGGGCGCGGATGGGACATTTATGTCCCGCTTTCGCGCACCCGTTTCCCCGGTGTCGTTGTGCAAGACAGTCAGTGCAGCGTCCATGCCACAGCCGGTTTCGGCACCGGCTTTGCGCCATTAAGGTTAAATTAACTATCGTCTTGGCGATCGAAGGCAGGCTGCTAGTGTGCCGCGCATAGGATTCCTTCGCCGGCCTCGTTGGTCCGGCGGGGTGGTGACACACGCGGCGTCGAACAGATTGGTCGTTGCTCGGGGAAGGGTTGGGGACTTTTTACCCCGGGGACCTCGCGCGGGAAGACCAGCCACACGAGGGAGGGCTTTCTCAGAGCCCTCCCGGTTCGCCTTCGGAGAATAGGCAAACAATTAGTCGGATTGTCGCTGCGACGTCTGCCGCCGATGGCCCTCTCGTCCTGCGATCAACAACCCCGGCAAATCGGCTCGATCATCTTCTCGACCTTAGCATCCTCCCGGTCGATCGCGGGATTGGTGCCCAGGAACGGTCCCTTCATCGGGCCGTCGCCGCCGGACGATGAAAGCGCCGTGCCCAACGAGTTGGTACCGGGTATAGCCGCGCTACTGCCAAAGGCGCCGCCGGTCACCGAGCCGTGGTGCGATCCCATGCCGCCGCGCCCAAACGCTGGCATGGTTGCAAGGCCTGCACAAAGGCAAACACAAAGAAGGAAGACTTTTTTCATGCCGGCGCTCCCAGCAAAAAGTGTGGTCAACGCGACGTCTGACTGCCTTAACGCGTGAAACTTACGCGGGTTCGAAAATCCGCGGCGTCCCTGACCTAAATTGAATTTCATTTGGTCTGCGTAAACCTGCTTCCACTTCGCTTCAAAACGCTCTAATGGGGCGCCATCGTTCACTGAGCCGGCTTTTAAGGTCCCCGACCCCTTGGAATCTCCGCCCGACAGCCCACCGGAATTGCCGCAGACACCCCAGCGCGAGCCGGTTTTCACGCTGCCCGGCGCGCTGACGGCCTACGTCCTGTTGCTGGCGATTATTCACCTGCGCGTGCTGTTGCCGCCGGAGCTCGAGAACTGGACAATCGACGTCTTTGGTTTCATTCCGAGGCGTTACGACTCGACGCTGCTCAACATCGAATTCCCCGGCGGCGAGGGCGCCAAGTTCTGGACCTTTTTGACCTATTCGCTGCTCCACGCCAATCTCACCCACATCGTGTTCAACGTGCTGTGGCTGCTGCCGTTCGGCAGCGCGCTGGCGCGCCGTTTTGGCGCGGTGCGGTTTTTCGTATTCATGGCGGTGACGGCGGCTGCCGGCGCGCTGGCGCATCTTGTCACCCATGAGCACGAGGTGGCGCCGATGATCGGCGCGTCGGCGTCGGTCTCCGGCACTATGGCCGCCGCCATCCGTTTCGCTTTCGTGCGCGGCAGCTTCCTGTCCTTCGGCCGCGGCGATGCGCAAGCCGCTGCAAAGGTGCCGGCACTGCCGTTGTTGCGTGCCTTGCGCGACAGGCGCGTCGTCAGTTTTCTTGCCATATGGTTCGGCGTCAACGTCATCTTCGGCGCCGGGTCGATGGCGATCGGTGCGGACGGAGCCAGCGTCGCCTGGCAAGCGCATATTGGCGGCTTTCTCGCCGGATTGTTTCTGTTTTCGCTATTCGATCCGGTTCCACGTGCGGCGCCTCGTGCTGCAGATGCGTCGTCCGGCCGCGACTGATCGCCGCTTGCGGCGCAGCACGATTTCATCCATCATCGCCATAAGCGGCACGGCGTGAGCCCGTGATGTGCTTTTGAAGCCGTTTCCGCCAAATGCGCCCGCAACGAAGCCGGCGCTGAACTGTTGTTTGAAGACTCAAATTGAATAAAGACCGCGCTCGCTTGAAGGGGCGCGATCGGCTTCAGGGAGACGACAATGACGGTACGTGCAATTCTCGATACCAAAGGTCACAATGTCCAGAGCATCGAGCCGGAGGCGAAACTTTCCGCTGCCGTCAAGATTCTCGGGGAGCGCAAGATCGGCGCGGTGCTGGTGATGAGCAAGGGCCGCATCGAAGGCATCCTTTCGGAGCGCGACATCGTGCGTGTGCTGGGCGAACGTGGTGCGGCGGTGCTCGGCGAACCCGTCAGCGCTACGATGACGCGCAAGGTCATAAGCTGCAAGCAGACCGATACAGTGGCTGCGATCATGGAGATGATGACGCTCGGGAAATTCCGGCACTTGCCGGTGGTCGAGGGTGAGCGGGTCGTCGGCCTGATTTCGATCGGCGACGTCGTCAAATGGCGGGTTCGAGAATACGAGCACGAGCAGGAAGCGCTGCGCGAATACATCAAGACGGCGTAAAGCGCGAAGGTCACGCTGAAGGGAACGTCCACTTCGGCAGAGTCAGCGGCCAGCATCGCTGTTGAACCGGCGTACCAACCGCTGCTCCAAGGCGTCCGCTGCAGCATGAAGACTGCCAAGGAATTTGGCGCGGACGATTGCGATATCCAGCTTGAGTTTCAGGTTCGGCACATCGAGCAAGCGCAGCCTCGCTTTGCCTGATCGCGCGTGGCGTTGCACCGAGCGCCGGGTTACCAGGCCGACGCCCAGGTTGCGCGCGATCAACGACAGCATGAGATTTTCGTCTCGCACTTCGGCGGCGATGTTGAACGGCAGTTGCCGGCGCTCCAGCAACAGCTCCAGCATCTCGCGCGTGCCGGACCCCTTAGGCTTGACCACCCAGTGACGGTCGAGGAGTTTTTCGAGTGGGACGCGTTTCGGCAGCTTTTTTTCACCGCTTCCGGCCACAAACACCAGTGGCTCCACGCCGATGATCCTCGCGTCCACGCCCTCCGGCAGCGTCAGGTCGGGGCGCTTGGGTATCAGCGCCATGTCGAGGGTGCCCTCGTTGACATGGCCGATCAGGACATGGTGCCAATCGGTCCTGACATGAATTGCGAGGCGGGGAAACTGCTGGCCGACCGCGTGCAGGCACTCGACGATCCCGTCATCGGCGAGAACATTTCCGACGCCGAGTCTCAGAACGCCGGACGGCTCCTTGTTGGGCGATGCGGTCGCTTTCAGGTCGGCGAGGTCTTGCAGGATCGATTGACAGCGGCGGAGCACCGTCCAGCCTACCGGCGTCAGCCGTGAAGGCTTGATCCGCCGATCGATCAGCGTCGTGCGCAGATTGTCCTCGAGCCGCTGGATCTGGCGCGACACCGCGGATTGGGTCAGGCCCAATTTCGCAGCCGCGCGCTGGATCGATCCGACTTCCGCAAGAACGGCAAAGGCGCGCATTTCATCCAGCAAGATATGACCCGTTCAGAATAAAGATAATGAAAATTATGAATTTGCAGCATAGAGCCTCATGAGGCAGGCTGGCAATGTGGCTTTTTGGCCGAACACGCGGGCGCTGCTTGTCGGTGGCACGCACGGCAGGACACCGGCCAGACGGAGGGGAGGATTATGCTGGTTCACATCGCGCTGACGAAGGGTGAGGACAGGGAGCTTTGTGCCAGGGTTGGCGAATGCGTCCATCGCGCCGTCATCTCAGCGCTTAATCCGGGCGAAGAGGGTTGTTTGCGGGTCGTCACCGGGCAGGCGCTCGACTCGAGGGCAGCCGCGGTGCCCGCAAGGGCTGCGCAAGCGGACGTTGCCGCCGTCATCCTGGTTTATCCGAGGTCTCAAATCAGCGACCGGAAGAAGCGCATGCTGTTCGGCCGCATCGGCGAAGGCCTGGAGAAAGAATGCCGGATCGGAAAAGGCGGTCTGGTGGTCGGCATCATCGAACAACCGCAACGCAATTGGTATTATGGCGGCGCGGCGATGAAATTGGAGGAGATGATGGCCGGTGGGTTGCCCTAGACGCGAGGGTTGCTCTTCAAGGGCCTTGCGTCAGAATTTGGATCGCTTCCTGGATCGAGACGATGGCGCGTTCGGCGGCGCGCGCGCCATGCGCGATCAGATCGTCGGCACGGTGGAAGTCAAACCAGCCGATTTGACCGACCCGTGGCGAGATCAAAAGGTCGGGTGGGTCGCCGGCAAGCCGCGCGCGGGTGATGCGGTCCTGCATGATGTTGAAGGCGTCGACCATCACCGTCGAGATGCCCGGCCGCCCGCGGCTGCCGAAAAACTCGCGCTTCACGGTTCGCTCGGGCGAGAAGAATTTGCCAAGGCCGCGCTTTGGCGCCGCCGGCTCGGGCGGCGCTTCCGTCTTCGCCGCCGATGCGCCGTGCGAATAGATCGTGGTGGAGTGCGTGAATATGTCGCTTGAGAGATTGGCCGCGATCACGATTTCCGCACCGAGCGCGCGCGCTGCCGACACCGGCACCGGGTTGACCAGGGCGCCGTCGACCAGCCAGCGGTCGCCCGCCAGCACCGGCGCGAATATTCCGGGCAGCGCGTAGGAGGCGCGCATTGCGTCGACCATGCGGCCATGGGTCAGCCAAATCTCGTGGCCGGTGCGGACCTCGGTTGCAACGGTGGCAAATTTTAGTGGCAGATCCTCGATCAAGGTCTGGCCGATCGCGGCCTCGAGCTGCGCGGCGAGCTTGTCGCCGCCGATCAGACCAGAGCCGTTGAGGCGGATATCGAGGTAGCCGAGCACGTTTCGCGGCTGCAGGCTGCGCGCCCATTCCTCCAGCGTGTCGAGATGGCCGGCGGCATAGGCGCCGCCGACCACCGCGCCGATCGAGGTGCCGACCACGACGTGGGGGACGATGCCGTGGGCCATCAAGGTTCTGACGATTCCGATATGGGCGAAACCGCGCGCCGCTCCGCCGCCGAGCGCGAGCCCGATAATGGGCCGCCGGGTGCTGCCTAGCCCGACCTTGTCCAGGCCTTCGGAGCCGGTTTGGCCCCGCTTGATCAAACTATCCAGCACCTAAGAGAATCTCCTGTGGACGCAAAGCTACAAGCTGCGGCCCAATCCCGCCAGAATGGACGAGAAGCATGGTTTATGCCGTGGTTGAGGGAAAGAATGTGACCACACCGCGGCGCCTTGGTAGTAACCTCGGCGATCTTTACCGGTTCCACGCGGCCGTCCGGCCGATCTGCAGGCTTGAATTTGCCGCGTTTTCGGTGAAAAGCATGGCGTTATGATCAGGGGAAGGCAGGGTAGCAGTCGGTCCAAGCGGGGTGGGCGTCCGCGCTTGGCGTTGGCGCTCGCCATCATCCTCATATCGGCGTCTCCGGCCTCGGTTTCGGCTCAATTGTTCAGCGATCGGCCGCCGCCGGTACCGCCGGCACCGGTCCCGGAACCCCCCGCAGGGCCCGCGATGAACCTGGCGCCCCCGTCGGGCCCGTCCTCGATGCCTAATCTGCCCGCGCCTTTGACACAGCCTTCGATCGCGACCGTGCCGCCGGTCGCACCGCCTCCCGGCGCCGCCGCGCCCAACCAGGCAGTATTGGCGCTGACGGCGCGTTTCGGCAAGGATTTGCCTGTCATCACCGGCGGGCTGGTATGGCGGGTGTTTTCCGACCGGCCCGATGACACCGGCAATTTCAAATTGATCCGCGAAGACCGCGGCGCGACGCCAAATATCGTGCTTCCGCCGGGCAACTACGTGGTCCATGTCGCGCTTGGGCTCGTCAGCACGGTACGGCCTGTGACGCTGAAGGCCGAGACCGACCGCGAATCCTTTGTGCTTCCGGCGGGCGGTCTGCGCATCGAGGGTCGCGTCGGCACGTCGAAGATTCCGCAGAACCAGATATCGTTTGCGATCTACAAGGGCAGCCAGTTCGAAATCGGCGAACGCGCTCCGCTGGTGCCGAACGTCGCCGCCGGCGACGTCGTGTTGGTGCCAGAAGGCACCTACTACATCATTTCCAACTATGGCGACGCCAATTCCGTGGTGCGTTCGGATATTCGCGTGCAGGCGAGCAAGCTGACCGATGTGACCATCACCCACCGCGCGGCGGTGATAACCTTGAAACTCGTCAGCGACCGCGGCGGCGAGGCGCTCGCGAACACCGCATGGTCGGTGATCACGCCGGGCGGCGACGTCATCAAGGAATCGATCGGCGCGTTCCCCCGTGTCGTGTTGTCCGAAGGCGAATATCGCGCCATCGCCAAGAATGAAGGCAAGGTGTATGAGCGCGCCTTCAACGTCGTCAACGGCGTCGACGGCGAGGTTGAGGTCGTCGCGCGTTGATGGCGCCTTATTGAGCGCTAAAACCGCGTCACGATGTCCGAAAGTGCCGGGCGCGGGCGGTCTTCGTTTGGTTTGCCCGCCGTACCGATATGGATGAAGCCGGCGAGCTTTTCGTCCGCCTTTAGCCCGAGGCCATCGAGTACGTCGCGGTCGAAGGCGAACCAGCCGGTCAGCCAGCACGCGCCATAGCCGAGCGCGGTTGCCGCAGTGACGATATTCATCGCGCTCGCACCCGCCGACAATTCCTGTTCCCATGGCGGTACCTTGGGATGCGGCCTTGTGAAACTGACGATGCCGATCACCAGCGGCGCGTCGGTCAGCCGCCGTTTCTCGGCTTCGATCTCGGCGGGCTGGGCGTCCGGATTCTTCCGCGCGAACACATTCGAAATGATTTCGCCGGCGCGCGCCCGCGCCTCACCCTCGAACACGATGAAACGCCACGGCGCCAGTTTGCCGTGATCGGGCACCCGTGCGCCGATGGTCAGGATGGTCTCAAGCTCGGCGGGCGAAGGGCCGGGAGCGGTCATTTCGCGCGGCTTGATCGAGCGGCGGGTTTTCAGCAGCGTGATGGCATCGGGCATATCAACTCCGTCATTCCTCAAGCTGCGGTGCTCGCCCTCTTTATATCCGGGGGCGTCGCTTCAACGACGAGGGCTGCGATCGCCTCGTCGGTCGGCATCACCTTCTGCGCGTCGCTGCCGAGCCGCCGGACCGAGACCGAATGCGTCTCGGCCTCCTTCTTCCCGACCACGAGCAGCGCCGGGATTTTCGCCAGCGAATGCTCGCGGACCTTGTAATTGATCTTCTCGTTGCGCAGGTCGATTTCAACCCGCAGGCCTGCGCGCCGCGCCGCAGCCGCAACCACCTTGGCGTATTCGTCGCCTTCGGAAGTGATGGTCGTGACCACAGCCTGGATCGGCGCCAGCCAGAGCGGGAAGTTGCCGGCATAATGTTCGATCAGGATGCCGATGAAACGCTCCATCGAGCCGCAGATCGCTCGATGCACCATGACAGGTACCTTCTTCGAACCGTCGGCATCGATGTAGAACGCGCCGAACCGCTCCGGCAAATTGAAGTCGACCTGCGTGGTGCCGCATTGCCAGTCGCGGCCGATGGCGTCGCGCAGCACATATTCGAATTTCGGCCCGTAGAACGCGCCTTCGCCGGGATTGATCGTCGTCTTGATGCGCTGGTTGCGGCTCTTGGCCTCGATCTCGGCGAGCACGGTTGCCATCACGCGTTCGGCGTGATCCCACATCTCGTCGGTGCCGACGCGTTTTTCGGGACGGGTCGAGAGCTTGACGGTGAGTTCGCCCTCGAAGCCGAAATCGGCGTAAGTTGTCAGGATCAGATCGTTGATCTTGAGGCACTCCTCGGCCAACTGCGCCTCGGTGCAGAACACATGCGCATCGTCCTGGGTAAAGCCGCGCACCCGCATCAAGCCGTGCATGGCCCCTGACGGCTCATAGCGATGCACCACGCCGAATTCGGCAAGGCGCAGCGGCAGGTCGCGATAACTCTTCAGACCGTGCTTGAAGATCTGCACATGGCCGGGACAGTTCATCGGCTTTAGCGCGAACCAGCGTTTGTCCTCGGCTTCGTCGCCTGCGGATTGGGCCGCAAACATGTTCTCGCGATACCAGTCCCAGTGGCCGGAGGTTTCCCACAGCACCTTGTCGAGGATCTGCGGCGCATTGACCTCGCTGTAGTCGCCGGTGAGGCGGCGGCGCATATAGGCGATCAGCGCCTGGAAAATGGTCCAGCCCTTCGGGTGCCAGAACACGACGCCCGGGCCTTCCTCCTGGAAGTGAAACAGGTCGAGCTCGCGTCCCAATTTGCGATGGTCGCGCTTTTCGGCTTCCTCGATCTGCTTGATATAGGCATCGAGCTCTTCCTGCTTGGCAAATGCCGTGCCGTAAATGCGCGTCAGCATCGGATTGTTGGAATCGCCGCGCCAGTAGGCGCCGGCCACCTTCATCAATTTGAAGGCATTGCCGATTTTTCCGGTCGAGGTCATGTGCGGGCCACGGCACAGATCGAACCAGTCGCCCTGGAAGTAGATCTTGATCGGCTCATCGCCGGGAATGGCGTCGACCAGTTCGACCTTGAAGGCCTCACCCTTGTCACGGAACACCTGCTTGGTCTTCTCGCGATCCCAGACTTCCTTGGTGAACGGCTTGTCGCGCGCGACGATCTCGCGCATCTTCTTTTCGATCGCCGAAAAATCTTCCGGCGTGAACGGCTCGTTGCGGAAGAAGTCGTAATAGAAGCCGTTCTCGATCACCGGACCGATCGTGACCTGCGTGCCCGGCCACAGCGACTGCACGGCTTCGGCCAGCACATGCGCGCAATCGTGCCGGATCAGTTCCAGCGCCCGCGGTTCCTCGCGGCTGACGAACTCGATCTTTGCGTCGTTTACGATCGGATCGTTGAGGTCGGCGAGATCGCCGTCAAGCGCCATCGCCACCGTGCGCTTGGCGAGCGAGGGCGAGATGCCTTTGGCGATCTCGAGCCCAGTGGTGTTTTTGGGGAATTCGCGCCTGGCGCCGTCGGGGAAGGTGAGGGCGACTTTCTGCACGGGCTCTACCGGCTTCAGATTCGTGATGCTGTACTGGAATCCGGACGCGGGCGCATTCTTGTCTGGCATGGCAGTCTCCTGAGGCTCACTCCTGCGAACGAGCGCAGGTAAGCGGGAAACAGCGGTATAGCAGGCGATTCGGACGGTGCAATCGAGATTGAACAAAAAATTGGCCGCACGAAATCCCCTCGCACTCCAAGCGGATTAAATTCGTTCCCGCCCTTTCAATCGATGCCGGCGTCGCCTAGATGCGTTTGCATGAAAAATCCGACGTCCGACAGCCCCATTCATCGCCGTTTAGCGCCGACCGCCCTGATGTTCGGAAATCTCGTGACCGGCTGCTCGGTGCTGGCGCCGGCGGGCATGCTGATCGAACTGTCTTCGGATCTGGGCGTCTCCGTTCACGCCGCGGGACTATTGATCACCTTCGGCGCGGTGATGCTTTGTTTCGGCTCGCCGTTGACGGCGTGGCTCACCAGCCGAATCGAGCGCCGTGCTTTGCTCACGGCGACGCTATTGGTGTTCGCGGTTGGCAACGCGGCCTCGGCGTTGGCGCCCGACTACGCGACCCTCCTGATCATCCGCCTGATCGTGCTTGGGATCGGCGCTCTCTACACGCCCCAGGCCGCCGGCACCGCCGCCCTCATCGTTGCGCCGGAAAAGCGCGGCGGCGCCATCGCCTATGTGTTTCTTGGCTGGTCGCTGGCAGCCGCCGTCGGCTTGCCGGCGATCACCTTCATGACGAGCCACTACGGCTGGCGCGCCGCCTATGGCGGCATCGGCGTCATCGCAGCTCTCGGTTTTCTGCTGCTGGCCTGGCGGCTGCCCGCCGGACTGGTCGGGGCACGGATCGACTTGAAGACGTGGACCGATGTCGGGCGCAACCGGGCGATCGTCGTGCTGCTCGTGATCACGACGCTGACGATGTCGGGGCAGTTTGCCGTGTTCACATTTATGGGTCCGCTTCTGGCCAAGCTCACCCATGTCGGCGCGGACGCAGTCGGGCTGGTATTTGCGATCTACGGCCTGTGCGGTTTCGTCGGGATCGCCATTGTCAGCCGTTTCGTCGACACCTGGGGAGCCTACAGGACGTCGATCTTGTCGATCTCGCTGGTGCTGGCGGGCATGGCCGGATGGGCCGTAAGCGCAGGCAACTATCCGCTGATGGCCGGCTCAGTGGTGATCTGGGGACTAGGCTTTGCTTCGACCAACTCGATGCAGCAGGTCCGGCTGGTGGCCGCAGCGCCCGCGCTGGCCTCGGCCTCGGTGTCGCTCAATACGTCGGTACTTTACGTGGGCCAGGCCATCGGCTCGGCGATCGGAGGTCTGTTGTACGCGCACGAACTCTTGTACGGCATAGGGTACGCCGGGGCGGCCTTCGTCGGACTGGCGCTGGTGATAGTGATTTCGAACCGCGGTATCGGCAAGGCGCCGGCCTGAGACGCGGCGAAAATCTTTTATCGGCTTGAGAACGCAAACGCATCGACGGGGCTGCTCGAGGCGAACCGCGTCAGCGCCGGCGTTGATGCCATCTTGATCAGCACTTCTCTGATCGGTTTGTCGGTCCAGGCATGGGTGACGTAATCGCGATGGGTCACACCATCGGGTGTCTTCACGAACACGACGCTGCCGGGACGCAAGGGTCCGTCCATGTCATCCGATATCGCGATGCTCTTGTCGCGCAGCATCTGCATCAGTTCCTGGTCGTGCCGCTGGGTGTAGCGCGTATAGGCGCTTACGAAAAAGCCGGACCGGTTATTGGCGATCCAGGACGTGAACTTGTCCAACTCGCCATACACCGCGTCGAGCAGGACGACGCCACGCACGCGATTGCCCAGACCACCGACTTCGAGGCTCCATGCCGTCGGAACAAAGCCGCCGCTGTAGCCGACGAGAACGACCGGCATGTTCGCGAAGGCCTTGGCAGCGCCTGGGTCGCCGTAAAGCTTGGCAAGGTGATCGGCCGATTCATTGATGAAGCGCT
>DATGGY010000151.1:0-4666 GCA_035308285.1 Bradyrhizobium sp. | reverse complement strand
GAAACCATCTTGGCCAGCGGTCCAGACCGACCGCATCAACAGGCCGGACATATGGATGCAAGCGATCCGATCAGACCGTCAAAAAACTCTTGTGCCACGGGGGCCGTCCACATATGGGTCCCTGCTTTTCGCAGGGACGACGATCGCTCACGCGTTCTTCAGCGCCACCCGAAACTCGGCCTCGGTCTTCGACTTCACCTCGTCAAGCGTGACGCCGTCGGCGAGCTCGATCAGCGCCATGCCGCCTTTGCCGTGCTTGTCGATGGTGAAGACGGCGAGATCCGTCACCACCATGTCGACCACCCGCTCGCCGGTCAGCGGCAGATTGCACTTCTTCAGGAGTTTCGCCCCGTCCTTGGCGGAATGCTCCATCACCACCACGACGCGCTTGACGCCGGCGACGAGGTCCATCGCGCCGCCCATGCCCTTGACCATCTTGCCGGGGATCATCCAGTTGGCGAGATCGCCGTTCTGGGCGACCTGCATCGCGCCGAGGATCGAGAGATCGATGTGCCCGCCGCGCACCATGCCGAAGGAATCGGCCGACGAGAAATAGCTCGTGGTGGGTAATTCGCTCACCGTCTGCTTGCCGGCGTTGATCAGGTCGGGGTCTTCCTCGCCCTCGTAAGGGAACGGCCCCATGCCGAGCATGCCGTTCTCGCTCTGGAGCTGAACGTCGATGCCTTCCGGGATGTAGTTGGAGACCAGCGTCGGAATGCCGATGCCGAGATTGACGTAATAACCGTCGCGCAGTTCCTTGGCGGCGCGTGCGGCCATCTGCTCGCGGGTCCAGGCCATCAGATTTCCTCCCCGGTTGCGGCGGCATTCTCGCGCTTGCGCGTGTTGCGGAATTCGATGCGCTTCTTGCCCGTTCCGACTTCGACGATGCGCTTCACAAAAATGCCGGGCGTGTGGATGTGATCGGGATTGATCTGTCCTGCCGGCACCAGATGTTCCACCTCGGCCACCGTAATCTTGGCCGCGGTCGCCATCATCGGATTAAAATTCCGCGCCGTCTTGCGATAGATGAGATTGCCCGCGGTATCGCCCATCCAGGCGTGGACGATGGCGAGATCGCCGAACAGCCCGCGCTCCATGATGTATTTCTCGCCGTCGAAAACCTTTTCTTCCTTGCCCTCCGCAATCAGCGTGCCGACGCCGGTCTTGGTGTAGAACGCCGGAATCCCGGCGCCGCCGGCGCGGATGCGCTCGGCGAGCGTGCCTTGCGGATTGAATTCGAGCTCCAGTTCGCCCGCGAGATAAAGCTGGGCGAACAATTTGTTCTCCCCGACATAGGACGAGATCATCTTCTTGATCTGGCGGGTCTCGAGCAGGCGCGACAGCCCGATCCCGTCGACGCCGGCGTTGTTGGACACCACGGTCAGATTCTTCACGCCGGAGTCGCGGATAGCATCCGACAGGGTTTCGGCGATGCCGCAGAGGCCGAAGCCGCCCGACATGATCATCATGCCGTCCTTTAGAATGCCGTCGAGTGCCGATTTGGCGTCGGGGTAAACCTTGTTCATGAAATTCGCCTGATGGAGGACCGGCGTGCTCAAAGCGCACGCGTTCAAAGGATTATTAGGCGAATTTTTCGCAGCGCGTCAATGATGCGGGGATTGGTGCATGATGGAGATCGGATTTCTCATGCGGCGACATCGGAAGTCCGCCCCCTCTCCCGCTCTTGTCCGCCGAAGCCCGCCTTCTGGCGAAGGCGGATGCGGGGGAGGGTTGGGGTGGGGGCTCTCTCCGCACTGGGATTCGTGGAGAGAACCCCCACCCGCCTCGCTTTGCTCGGCACCCTCCCCCGCAAGCGGGAGAGGGAACGGGAACGGCCTTGAAAGCGTCAAGAAAACCCATCAAGTTGCGGGGGTTGGCGGGGACGTGACGGACCCTGCCCGTCTTTTCGGCAGCTCGCGCCTTGCGACATCAAGCAGGCTCGGCTCAATTTGGCTCGGATAATGTCATTGACGATGGCCCAAGGGATGAGGCGCCTGGGGATGCCGATTGCGGCATTTCTCGGCGTGGTGGTGGTTGGCCTGGTGGCGAGTTCCTGGTTGCTCAACCGGGATGCGCTACGCCAGGCGGTGGAGGCGCAGATCCGCGCCGTGACCGGGCTTGATCTGGTGGTCAAAGGCTCGACCGACATATCGGTCTTTCCGGGCAGCTATGTCTCGTTCCATGACGTCGGCCTGAAGGGCGGAACCGGCGATCCCGCGCTATCGGTGGATGTCTTGACGGCGAACCTGCGCCTGCTGCCGCTGTTGCTGCAACGCTTCGAGATATCCGACGTCATGATGTTGCGGCCGCATATCTTCGTGGTGCGCGACGCCAAGGGCGACAGCAACTGGACGCCCTTCATCGCCACCATCGCGCGCACCATGAAGCCCGGCGCCGACAATCAGGTGTCGTTCTCGGAAATCAGGATCCAGGACGGCACGCTGACGCTTGAAGACACCGGCCACAAGCTGACCGAGCAGCTCGCCAATATCGACCTGTCGCTGGCGTGGCCCTCGATCTCGCGCTCGTTTGCGGCGACCGGTCAATTCGACTGGCGCGGCGAGCGCGTCGACGGCAGCATCAGCGCCTCTGACTTCATCGCGGCCTTGTCGGGCGACCGCTCCGGTCTCAAGGCGCGGCTTTCAAGCGCGCCGTTGAAACTCGCCTTTGACGGCACGATCGCCAACCGCACCAGCCTGATGCTGGAAGGCATTCTGACCGTCGATTCGGCCTCGCTGCGCAATGCGCTGCGCTGGACCGGGCAGACGCCGCCGGGAGGCAGCGGCTTCGGCCGCTTCGCGCTGAAGGCGCGCGCCAACGCGGTCGGTCCCTCGATCGCGCTCACCAACGTCAATGTCGAACTCGACGGCAACGTCGCCGAGGGCGTGATGACCTATTCCAACAACGGCCGCCAGTCGTTGCAGGCAACGCTCGCCGCAGATGCGTTGGACTTCACGCCCTACATCTCCACCGTCCGCCTGCTCGCCGGCTCGCATGACTGGAACCGGCAATTGTTCGACCTGAATTCGCTGTCGATGACCGATCTCGACATGCGCCTGTCGGCGGCGCGCGTCACGGTCGGCCCCTCGAAACTCGGGCGCACCGCGCTCGGCGCCAATTTGCGCAACGGCGCGCTCGCGCTCAGCGTCGGCGAAGCGCAGATCTATGGCGGCATCGCCAAGGGCTCGTTTGGGCTCGCGCGCGCCGATACCGATGCCGACGTAAAGGCGCAGTTCACGTTCGCCGACGTCGACCTGCAAGCCTGCGCCTCCGAATTGTTCGGCATCAACAAGCTTTCGGGCCGCGGCAACTTAAGCGTATCCTTGGCCGCTTCGGGCTCATCGCCATTTGGATTGGCGCAATCGCTCGACGGCACCGCCACGCTGACAGGCCATGACGGCGCGATCGCGGGCTTCAATGCCGAGCAATTGCTGAAGCGCCTGGAGCGGCGGCCGCTGTCGGGCGCCGGCAATTTCCGCTCGGGCTCGACGCCTTACGACAATCTCACCATCGCGGTGAAGTTTGCCGACGGCGTCGCCACTGCAGAGGACGTCCGTGTCGAGGGCCAGGCGACGCGGATCACGCTCACCGGCACGGCGTCGGTGCCCGCGCGCGAATACGATCTTAAAGGTATCGCCAGCCTGACGAGCGCGAATGCCGCACCCGGCTTCGAGCTGCCCTTCGTGGTGCAGGGCCCGTGGGACGATCCCCTGATCTTTCCCGATCCCGAAAGCCTGATCCGCCGCTCGCCGGCGAGCAGGCCGCTGCTCGATGCGGTGAAGGACAGCAAGACCCGCGACGCCGTGCGCTCGGTGCTTGAGCGGTTCACCGGCGGCGGGCCGAAGGCGGCGGCGCCTGCGGCCGCGGAGGCAGCGAAGGCCGCTGCACCGGCCGGTGCGCCGGCAGCGGATGCGAAGCCGAATTGAGGGGGTGCGTTTCGCGTTCGTGGTGCGGACTGGAGAGCGTGATTCGGCATTCGATGGCATCTCGGGACGGTGTCTCAGTTTGAAATTCGTCCCTTCCGGATCGCGTCTCGTAATCTGTTATTGTATGATGTGCAGATGCGAACCGAACGGACCGCCAGTCCCGCGCTAGAAGCCTTCATCGATAAGAGTATCGATCTAGCCAAGGAGCGTGGATACAACCCCACAATCTTTATTGGGATGCGCCATCAGTACGGCACTATCGATGCGATTGAGCGCTTGGTCAAAAGTGGAGATCTTCAAAGCGGATTCAAGCGACTTAACCAACTTAACCTGGTGAAATGGACGATAGAATCGGCTGTCGTCGAGTTTCCGGCGGAGTTCTCGCGCAATGCGAGGGAATGCGCGGAATGGCGTCTTCAGCAAGTAAAATCCGGAAGAGCACGTGGGGCGGATTAGCAATCGTGCCTGGATGGGCCAACGGGTCGCAATGACGGTTTCCGCTGGTTGCACGCATAATGGCCGTTGCGCCTAACGGCGAATTTTTCGTTCCCGATCAAGCTGATGCTACCTGTCCAGTCCTTCGCAAAAAAATATTTCGCTTTCGCCGTCGGGCAAATCATCTCTACAAGCTCGCCCCGTCCTGTCCCGAAAGAGGGGCGTTGCGCAACGTCATCAACGTTGGGTGCGGGATGCGGTGGACGCTTTGGCGGCGCAAGACGGGCGGCGCGAAGCGGACGGCG
>DATGGY010000150.1:0-15431 GCA_035308285.1 Bradyrhizobium sp. | reverse complement strand
GATCGGATTGATCAGCTTGGATGCGATCGCTCTCGGCGACGGGCCGCCGGAACGGCGCGAACACGAAATCGCCGATCTACTTTCCTTCATCAAGCGCGCCGGTATCCGCAACACCGTGTGGCTGACCGCCGACATGCACTACACCGCCGCGCATTATTATGATCCGAACCGGGCGGTGTTTTCGGACTTCGAACCGTTCTGGGAATTCGTCTCAGGTCCCATTCACGCCGGCACCTGGGGGCCGGGTGAGCTCGACAACACGTTTGGGCCGGTGGCGATGTTCCAGAAAGGTTGCAGCGCGGATCAGGGCGAAAATCTCGCACCCTGTTTCGGGCTACAATTTTTCGGCCGCGTCGATATCGACGGCGATTCCGAAATCATGACGGTGACGCTCAAGGACGTCGACGACCGCGCGCTGTGGTCGGTCGACATCACGCCGCGCCCGGACGCGCGGCCGGGACAATTGCTGGCGCAGCCGATCTGAGGTCTCCGCGCACAGCAATGCTGTTATGTTGGCCAACAGCTCGCTGGCGACTTGACGTCGCCGCAATATCTTGACCGGCGCCACCATCAAACCGCCCTTGATTTGGGCGCGATTGTGAAGGCAATCTATCGAGCGACGGAAATACTGCCTCATCCGTCGCTTCACCTCAAATGCACGCATGTGGCGCCACCTAAGCAGCCGCCTGTTGCCTTCGGGAGCTGGTCAATGGAACGTCTGCAAACGCAGGGTATCAGTCTGCCGCGCCTTGGGCTCGGAACTTTCCGGATGCAGGGCGATGCCTGCCGCGCGGCGGTCGAAAGCGCATTGGCGCTGGGTTATCGCCATATCGATACCGCGGAAATGTACGGCAACGAGGACGCTGTCGGCGCCGCTATTTCGGCGTCGCGCCTCGCGCGTTCCGATCTGCACGTCACGACAAAGGTCTGGTACGAAAATCTTGCGCCGGATGCGATCCGCCGAGCGCTCGAGGCGTCCTTGAAAAAGCTCAGGCTCGATCAAGTCGATCTTTATCTCGTGCACTGGCCGACGAGAGACATCAACCTGCCGGCGGTATTCGAAACCCTGATGAAACTGAAGGCGGAAGGCCGCACCCGCGCCATCGGCGTCGCTAATTTCAACATCGCATTGTTGAAAACCGTGGTCGAGGAAATCAGGGCCCCGATTGCCTGCGACCAGGTCGAGTACCATGTGATGCTCGATCAGACCAAGCTGCGCAAATATCTTTCGGCGAAATCGATCCCGCTGGTGGCCTATTGTCCGCTGGCGCAAGGCAAGGTGGCGTCCGACGCTACGCTCATGGCGATTGGCCGGAAGCATGGCGCCAGCGCTTCGCAAGTGGCGTTGAAGTGGCTGCTCGACCAGGACGGCGTCGCCGCGATCCCGAAGGCCTCGCGCGCCGAAAGCCAGAAGGCGAATCTCGACGCCCTCGACGTCGGGCTCGACGATGAGGACAGGCAGGCGATCGCGGGGTTACCCAAGGACAGACGCTGCGTGAATCCTGCGCTCGGCCCGGTATGGGACTGACCCAAGGAAAATGGCCCCTCGCGGGGCCATTCCCGTGTCGGCCGTGGTTTTCTTTTGGCCTCAGCCTTCGTGGTCGCGATGCTTGATGACCATCTTGTCGTGATGGCGCCAGCCGTGATCGCGATGCCAGCCATGATCGCGATGCCCGCGAAATTCGGCATGCGAACGCATGGTGTCGCGGTCACGGTGCTTGACTGTCTCAGTACTGGCAATGGATGGCGCCGCGACGGCAATGGCGGCAATCGCGGCGATAACGTATCCAAGCTTCCTCATAGTGTCCTCCTCCAATGAGTGAGGATCAGAATTCCCAGAAGCTGGGAACGTTCCGCGGCTGCGGCAAAAGTATTCTGAACGCGTGTTCAGCTAGGGGTGGTTCCCTCGATAACGGGTCAATTTCGAACGGTTTTCGCCAGCCGATCGCGACAGCGGCGCTGCACAAAGCAACGGCGTTTGACGCGAGAGGCGTCTCGCGGCTTGCGCAAAACCGCGGTCCATCGCATCATTGATGGATAAGAAAACTTCTTGGGGAGAGCGCCAGCATGTCCGCATTGTCACGCCGTCATTTTCTTGCGGGCTCGGCCGCGGCCGCGCTGTCGGGGCATTTGGCCTCGCCGACTTTCGCGGCGATGGGGCCGGCCGACAAGTTCGACCTCGTCATCAAGGGCGGCGACGTGCTCGATCCCAGCCAGTCCTTGCGGGGAAAACGCGACATCGGCATCCGCTGGGGCGTGATCGAGGCGATCGAGCCGGAAATTCCCGCAGCGCGCATCTCAAAGATGATCGATGCCTCCGGCAAACTGGTGACGCCGGGCCTCGTCGACCTGCATTGCCACGTCTACCCCTATGGCTCGGCGATCGGCATTCCCGCCGATGAGCTCGTGCAATTCCAGGGCACCACCACGGTGGTGTCGGCAGGCGATGCCGGCGTCAACAACCTCGCAGCCCTTCGCCGATACGTCGTGGCGCAGTCCCGCGCGCGGATTTACGCCTTCCTCCATATCGCCAACAACGGCCTGTCGGCCTTCCCGGTCGCGGAGCTCTACAATATCGACAACGCGCAGGTCGAAGCCTGTGCCATGGCGCTCGCCGAGAACGCCGATTTTCTGGTCGGCGTCAAGGTTCGAATGTCGGAGAACGTGATCTTCAAACACGGTCTCGAGCCGCTCAAGCGCGGCATCCAGGCCTGCGAGATGTGCGGCTGGCCTGCCAAGATGATGGTGCATATCGGCGGCGTCGAGACCAAGGAGTTGATGTCGCAGATTCTCGACCTGCTGCGGCCGGGCGACGTGCTGACCCATTCCTATACCGGCTTTCCCAACAACGCTGGTGTCTTCACCAACATCGTGCAGGACGGCAAGCTGTTGCCGGCGGCGCTCGCCGCCAAGCAGCGCGGTGTGATGTTCGATGTCGGCCATGGCGGCGGCAGTTTCGACTTTACGGTGGCGGAAGTCGCGATTCCCGGCGGCTGCACGCCGAACACCATTTCCTCCGACATCCACGTGTTCTCGGGCAATTCGCCGGGCATTCCCTATTTGCCGAATGTCATGAGCAAGTTCATGGCGCTGGGCTTTTCGCTGGAGCAGGTGGTGACGATGGCGACCGCGGCGCCCGCCAAGATCATCAACCGCGCGCCGAAAATCGGAACCCTTCAGATCGGCGCACCCGGCGACGTTGCGATCATGGATTTGGTCGAAGGGCCCGTCACTTTTGTCGACACCCGCAACAACAAGCGCGACGGCAAAGCTCTGCTGAAACCGGTGCAGACCGTGATCAACGGCGTGCCGTTCGGCAGGCCCTATCAGGCGCCGTTCTCTGTGAGGTAGCCGAGACGCCTGGGCCGGCCGAGTTTTCCGCGGGGCTAGTCGTTGCGGGAAAACATTGCCGTTTGATCCGCATCAATGCGGCCGCCCAAGCGCTTCGCAAGCATGCGCAAAGTGAATGGTTGAGATGGCAGGCGATGCGACCCCGGACGTTCTCAGGCCCTGGTATTCGGATGCTGCCGCGGCAGGCCGCTTCCGAGCCCGCGGGTGAATTCCTCGCCCTGCTTGGTGAGCGCGTGCGCGAAATGCGCGCCCTCTGCGGCATGTCGCGAAGGCAGCTTGCGGCCAAATCAGGTATTTCCGAGCGTTATGTCGCGCAGATCGAGGCAGGTAGGGGCAACGTTTCGATCGTGCTGCTGCTTCGGATCGCATACGCCATCCGCTGCGCGCAGGATGCCGAAGCGGCGTTTCCGAACGATGATTCTCACGATAGAATTACGGGCTAACCTGCTTGGTGACATTGGCTATTCGCTCCGGTACGCCGAATTCCCGGCGGCAGATCTCGGCGAGGATCGCGATACCTTCGCGGATTTGTTCGTGGGAGGGGCTTGCAAAGCACAACCGCAAGCGGCTGCCGGCATAGGCCCTGTCGGTCGACCATTCCGGTCCCGGATTGATGGCGACACCGGCGGCAAGCGCGGCCTGATAAAGCTTAAGCGTGTCCACATTATCGGGGAGTTTGAGCCAAAGGAAAATGCCGCCTTTGGGAGGTTCGAATTCGGCCGACGTGCCGAACTGCGCACTGAGCGCCTCCGTCAGCGTATCGAGCTTGGCGTGCAAGCCGCGCGTCAGCTCGCCCACGTGCCTTGCAAAATGCGGCACGCAATATTCGGCGAGCACCATTTGCTCGAGTGCGCCGCTGCCGGCGTCGGTTTTCAGCGCCAGCATGCGCGACAGGGCGCCCCAGGGTGCGACGATGAACCCCACCCGCAGCGCCGGCGCGATCGATTTGGAGAACGAACCGATGTGAATGACGTTTTGGGTTTTGCTCAGGCAATAGAGCGCGGGTGGGCGATGGCCGTCCCAGATCAGGTCCGCATAGCAATCGTCCTCGAAGATCGGCACGCCATATTGTTCGGCAAGGTCGAGGAGTTCGACGCGCCGTCCCTCGGGCATGATCGTGCCGGTCGGGTTCTGTACGGTCGGGATGGTGTAGATGTATTTCGGCGTGATGTTCCGGCGTTTGAGGTCGGCGAGCGTATTGGCCAAAATGTCCATGCGCATGCCGTCGCCGTCGAGCGGAATTCCGATCGCATCGACGCCGAGCCGCGTCAGCCGGGTCAGCGCGCCCTGATAGGTGTCGCGCTCGACGATGACGGTGTCGCCGCGGCCGAGCAGCATCGCGTTGACGAGGTCAAGCGCCTGTAACGAGCCCGAGACGATCAGAATGTCGTCGGCGGTGCAGGCGATGGAGGCGTCGCGCTTGAGTTTCGCAGAGAGAAACTGGCGTAAGGGAAGGTAGCCCTGGGGACCGCTCGCCAGCCCGTAGGTGGCGAGCGTCTTGCCTTCGCGTTTGAGCACGGCGTTTACTGCTTCGATCAGGCCATCGAGGGGGACCTGATCCGGATCGTTGTTGCCGCCGACAAAGCTGAATTTGGCGAGTCCCGTCCATTTCGCCGCGGGTGCCGGTAACCCCGCAGGCCACAAGGGCGTGAAGTCGAATGTTGCGGCGGTCATGGGCGCCATCTCCCTTGTTCTTTATTGGTTCCGACCTTATGCAAGTATCCAGACTTTGTCGCTACCGTATCGCTACGCCAAGGGAGCCTTTCTGCCCTGCGTTATGAAGCTGGCGGGGGCCTTCGAGTCCGGTTAATGCTCGCCACGCAAAGTGAGACCGTTGAATGGCCGATCCGATCCAGGAAGTTCTGCATGCCTTCGCCAAGGGCGAACTCGTGGTCGTCACCGATGACGAAGACCGCGAAGGCGAGGGCGATTTGATCGTCGCGGCGTCGCTATGCACCGCCGAGAAGATGGCCTTCATCATCCGCCATACCTCGGGCATCGTCTGCGCGCCGATCACCATCGAAGATGCACGCCGGCTGCGGCTCGATCCGATGGTGGCGCATAACGAATCCAACCACACCACCGCCTTTACCGTCTCGATCGACTACAAACCCGACGGCGGCACTGGAATTTCGGCGGACGAGCGCGCCTCTTGCTGCCGCGCGTTGGCCAACCCGAACGCCGGCGCCAACGATTTCGCGCGGCCCGGCCATGTGTTTCCGCTGATCGCGCGGGACGGCGGCGTGCTGCTGCGCTCGGGCCATACCGAAGCCGCCGTCGACCTCTGCAAGCTCAGCGGCCTGCAACCGGTCGGTGTCATCAGCGAGCTGATGAACGACGACGGAACGGTGATGAAGGGCGAGCAGGTGGCGAAGTTTGCCAAGGCCAACAAGCTCAAGCATGTCACCATCGCCGACATGATCGCCTACCGCCAGGCCCGGGAAAAGCTGATCGAACGCGTCTCCACCTTCACCGCGGAAAGCCCGATCGGGCCGTTGCAGGGCTATGCCTATCGTTCGCCGTTCGACGAGATCGCGCATGTGGCGTTCGTCTATAACGGCGTCGGCGACGGCAAGAACGTGCTCACGCGCTTTCACAAGCCCAATATCGTAAGGGACATTTTTACCGGGCCAAAACACATGCAGTCCGTGCTCGCCCATTTCAAGAAGAACGGCAGCGGTGTTTTGGTGTATTTGCGCGATGGCGCCGCCGGCGTCCCGGTCTCGCCACTGCCCGAGCAGAAGACCGCGGAGGCCGATCGCAACAAGCAATGGCGCGAAGTCGGCGTCGGCGCGCAGATCCTCAGGGACCTCGGCGTCACCTCGATCCGAAATCTGACGTCGTCGGTGCATGACTACAAGGGCTTGTCGGGCTTCGGCATCGAGATCGTGTCCAGCGAACAGCTCGAGGGCTAGGCTCGCATTTATTCCTGGTTCGCGCTCTTGCGCCGGGGAATGACGGTACCGGCGATTTGCGCTCTCGCCCATTGCGCACTAAAATAAGTCGAATGATGCGAAAGGAATTTCCATGAGCGTACGCCCTCAAGCCAAGGACAAGCCGTCCCCGGTGAATTTCCAGTGGGACGATCCGTTCCTGCTCGACGAGCAGCTCACCGAAGACGAACGGATGATCCGAGACACCGCGCGCGCCTATGCGCAGGACAAGCTGTTGCCGCGCGTCACCAAGGCCTATCTGGAAGAGAAGGTCGACCGCGACATTTTCCACGAGATGGGTGAACTCGGCCTGATCGGGATCACCTTGCCGGAAGAATATGGCTGCGCCAATGCAAGCTACGTCGCCTATGGGCTGGTGGCGCGCGAGATCGAGCGCGTCGATTCCGGTTACCGCTCGATGAATTCGGTGCAATCCTCGCTGGTCATGCACCCGATCTATGCCTATGGCGATGAGAACCAGCGCAAGAAATATCTGCCCAAGCTTGCGACCGGCGAGTGGGTCGGTTGCTTCGGGCTGACCGAGCCGGACGCCGGCTCCGATCCCGGCGGCATGAAGACCCGCGCCGAAAAGACCTCCGACGGCTACCGGCTGACCGGTTCCAAGATGTGGATTTCCAACGCGCCGATCGCCGACGTGTTCGTGATCTGGGCGAAGTCCGCCGAGCACAATAACCAGATCCGCGGTTTCGTCCTCGAAAAGGGCATGAAGGGCCTTTCGGCGCCGAAAATCACCGGCAAGCTCTCGCTTCGTGCTTCGGTCACCGGCGAAGTCGTGATGGAAGGCGTCGAGGTGCCGGAAAGCGCGCTATTGCCCAACGTGTCCGGCCTCAAGGGTCCGTTCGGCTGCCTCAATCGCGCCCGCTACGGCATTTCCTGGGGCGCGATGGGGGCGGCGGAAGACTGCATGCACCGCGCGCGGCAATACACGCTCGACCGCAAGCAGTTCAACCGGCCGCTTGCCGCAACCCAGCTCGTGCAGAAGAAGCTTGCGGACATGCAGACCGACATCGCGCTCGGCCTGCAGGCCTCGCTCCGCGTCGGCCGGCTGATGGACGAAGGCAAGATGGCGCCGGAGATGATCTCGATCGTCAAGCGCAACAATTGCGGCAAGGCGCTCGACATCGCCCGCACCGCCCGCGACATGCACGGCGGCAACGGCATCCAGATCGAATACCACGTGATGCGCCACACCGCGAATTTGGAAACCGTGAATACCTATGAGGGTACCCACGACGTCCACGCGCTGATCCTCGGCCGTGCCATCACCGGCATTCAGGCGTTTTCGTAAGGCACTGTTTTCGGGACTCTGGCGTGTCTCCATATTCTGCTGTCATCGTCCGCGAAGGCGGACGATCCAGTATCCGAGGCTCCTCGTTTTATCTCGAACGCCTGTGATTACTGGATACCCGCGCCTTCGCGGGGTATGACAGTTGTGAGGGTTTTGCACACAGCGCAACTCACTTTTATAGGGAATCATGGCCGAAAACGACGACGTCCCGTTCAACCGCAACTTCCCGCTTCTGCCGGGCGTGGTCGAGGAGGTGCGGCCCGGCGTGCGGCGGATTCTCTGCAACAATCCGAGTCCGTTCACCTTCACCGGGACGCTGAGCTACATCGTCGGCCGCGGCAACGTCGCGATCATCGACCCCGGGCCCGCCAATGAGGCCCACGCGAAAGCGCTGCTCGATGCCGTACGCGGTGAAACCGTGACCCATATTCTGGTCACCCACACCCACCGCGACCACTCGATGAATACCCCGCCAATCAAGGCGGCAACCGGCGCCACGGTCTATGCCGAGGGCCCGCATCGTGCCTCGCGGCCGCGCTTTGAGAGCGAGAAACACAATCCGGAATCAGGCGCCGACCGCGATTTCAGGCCGGATACGCTGCTGAAGAACGGCGATGTGATCGAAGGGGCCGGCTGGAAGCTGGAAGCGGTAGCAACCCCCGGCCACACCGCCAATCACCTGGCCTTCGCCTGGCCGGAGCGAAAAATGCTCTTCGTTGGCGATCATGTGATGGGCTGGTCGACCTCGATCGTGGCGCCGCCGGACGGCTCGATGGTTGACTACATCGCGTCACTTGAGAAGCTTACTCGGCGCGATGAGGACCTGTATTTTTCGGGTCACGGCCCGGAGATTCTGGAAGGCCCGCGCTATGTGCGGTTCCTGATCCGTCACCGTCAGGCGCGGGAAGCCTCGATCCTGCATCGCCTTTCAAAAGGCGAGGCGGATATTCCGACCATCGTGCGCGCCATCTATATTGGCATCGATCCGTGGCTGACCAACGCTGCCGGCTATTCCGTGCTGGCGCATCTGGAGGATTTGGTCGGGCGCGGCATCGTCGCCACCGACGGCGACCCGGTGATCGGGGGAACGTATCGGTTGGCGAGTGGCGAATAGCGAGTAGGGAATGGCGAATAGGAGCATCCAATCCTGCTTTCCATTCGCTATTCGCTATTCGCTATTCGCCACTCGCCCCTCACTTCTTCACCACCTTCGGCGGGGTCTTGGTGGGCACCGGCGGCTGCTTCACCGCCGGCTTGAGGCTGTCATTGTCGGCGGCATTGTTGATGTCGTCGATCAGTTTGCGGACGCGCGCGGCGTTGCTGCCGAGGTCGCTTTCGAAATAGCGGGATGCCGAGCGGATATCGACGCGGGAATCCTCGCCGTCCGGCGTCACGCGGATCGACACGTCCTCGCGGAATCCCATGATCGGCGTGCGCGCGACCGCCTCGATGCGGCCGATCCGGCGCGGCAGCTGCGGGGCGCGTTCGTCGATCACAAGCCATTTGCGCTTGGTGACGAGCTGGAGCGTGATTTCATAGGCCCGCTGCACGGGAACCTCGAGTTCGACCGTCTCAATATCCGGATAGGCGATCCGTTGCTGTTCGGCCGAATATAACCCGGCATAGACCGCGGTGTTGGCGCCGTCGCCGGTACGCAGCCGCGCCAGCGCCTCGAAGCGCGGCGGATCGATCGGGTCGGTGGTGACGTCGTGGATCGACGGCAGCTTGCGGTACTGCAGTCCGAGATAGGCGGGATAGGCGAGCAGCGCCGCGTCGATCAGGAACGCCAGCAGGATGCGGCTCATGCCGCGCGAGCCGTTTTGCCAGATCGCCGCAGCGCCTGCGAGGCCGACCAGAATGGAGAGACCGGCGCAGGCCAGCGCGCCGAAGAAGGTCGCCAGCGCCGGTTTTATTTCGAGGAAGCCGAAGCGGACGATGGCGATCGAGACCAGCACCGCGACGACCGAAAATACCGCAAGGTTGCGCGACCAGGACGCAAGGCGCGACACGGGCTCCGATTGATAAGGAGCGGAAAACCTGCGGGCCATCGCTTCAATTCTGCCGGGTTGGAACTTGGCCGGGCGCAACGCGCCGGGCTCTCAAACAGGCCCGTTTGAGACCACGGACCTGCGGCAAATTCAAGGGGAAGTAGGCGAATAGCGAATGGCGAATAGGGGAGGCAGGAAAGACTTCGCCGCAACCTTCTTCCCTATTCGCTATTCGTCACTCACCATTCGCTCTTTCCTCTCATGCCGCCGCGTTCGGGAAACTATAAGCCTTGAACTGGTCGCGTAGCGCGGTTTTCAGGATCTTTCCGGTCGCGGTGTGTGGAATGGCGTCGACGAACACGATGTCGTCGGGCATCCACCATTTGGCGATTTTGCCGTCCATGAATTTCAGGATCTCCTCGCGCGTGGCGTTCTGGCCCTGCTTAAGCTGGATGATCAAAAGCGGACGCTCGTCCCATTTCGGATGGTGGACGCCGATCACGGCGGCTTCGGCGACCGCCGGGTGGCCGACCGCGAGATTCTCGAGGTCAATCGACGAAATCCATTCGCCGCCGGATTTGATCACGTCCTTGGAGCGATCGGTAATCCGCATGTAGCCGAACTTGTCGATGGTGGCGACGTCGCCGGTGTCGAAAAAACCGTCTTGGTCGAGAACGTTGGCATCGAGGCGGTAATAGGCCTTCGAGACCGCGGGGCCAGCGACTTTCAGCCGGCCGAAGGTCTTGCCGTCCCACGGCAGTTCCTTGCCGGCATCGTCGGTGATCTTCATCTGGACGCCAAACGGCGGATAGCCCTGGGTCTGGAGAACGTCGAGCTTGGCCTCGCCGGTAAGTTCGCTGAAGGGCGGCTTCAGCGCCGCGAGCGTGCCGATCGGGCTCATCTCGGTCATGCCCCATGCATGGCGCGTCGTCACGCCCATGTCGACGAACGACTTGATCATCGTGCGCGGCATCGCCGAGCCGCCGCACACCACCATTCGCAAGTGCGGCAGTTTCAGATTGTTGGCCGCCATGTGGGTGAGCAGCATCAGCCACACCGTGGGAACGCCGGCGGTATGAGTCACCTTTTCGGTTTCGAGCAGCTCGAACACCGAAGCACCGTCAAGTTTTGCGCCGGGCAGCACCAGCTTGGTACCCATCGAGGGCGCGGAGAAGGCGATGCCCCAGCTATTGGCGTGGAACAGCGGAACCACCGGGAGCATGGTGTCGCCGGCGTTCGCGCCGAGGGAATCCCCGGTATTGGCCATCAGCGCGTGCAGCACGTTGGAGCGGTGCGAATACAACACGCCCTTTGGATCGCCGGTGGTTCCCGAGGTGTAGCACATCGCGGCGGCGGTATTTTCATCGAAGGTCTTCCACTTGAAGTCGCCGTCGGCCTCCGCGATCCAGTCTTCATAGGCGACTGCGTTCTTCAACGTCGTCTTCGGCATATGCGCCTTGTCGGTAAACACGACGTAGCGCTCGACGCTCGGAAGCTTGTCGGCGATCTTTTCTAGTATCGGCACGAAGGTGATATCGGTCATCACCACGCGGTCCTGGGCGTGGTTGATGATCCAGGCGATCTGATCGGGAAACAGCCGTGGATTGACGGTATGGCAGATCGCGCCGATACCCATGATGCCGTACCATGCCTCCAGATGACGCCAGGTGTTCCACGCGATGGTGGCGATGCGGTCGCCGAGCTTGATGCCGTCGCGATCCAGCCGTTGGGAGACCTTCAGCGCGCGCTTGTGGATTTCGGCATAGTTGGTGCGGTGGATGGGACCTTCGACCGACCGCGTGACGACTTCCTGTGTGCCATGGATTGTCGCCGCGTGTTCGAGAATTCGGTGACAAAGCAAAGGCCAGTCTTGCATCAACCCAAGCATAAGGACGTCCCTCCTGAAATGTGCGATCGCTTTCCGCGGTTCTTTTGCGGAATTGGCATCAAGTTTAGCGCGCCGAATGCGCGCCGCAAATGGCCTTGTCGCGGGTGGACCGGCCGCGAAGGGGCAATGGTTACCGTGGCTGGGGCGTTCCTCCTGCTTTGGTGGCATGCAAGCGCGGCTGCGGCGGTGCCGCTGCCGAAGCCCCGGCCGGCCCAGGCGCCAGCCGCTGGCCCCGATCGGCCAGCGGCCGCCCAAGAGGCGCCCGGGAATGACAAGCCCGCAGTGCCGATTGCGCCGCCCCAGCCCTCCGCTTGCCGGCTGGCGCTGACCGAGGCGGTTGCCATCGCCCCCAGCATTCCCGACATCCAGGGCCCGGGCGGCTGCGGTGGAGAGGACCTGGTGCGGCTGGAGGCCGTGGTTCTGCCCGACAAGTATAAAGTCGCGGTCAAGCCCGCGGCGATCCTCCGGTGCACGATGGCTTCCGCGATCGCCGACTGGATTCGCGCCGACATGACGGGGATCGCGAAGAATCTGGGGAGCGTCATCACCGACCTCGACAATTTCGATTCATTCGAATGCCGGGGCCGCAACCGGATCGTCGGCGCGCAGCTTTCCGAACACGGCCGGGCCAACGCGCTGGACATTCGCGCCTTCAAACTCGCCAATGGCCGCTCGATCTCGCTTACCGATCGCAGCGTGCCACGGCAGGTGCGCGAGGCCGTGCTGCATTCGGTGTGCGCGCGCTTTTCTACCGTGCTGGGGCCAGGCTCTGACTGGTATCACGAGGACCACATCCACCTCGACCTGATGGAGCGGCACAACAACTACAGGATATGCCAGTGGAACGTATGGGACCCGCTGCCGGCCGTTGCGCCGATACTGCCGGCAGCGCGCCCTGAGGGCGCGCCGCCGCGCGAGATCGCAGGCGAACCTGACGCCGCGAAAGCGGAATCCAGTGAGGCCGAACATTCTGCGACGCCGCGAGAAGAGCAGCCGCCAACAAAAAAGCGCCGATAAGACCGGCGCTTTTTTCATTCAAATCCGAAGTGGCCCGTTACTGGACCGTTCCGTAATTGGAGTTGCCGCCCAGCGCCATGTGCGAACTGGAGCCAAAGGGCGAGTCGCCATGGTGAGGCGCAAGCACCACAACAATGGTGCCCATCTTCACCCGGTTATAAAGGTCGATCACGTCCTCGTTCGTCATCCGGATGCAACCGGAGGAGATCGACGATCCGATATATTCCGGCTGGTTGGTGCCGTGAATCCGGAACAGGGTGTCCTTGCCGCCCGAGTACAGATAAAGCGCACGCGAACCCATCGGATTGTCCGGACCCGGGGCTACGAAAGTGGGCACGCCCAGACGCTCGATTTCGCTCTTTGTCGGGTGCCAGGGCGGCCACTCGGCCATGCTGCCGATCTTGGCGATGCCCGACCATGCCATGGCTTCCTCGCCGACGGTGATGCCATAGCGGATCGCCTTGCCGTCGTTCAGCACGAAATAGAGGTAGTGGTTGTCGGAATCGACCACGATCGAGCCGGGTGCTTCCTTGCGTTGAAACTCGACGATTGCGCGGCGGAAGTTTTCCGGCGGCTGCACATTCTCGTAGCGAATCTTTGCTAGCAATTCCTTGTCGCGCTGCTTGAAGGCGGTCGTGTTGGTCGCCTCATAGGTTGCAGTTTCCACGCAACCGGAGAGCAACAGGCCTGCAGCCAGAATACCCAGTGTCAATTTCAGCGACGACATATTGTAGGTCCAATCGAAGGCCATGCGCACACGGCGCCGACATTGCGCCTCAAACGCCACCATTCCGTTAGTAGGGTTAGCATTATCGCCGAAATTGGCAATAATTCCAGCGTTCAGATGCTTGTCCCGCACTGCGGCAGGCCGGCTGTGTCTTTTTTGCCGCAAGTCCTTGTGTGGCGGCCTATTCTTGGGCATTCGCATGGGTCTCTGCCGGATCCCGGCCGCGCTGCCGCCACCGGGAAGCCGCAAAGCGCGAGGGGAACACCGGCCGGTCATGAAGGGCCTGCCAGAATCGAGCTATTTCTTGTCGGTTAATTTGCCTTCCCAGTTTGGAGTTGCCCATGTTTTCGGTGTTCGTGCCATCCGAATCCTCCCTGAAAAAGGCCGCGATCAGCGGTCTGGACAACCTCCCGGAGAGTGCGGTCTGGGTCGACCTTGTGAAGCCGACCGTGGTTGAGGACAAGGCGGTAGAGCGGCTGGCCGGAATAGCGGTGCCGACCCGCGAGGACATGCAGGAGATCGAGATTTCCAGCCGGCTCTATATCGAGAACGGCGCCCGCTACATGACCGCCACCCTGATGTGCGGGGCGGACACTGAAAACCCGCGCACCACGGCCGTCACCTTCATCCTCGCCAACCATCGGCTGGTGACCGTGCGCTACGACGAGCCGCGGCCATTCGTGCTGGTGGAAAACAAGCTGGCGCGCTCCTGCGCCTCCGGGATTACCGGCGAAATGGTCCTGATGGAACTGCTGGACGCGGTGATCGACCGCAACGCCGACATTCTGGAACGCGCCGGCAGCGACATGGACGCGCTCAGCCACAACATTTTCGAACCCGAGGGCGCGGCGCGCACCGGTCACGCCAAGCGCTATTCCGACATCCTGATCGCGATCGGGCGCAAAGGCGATCTCACTTCGAAAGTGCGGGAAAGCCTGGTCTCGATCGGGCGGGTGGTGACGTTCGTTGCGGCCGCGGTCGACGGCGTCAAATGGTCCAAGGACATGCGCGAGCAGCTCAAGACCATGCAGCGGGACGTGACCTCGCTGACCGACCACGCCTCCTACCTGTCCAACAAGATCACCTTCGTGCTTGATGCGATGCTTGGTGTCGTCAACCTCGAGCAGAACAACATCATCAAACTGTTTTCGGTGATGGCGGTGGTGCTGATGCCGCCGACCCTGATTGCCTCGATCTACGGCATGAATTTCAAGATAATGCCGGAGCTGGAATGGGAACATGGCTATCCGCTCGCGGTGCTGATGATGATCCTCGCCGCGGTCGGACCCTACCTGATTTTCAAATGGAAGAAGTGGCTGTAAGGCAGATCGCTCGCTCGGCCAGAGTTAAGAAAGTGCGGCACGTTGCAGGACTGCGGCGTGAATTGCTCCGCTAAAATTTGAGCGTTGGACTGAACGTTTGTGCGACGCCTTTCTGCGATAACACTCGCATTGATTGCGAGGACAGCAATGGTTGAGAAAGTCATAATGCAGGCGCAGAACGTCGTCGACTTCGCCAGCTACCAGCAGGGCCGCAACATTGTCGGCAGGGCGCAGGCGATTTCGGCGCGGACCTGCCGGCATTGCGGCGCGGCGCTGTCGGACGGCGAGAGGGAAGATGAGTGTTCCAGCATCGCCAATTTCGAGGCGTCGCTGCGCTGGCAGGCCGCGCAAATCCTGCGTGGATTGATCTGAGGTGCTGCCGCAACCGCAAACCTCTTCCTCCGCGGGATGAGGCATCTCAAACGTGCTGGCCGCCATTGATGTGGATCTCGGCGCCATTCACGTAGGAACTCGTCTCCGTGCACAGCACATAGATGATCTTGGCGACTTCGTCCGGCGTACCCAGCCGGCGTAGCGGAATCTGCTGTTCGACGATCTTCTCGGTGCCCGGCGAAAGGATCGAGGTGTCGATCTCGCCCGGCGCGATTGAATTGACGCGCACGCCGATGCGGCCGAAATCCGAGGCCATCTCTCGGGTGAGGGAAGCCAGCGCCGCCTTCGAGGTCGCGTAGGCCGCGCCGGCGAAAGGGTGCACGCGGGAACCGGCGATCGAGGTTACGTTGACCACCGAGCCCTTCGCCGCCCTCAACTCTTCGATCAGCCCGCGCGCCATCATGATGGGTGCGAAGAAATTGACCTTGAACACGTGGGTCCAGGTCTCGATGTCGGTATCGATCGAGCCGAGCCGCGCGCCGCCTTCCGTCTTTGGCGAGATC